>DASYXA010000107.1:0-19644 GCA_035935465.1 Candidatus Limnocylindria bacterium | reverse complement strand
GAGCGGTCCCACGTACGCGGCTGGGTGAGCCACGTCTGGTCGTCAGCGCGGCCGGCGACGAGCAGCCCGATGGTCCAGCGCTCCTCGGGGAGGTCGCCCGCGCGCGGCAGGTAGACCGGCGAGATCTCGAAGATCGCGACGCCGTCGCGGTGCTTGAGATTGCGCGCCGCGGTATCGAGCAGGCTCGCGCGGAGCGTGGGCCGCGCCACGGACTGCGACGCGGCGGTCGGGTTCTGGACCCGGATGGCATCCGCGGTGAGCGGCGTGCCGTCCGGCGTGAGCCGCTCGAGCCAGGCCGGATCGATGAGCGAGTAGGACACGACCTCCTGCAGGCCGAAGCCGACCAGCCGGTCGCGCACCCGCTCGCGCAGCTCCTCGAGCGGGTGCCGCTCGTGCAGCGGGAGCGGGCCGTCCGGGACGCGGATGGGAATGCGGTCGTAGCCGACGATGCGCGCGACCTCCTCCACGACGTCCTCGGTGATCGCGATATCGGTGCGGATCGGCGGCGGCGTCACGACGAACGTGTCGCCGGACTCGGCGTACTGGAATCCGAGGCGCGCGAGCGCGTCGAGCGACTCTTCGCGCGGGAACTCGACGCCGAGGATCCGGGTGATATCGCTGAACCGGAGCTTGATGTTCGCCCGGTGCCACGGCTTCGGGTACACATCCGTCGCGCCGACGACCTTCGCCCCGGCGTGCTCCACCAGCAGCTCGACCGCGCGCGCGAGCGCGAGCGGGACGAGATCCGGGCTGAGGTTGAGCCGGAACCGGGCGCTGGCCGCGCTCTGCTGCGACAGGCCGAGCTTCTGCGCCGTGCGGTCGATGCCGCGCGGCTCGAAGCTCGCGCACTCGAGCGCGATGCGGGTCGTGCCTGGACGGATCTCGCTGTCGGCGCCGCCGAGGATCCCCGCGATCCCGAGCGACCGCTCCGCGTCGGCGATCACGAGCACGTCGGGCGTGAGCAGCCGGTCGACCCCGTCGAGCGTGCGGAGCGACTCGCCCGCGTGGGCGCGGCGGGCGACGAGCGCGTTGCCCTTCAACCGGTCCGCGTCGTACGCGTGGAGCGGCTGGCCGAGCTCGAGCATCACGTAGTTGGTGATATCGACCGCGTTGTGGATCGGCCGCATCCCCGCGGCGACCAGGCGATCTTGCATCCACGTGGGCGACGGCCCGATGGTCACGTTCTCCAGGAGCGCGGCGCCGAAGCGCCGGCAGCCATCCGGGTCGTCGATCCGCACACCCAGGCGCGTGGGATCGAGGTCGTAACGGAGCTTCGCCAGCGGTGGCTCGTTCAGGGCGACCCGCTGCACCGCGGCGAGCTCGCGGGCCACGCCCGCCACCCCCATGCAGTCGGGACGGTTCGGCTGCAGCTCGAGCACGAGCACCGGATCGCCGAGCGCGTCCGCGAGCGGCCGCCCGACGGTGAGCGCCCGGTCGAGGATGAGGATGCCCTCGTGATCGTCGCCGAGGCCGAGCTCCTTCGCCGAGCAGACCATCCCCTCGCTCATGATGCCGCGCATCTTCTTCGGCGCGAGCGTGAGCCAGCCGTCCCCATGCCCGTCGCGCAGCCGCGCCCCGACCTCGGCGTACGGCACGACGTCGCCTTCGGTGAGGTTTGGCGCGCCGGTGACGACCGTTTTGGTGCGGCCGGCGCCGTACTCGACGGTGGCGAGCAGCAGCGTGTCGGCGTTCGGGTGCTTCTCGAGCTTCGTCACGCGGCCGACCCACACGTGCTCCCAGCCGCCGCCGGGCCGCTCGATGCGGTCGACCTCGGTGCCGCTCATGTGCAGCTGGCGGGCGATCTCATCCGCCGAGCCGCGCGCGTCGGCATACTCCGTCAGCCACGAGACCGGCACCCGGATCGTCGGCATTACACGGACTCCAGGTAACGCAGGTCGTTCTGGTGGAACAACCGGATGTCCGGGGTCCCGGTGAGCAGCATCGCGAGGCGCTCGACGCCGCCACCGAACGCGAAGCCCTGGTACTTCGACGGGTCGTAGCCGACGCGCCGCAGCACCTCGGGGTGCACCATGCCGCAGCCTGCGGCCTCGATCCAGCCCGCACCGGCGCAGGTCGCGCAGCGGGCGCCGTCCGTCTGGCCTGCGCCGTCGCAGACGAAGCAGTCGAACGCGATCTCCGCCGACGGCTCGGTGAACGGGAAGTAATCGGGACGGAATCGGACCGTGCGCTCGCCGCCGAAGAGCTGGCGCGCGAAGCTGTACAGCACGCCCTTCAGATCGGCCATCGACATCCGCTCGTCGATCGCGAGCCCCTCGTACTGGAAGAACACGCTTTCGTGCGTGGCATCAGTGGCCTCGACCCGGTAGCAGCGCCCGGGGACGATGATCCGGATCGGCGGCTTGCGCTGCTCCATCGTGCGGACCTGCATCGGCGAGGTGTGGGTGCGGAACAGCATCGGACCCATGTCAGGCGCGCCGCCGCCGCGCGCGACCGAGCCGCCGGTGCCCGTGCGAGCGATGGACAGGACGTCCGTGGCGTCCTGGGCGACCCAGAGCGTGTTGAACTTGTCGCGCGCCGGATGGCCGGCCGGGATGTTGAGCGCCTCGAAGTTGTAGTAATCCCATTCGATCTCGGGCCCCTCGACCGACTCGAAGCCCAAGCCGAGGAAGATCCGCGAGATGTCGCGGATCGTGCGCGAGATCGGATGCAGCCTGCCGAGCCGAGTTGGCCGGCCGGGAAGCGTCAGGTCGAACGCGCCCGCGGTCAGGCTGCGATCGAGGCTCGCGGCGCGGAGCGCCCGCTCGCGCTCGGCGATGGCGGCTTCGAGCTCGGACTTCGCGGTGTTCAGCGCGGCACCCGCGGCAGGGCGCTCCGCGGCCGGGAGGCCGCTCACGGCCTTCATGCGTGCGGTGAGCTCGCCGTCCTTGCGCCCGAGGTAGCGCACGCGGACGGTCTCGAGGGTCGCCTCGTCCGCCGCGTCGGCGACCTCCTGCCGCGCGCGCTTCGTCAGCTCGCCGAGCTCGTCAGCCACGCGCGCCTCCCATTCCGGCGATCAAAAAGCCTTCGCCCGCTCGGGACGAAGGCTGACCTCCGTGGTACCACCCGTGTTCCGGTCCATGCGACCGACACTTCGTTCTGAGCGCTATCGGGCTCAACCCGGACCGGCTTGCTCACCGATCGGCTCCGGAGCGAATTCCCGATGACCCTCTCGCGATCGGCTCTCAGTGCATTCCGCGTGGTTCGAATGGCCGACCGTCTCTGTCGAGCGTCCTCTCGGTACTGCTCTCCATCCTGCTCGTGTCGTCCGAAGCGGCTCGCCGCTTCGGCCTCCACAAGGCCTGCGCCTAGCTCTGCTTGGGCTCCGACTTCAGCGTGTTCGCTTTGACCAGGTCCACGTAGTGACGGAAGATCTTCGGGTCGTTGACCGCCATCTCCGCGAGGATCTTGCGGTCGAGCCCGACGTCAGCCTGGCGCAGCGCCGACATGAGGCGGCTGTACGAGACGCCGGCCTCGCGCGACGCCGCGTTGATCCGGGCGATCCACAGGGCGCGGAACTGCGCCTTGCGCGCGCGGCGGTCGCGATAGGCGTACGACAGCGCGTGGATCGCGGCTTCGCGCGCCGGGCGGACGAGCTTGCGCTTCGTGCCGCGGCGGCCTTCGGCCTCGTGGAGGAGCTTCTTGTGCTTCTTGTGCGCGGCGACGCCGCGCTTCACCCGTGACATCTCTTCCCTACCGGCCGATGTTCGGCAGCAGCTTGCGCACGAGGCGCACGTCTGCCTTGTCCACGAGGCCCTTGCCTGCGTGGCGGCGCTTGCGCTGCGGCGACTTGTGCGCGTTCAAGTGGCCCTTGAAGGCCTTCGCCCGGGCGATCTTGCCCGAGCCGGTGATCTTGAACCGCTTCTTCGCGCCGCTGTGGCTCTTGAGCTTGGGCACAGTGATACCGACTCCTTGCGCGAGGTGGGAGACCTAGTGTACGCGGTTCCCCGTTGCAGGACGAGCCGGAGCCGGCCGAGTGGGTGCCGCGGATGGTGTTTGAGCCGGCGGGGGCGTTGGGGCCGGCGGCCGTTGAGCCTGCGGCACGAGAGCCGCCGGACGCGGCGCGGATGGAGCCGGTGAGTTGGTCGCAGGGACCGACGCCCCCGCCGGCCCACCAACGACCGCCGGTCCGCCACTCGGGGCATTCTGCACCTGCGGCGCCCGGACCGGGTTCATGACCATGATCATCTGGCGGCCTTCGAGCAGCGGCATGCGCTCGATCACGCCGTGGTCCTTGAGCTTGTCGCCGACCGCGAGCAGGAGTGCGCGGCCACGGTCGGGGTGGGCCATCTCGCGGCCGCGGAAGCGGACCGTGACCTTGAGCTTGTCGCCCTCATCGAGGAACCGCTGCGCGGCCTTGATCTTCGTCTCGATGTCGTGGTCGTCGATCTTCGGCGCCATCCGGATCTCTTTCCAGGTGACGGCCTTCTGCTTCTTCTTCGCGTCCTTGGCCTTCTGCTGCTCCTCGTAGCGGTACTTGCCGAAGTCGAGGATCTTGGCCACCGGAGGCGTCGCGTTCGGGGCGATCTCGACGAGGTCCCAGCCTTCGCTCTGGGCGAGCTGAAGGGCACGCGGTGTCGGTACGACCCCAAGCTGGGACCCGTCGGCGCCGATGAGGCGGACGGTGGGAACGCGGATCTGGTCGTTGATGCGGAGCTCGGGAGCTATCGGCCCGCTCCGCGGTCAGAAGACGTGTTGATCAGACCGAAAGGATATCACCTGCCCAGGAAACCCTGAAGGCGCCGCTTGACGGCCGGCCAGTCCTCCACGATCACGCTGAACAGGACGCTCGTGCGGAGGCGGCCGTCGGCCAGGATGCGCTCGTTTCGGAGCTCGGCCTCCCGCACCGCGCCGATCCGGGCGATGGCGTCCTGCGACCGCTGGTTCCGCTTGTCGGTCTGCAGCCACACCCGGTTCGCGCGGAGGGTCTCGAATGCGTGCGCCATCAGGAGGTACTTCGACTCGGTGTTGACCGGCGTCCGCCGGGCGCCCTTGCCGTACCAGGTGTAGCCGATCTCGAGGGTGTGGTTGGGCGGGTCGATGTGCGCGTAGCGGGTGGTCCCGACGAGCTCGCCGTCGGCCCGCCGCACGACCGCGAACGGCAGCTGCTGTCCGAGGATCGTCTGGTCGAGGGCCCACCGGATGTACGTCTCGTAGCCGGCCCGGCCCTTGGGCCGCGGGAGCACCCAGAGCCAGATGTCGTCCTCGTCGCCCGCGGCGAAGAGCGCGGCGGCGTGCTCCATCCGCAGTGGCTCGAGCCGGACATGCTCGCCCTCGAGCGTGACCGGCCGCGGGTCGAAGTCCGGCCGCCCCTTCCCCTCGACCAGGCCCATCTTCACGTCGTCGAGGAACACGTCGCCCCGTGCGATGCCGTCGCGCTCGATACCCTCGACGACGAACCCGAGGCTCTTGTACATCCAGATCGCGCGGTCGTTGTGCGCGATGACGGACAGACCGATGCGATGCATCCCGAGCTCCCGCTGGAGGTACGCGACCTCGAGCTGAAGGGCCTCGCGCCCGAGATGCCCGCCCCAGAGCGCCGGCTCGCCGATGCCGATGCCGATCTCGCAGCTCCTCGCCTTCGGCTTCACGTCGCGGAAGTTCGCGAAGCCCACCGGCCGCCCACCGTGGTCGATCACCCACGCGCCGGATTCGCCGTCGCGGGTCATGAACTCGATCCACTTCCGGGCGTCCTCATCCGCCCACCGACCGGGCGGCATGCCCCACTGCATCCAGCGGAAGTCGGGCTGACTCCCCCACCGCGTCAGGTGCGGCAGGTCGGCCATGGTCATCGGGCGGAGCGTCACGCGCGCTCCACCGAGCGCCGGGAGGCTCAGGCGTCGGCCATGAGCGTCGGCGCGCCCTCGGGCCGCACGAAGTCCGGCGGAAGCCGCTTGTCGTCGCGCTCCGCGACGAGCCGCTCGACGATCGTGTCGAGCGCGACACCGCGCTCCTCGTCACGCGAGCCGCGCCGGCGGACCGAGACCTGCCGGGCGTCGGCCTCACGGTCGCCCACGACGAGGATGTAGTTCGCCTTGCGCTCCGTGGCTTCCTTGATCCGGGAACGCAGGTCACCCGGTTGCGCCTCGAGACCGACGCGGAGCCCGCGCCCGCGGAGCATCGCGGCGATCTCCTCGGCGTAGGGGCGCGCGGTCTCGCGGACCGGGATGATCGCCACCTGCTCCCAGGCGAGCCACAGCGGGAAGTTGCCGGCGTAGTGCTCGATGAGACCGCCGACGAAGCGCTCCAGGCTGCCGAAGAGGACGCGGTGGATCATCACCGCGCGCTCGCGCTGGCCCTGCTCGTTCACGAACGTCACGTCGAACCGCTCGGGCAGGTTGAGGTCGATCTGGATGGTCGGGCCTTGCCACTCGCGCCCGATGGCGTCGCGCATCTTGATGTCGATCTTCGGCGCGTAGAACACGCCGCCGCCCTCGTCGATCTGGTAGGGCACCTCGCGCACGCCGAGGGCCGTGCGGAGCGCGTCCTCCGCCTTGTCCCAGAGGTCGTCGGTGCCCAGGCGAATCGTTGGCCGGGTCGCGAGGTAGATCGCCGGATCGGTGTAGCCGAAGATCGAGAGGAACTCCATCGCGAGATCGAAGACCTTCCCGATCTCGTCCTGGGCCTGGCCCCACGTGCAGAAGATATGCGAATCGTCCTGGGTGAAGCCGCGGACGCGCAGCATCCCGTGGAGGGTGCCGCCCCGCTCGTAGCGATAGACCGTGCCGAGCTCGCCGATCCGCAGCGGGAGCTCGCGGTACGAGTGGATCTTCGATTGGAAGACCTTGATGTGCCCGGGGCAGTTCATCGGCTTGATCCAGAACGCGCTAGGCGGGGGGCGATGCCCCCCGCCGTCCCCCCGCGCTGCGTCCTCCAGGAGCAGCGGGCCGTACATGTTGTCGCCGTACTTCTCGAGGTGCCCCGAGCGCTGGTAGATCTTCTCGCTCGCGATGTGTGGCGTGTAGACGAGCGTGTAGCCGCGCTTGCGATGCTCCGCCCGCCACCAGGTCTCGAGCTCCTCGCGGACGATCGCGAGGTTCGGAAGCCAGAGGACGAGCCCTGACCCGAGCTCCTCGTCGATGCGGAACAGCTCGAGGTCGCGGCCGAGGGTCCGGTGGTCGCGGCGCTCGATCTCCTTGAGCCGCTCGAGGTACGCATCGAGCTCGGCCTGGGTCGGCCAGACCGTGCCGTAGATGCGCTGGAGCTGGGCGTTGTGCTCGTCCCCGCGCCAGTAGGCCCCGGCGACCGACATGAGCTTGAACGGCCCGATCTTCCCGGTCCGCTCGACGTGGGGGCCGCGGCAGAGGTCGACGAAGGCGTCGTGGGTGTAGATGCCGACCTTCCCGTTCTCGATCGTCTCATCGAGCTTCTGGATCTGGTCGACCTTGTAGTCCTGGTGCTTCTCCCCGAACAGCTTCAGGGCCTCGGGCACGTCGAGCTCGCTCCGCTCGAATGGGACGTCCTGGCTGACCATCGCGCGCATCCGCTCCTCGATCCTCGCGAGGTCGTCCGGCTGGAGCGCACGGGGCAGATCGAAGTCGTAGTAGAAGCCGTCGGTCACGGGCGGCCCAAACCCGAACTTCGCCTCAGGGAAGAGCTCGAGCACCGCGCCCGCCATCACGTGCGCGGTCGAGTGGCGCAGCGCATAGAGGTCGTCGGGTCCATGGTCGGCCTTGCGTGACAGCGAGCCGGTCCTGTTCTTGGCTTGGGCCATCTCGTCCTCCTCGTGATGTGGCCATCACTGGGACGAGATCCGGTCGGTCACCGGGCTCGCGGTTCCACCCAGCTTCCCCATTCTCACCGCGGCCTTCGGCCGCGTCCGCTCAAGGCTGCTCTCACAGCGGCTTCGCCGCCTCCGCTCGAGGCCGTGAGCCCGGGGCGCTCATTTCGTCGGCGCTCGGCGGTGGTCTCCCTCAGCCGGACCGCGCCGGCTTCCACTGTCCCGGCTCGCTCGGCGATCGTTCGCTGAGGGCACTGTCCGTGTCGTCGCGCTGGCGAGATATTAGCTCCCGGCGTCCTCGGGAGCCCGGAACCGCATCGCCGACCAGGTCTCGTCGAGGGCCACGAGCATCACGCCGGCGAGCTCGTGCTTCGCCAACGCCTCGTGCAGCGCGTCCGGGTCGAGGTCGGTGCCGGCCGTGGCACCGCCGGTCGGGTAGCAGACCCACAGGACCGCGTCCTCCTCGAGCGCGCCGAACGACGGCGCGAACCGCCTGAGCTCGGCGCTGTCGCGGACGAACACGATCGCGACGTCGGCCGGCGTGCCGCGTCTGTTGGTGATCGACGCGCCCGCGGGAAGGGGCGCGAGCTTCTTCGCGTAGCCGATGGGCGCGTTGAGCAGCAGCACCTGCGCGTCGGGCGCGATCAGGAGCGTCGTCGCGAGGTCGGTCGCCATCTCGCTGACCCTACCCGACCCGGGGGACACACGAAGCGGCGCTCCCGGGAAGGAACGGGAGCGCCGCCACCAGCGGAGGGTCTGACGCGGTAGGGCTAGCGGGCCGCACCGGCGAGCTGGGTCGAGGTGTACGTGATCGTGAAGTCCTGGGTCAGGCTCTGGAACGTGTTGCCCGCGGCCGTCGGCAGCGAGAAGTCGAAGGTCAGCGTGTCGGTGCCGCCGGCGGCGATCGTCGGCGAGGCGCCGAGGCTCATGCTCTTGAGCGCACCGGTGTAGAGGGTCGTCGCGCCGCGCTTCACCGTGACCTGGATGCCGTTCGTCGTGTCGCTCCAGAGGAGCGTGTTCGCGGTCGCGCTGATCGACCCGGTGTAGGTGAAGGGGACGTTGCCGGTGTTCGAGATGACCACCGTGCGGTTCGCCGTGTCACCGGGGACCATGTTCGAGAGGTTCACCAGCGATGCCGCCGCGCTCTTGTCGTTCGACATCGTGAGCGTCGCCGACCCGAACGAGTTGGCCGGGTTCGTCGTGGTGGCCGTGAAGCTCGCGCTCGACCGGTCCGACGTGACGGTGAGACCGATCAGCACGAGCGCCGAGAGCGCCATGCCGGCGAGCAGGATCCCTGACTTGCGCATCTGCTGTTCCTCTCATCGCCGCCTCGCCGGATCGTTCGCCTCGCGGGCGGCTGGTCTGTGAGGAACTATCCGCGCCAGGACGCTCGCGGCCATCGGCGTCCAGGGGGAGACCCGCTACCTCGTTGGTATGAGGCTCGGCGCGCTCCGACGGGTGCCCTACCCCGTTCGGGGGACGCCCGGCTCGGTCGCGAGGGCTGCGAGGACCTCCGCGGCGTGCCCGTCGGCTTTCACCCCGTACCAGGTTCGCCTGACGGTGCCGTCAGGCGCGAGCAGGACCGTCGACCGGATGACACCCTCACCGCGGCCCGGGCGATCGCCCCACGCGCCGTACGCCGCCATCGTCCGGTGGGCGGGATCGGAGAGCAGCGTGAACCGCAGCCCGTACTTGTTCCGGAATCTCACGTGCGAGCTGGGCGCGTCCGGGGAGATGCCGACCACCGGCACACCCGCCTGCTCGAACTGCTGGAGGTTGTCGTTGAACTGGCAGGCCTCGGTCGTGCAGCCCGGCGTGTCGTCGGCCGGATAGAAGTAGACGACCGCCGACCTGCCCTTCAGGGCGTCGCTCGAGATCGCCTGGCCGTCCTGATCGGGCAGCGAGAATCGCGGGGCCGTGTCGCCGGGTGCAAGCTGCGGCATCGCCTCGACTCTACCTCGCAGGGCCAGCCGCCCAGCTGAAGCGCGACGGATGCCTAACGAACCGGCGCACCCAGGACCACCGGGCACGCGCACTGCGGTACCGCTGGTATGCGTTCGCTGTCGGATCCCCACCTGGGCCGCGAAGCCGCCATGCAGGCGTTGATCGACCTGGTCGCCAACGTCGTCTGGGCCGAGCGGACGCACGTCGGGGCGGCGCAGCTCCAGCGGATGCGCGACGAGGCGATGACCCTGCTGCCGAAGGTCGAGCGGGGCGATCGTGAAGCGACCCTGCGCGCCATGGAGCTCGTCCACGCAGCGGGCGATCGTCGGGCCTAGGACAGCAGCTCGTCCGCGTGCTCCGACCACTCGCTGAGCGGCGGCAGCCCCGCGAGCCCGGGCCACCGGCCCGCCGTTCGGCTGCGGCCGTACCGCGCGAAAGTACGCCTGCCCGGTACCCACGGTCCTGTCCGTACGCTGCCCGCCATGCACCCTGGTTTGGTCGCGACGGCGATCCTCGCGATGGTCCTGATCGGCTGCGACGTCAACGCCGCGGTCGGCGCGCCGGCCGTCGCCCCAGCCGCGTCCGCGGCGCCCTCGGTACGCGTGACGAGCGGGACCGCAGCGAGCGCCGCGGCCACCACTGCCCCGCCAGCAGCCCCGGAGGCGCCGACGGCTGCCGCCACGACGCATCCGCCGGCCCGGCCTCTGGCCGGCGCGAAGGTCAGCATCCTGCCCGCAAGCACCGGGCCGCTCGGCTCGATGTGGCTGCTCCAGCTCACGGGCTTTCCCGCAGGGTCCCGGATCACGGAGACGATCACGAACCCCGCGGGCGTGCCGAAGAGCGCATTCGTCAACGCCGGAGCCGATGGCTCGGCGAGCGTGACCTTCCAGACCGCGGTGACGGATCAGCCGGGGGTCGGTCGCTACACCTTCCGCTTCGACGTCGGCACGGTCTCGGTCACGACGACGATCGACGTCACGCGTCCGCAGTAGCGGCGCCGCGGTCGATCGTTACGCCGAGAGCCGTCCCTTCGCCTGCGCGCGCGTGGACGTGTGCCGCGCGCTGACCTCCTGGGCCTCCCCCGGCTTCAGGCCGGTCTGCGGGTAGCCGCAGAGGAGCGAGAACGGGTGGTGTCCGAGAAGGTCGTTCCACACGTCCTCGAGCGCGAGCGCGGCGTCCGGCCGGCCACGGGCCCACAGGACCGCGACCATCTCGCCGAACGCGCGGACGATCGGGGCCTTCGCCTGGGCTCGAGCCCGCTCGATCGCGCCGCCGACCACGGACGCGAACAGGACCGGATCCGGGCGGCCGTCGGTCATGATCTGGGTCAGCGTCTGGACCGCGTCGAGGCTGACGAAGTAGCCGTCACGCCGGGCCCGGTCGAGGTCGATCCCTCGCCGGATGAGCTCGTGTTCGATGAGATCGGCGTGCTTCGGCGTCGCCACGACGACGACCGCCTCGCCCGCCGTCAGGCCGGGGGCCAGGAACTCGCCGACCCGGTCGATCAGGAACTGGCTGTGCTCGTAGTAGGCGACCTCGTGGCCGCGTTCGCTCGCGCCGAGGTCCGCGGGCATCGCGGGACGCGTCGCCTCGTCCTTCACTCATGACCCTCCGGCGGCCGTTGCGGCACGTCGCATGCCACCGCTCCCGCCGCGGCCGCGCGCCGGCAGTGACGTGGTCCGGCGCCCCTGCCGGCGACGTACGGGTGGGCTCTACTGGGCTCGAACCAGTGACCTTTGCCATGTCAAGGCAACGCTCTAACCAACTGAGCTAAGAGCCCGCGAGCCGTCAGTTTATCGCCCATCGGGCCGCTGCAGGAAGCGCAGTCCGCCGGCCGGAGCATCCTTCGCGAAGCAGAGCACGGTATACGCCCCGAGACCGTTCGGCTCAAGGAGCACGTCGATGGCGGAGCGCTTGCTCGCCGCCCGCAGCTGGTCCAGCGGATCGGTCGGCCGGCCGTAGGCCTCGCGCACGCCGAGGCCGATGAGCGCATCACGCTGCGTGGTCATCCCGGCGAGCGTGAGCCCCGCGCCCTCGGCGGCACGGCGGATCGCCGTCACGTTCACGCTCGCGGTGAGGTCGTGGGCGCCGGGTGCGGCGAGGGCGTCGGCCACGAGCCGGTGCCGCGAGAACCCACGGACGGTCCCGGCCCCGCCGCGCGCGAGCAGGTCCGCCTCTTCGCCGCCGTAATCGATGATCACGACGTAGCCCTGGACGAGGGCCGCGGCGAGCTGCGCGACCCAGCCTTCGGCGCCGAGGCTCACCTCCCAGCGTCCGCCGACCGGCAGGCTGTCGGGCACCCGGAAGCGCAGGTCGGGGTGACTCGGCGCCCGCAGGGTCTCGACGAGCGCCCCCTCCTTCGCGTCGACGTAGACCTCGCGCACGCCGTCGTCGGCCCGGACCATCACGTGCACCGGGAACGCGTCGAGCACCTCGTTCGCGAAGACGACGCCGCGGATCGGCGCGAGCGATCGCGCGACCGAGGCCCAACGCAGCTCGCGTCCCTCGAGCGCAAGGGCCTGCTGCTCCCGCAGCCGTGGCGACACCTCGACGATCGCCGGGCGCGCGGTGCGCGCGGCCTCGCCGCGCTCCTTGCCGAGCGCGTCGAGGAGGTCGCGCATGAGGATCCCCCGGCCCGCGCCTGCTTCCACCAGATCCCACTGCGCCGGCTTGCCGATCCCGCTCCAGCAGTCGATGGCTGCGAGCGCGAGGGCCCGGCCGAACGCCGGTCCGAGCTCCGGCGAGGTCAGGAAGTCCGCGCCGTCGAATCCGATCGCCGCGTGCGCCGTGTAGTAGCCGTCCTGCGGGTCGTAGAGCGCCGCGTCCATGAAGTCCGCGAACGTGATCGGCCCGCGCGCGCGGATCCGCGCGACGAGCCGGTCGCGGAGCGTCATGCGAGGAGCTTCGCGCCCAGCCGGTCGATGTCCGCGTCGGACACCCCGGCCGCGCGGAGGTATCCGCCGGCGTGTCCGTATCCGGCCCGAAGTGCCGCGAGCACGCTGCGCATCGTCGCGGCGCGCCTCCCGATCGCCGCCCTGAGGTCGGCCTCGTCCCCGGGGTGCTCCGCGATGTAGCGCCGATACTCCGGCTCCAGCTCGGCGTCGCTCGCGACGAAGTCCGCGACGATGTCGTCGTCGCCCACGCCGATCACGGCCAGCACGACCGCAACCATGAACCCGGTCCGGTCACGTCCGGCGACGCAATGGACCATGACCCCCGGCTCCGCCCGCGCGATCGCTCGGATCACGTCGGCCAACCCACTGGCCGGACCGGCGAGCCGCGCGAGCTCGGCGGACATCGTCCCTGCGAGGGCGGCTTGATCGATCTGCATCGTGCGCCCCAGCGCGAAGTGCGCGTGCACGTACGTTGCGCCCGCGGCGTAGGGGCTCGCGCGTTCGACGATCTCGTCGGGGCTGCGGATATCGACGACGGTGCGGATGCCGTGGCGACGCATCGCGTCACGGCCGGCGGCCGACAGCTCTCCGATGGCGGACCCACGGACGACGGCCCCCGGTCTCGTCGTGCCAGTGGCCGTGGGGAGACCGCCGAGGTCGCGGAGGTTCAGGCAGGCGTCCCAGGCGAGGCGCCGGTCGGCCGCGGCTATGCGTTCCAGCGCGGCGGGCCCGGCGGACGGATCTCGGGGGGCCGGATCGAGTCGCGCTTCGACTCGTCGGCGAGCGGGATGTGCTCAGAGGGCTTCCACATGCGCGCCGACGCGAGCTCTTCCTTCGCCAGGACGGTCACGCCGAAGCGCTGGTAGGTCGAGAGCTCGAAGTTCGGCGTTTCGCCGAGCGCGCCGTGCGGGCACACCTCGACGCAGTCGCCGCAGTAGATGCAGCGCACGACGTCGAGCTCGTAGGTCTGCAGGTCGCGCTCGCGCATCATCAGCGCGCCGGTCGGGCAGGTCTCGGCGCACGCGCCGCACGAGACGCAGTCGGTGTAGCTGAGCGACACGTTCCAGGGGGTGGTGACGATCGAGTCGTAGCCGGCGCCCATGAGGCCGTAGCAGTTCGCGCCGATGACGTCGCGGCAGATCCGCACGCACTGCGTGCAGTTGATGCACTTGTTGAGGTCGCGAAGGATGAAGTCGTGGCTGAAGTCGTACTCGTAGTCGTGGAAGTCCACCGGCTCGGCCCGGTGGAACTTGTTCTCGGTGAGACCGTGCTCGAGCGAGAGCCGCTGGAGGTGGCAGCGCCCCACGTCGGGGCAGACGCACTGGAGGCAGCGCGCGGCCTCCTTCTCGGCGGCCGCCTTGTCGTAGCCCTTCTCGATGAGCTGGAAGCTCTTCACGCGGTCCGCGAACGGGAGGAACGGCATGCGGACCTGCGGCTCCTCGGGCTTGTACGGCACGATGTCGATGAGCTCGGGGACCTTCTCCTCCTCGCGGATCTCCTCGGCCACGCGGGCCATGTCCTCGCCGGCGAGGTAGCGATCGATCGCCTTCGCGGCGAGCTTGCCCTGCGCGACGCACTGGATGACGGTGACCGGACCCATCTGGGCATCGCCGCCGGCGAACACGCCGGGTCGGTCGGTCATGAGCGCGCCATTCGCGATGAGCGTCTCGCGGCGGGTCTTCCGGATGCCGGGGGTCGTCTCCATCCAGTCCAGGACCGGGGATTGACCGATGGCGGGGATGACCGTGTCGCAGTCGATGACGAACTCGGAACCGTCGATCGGGACCGGCCGGCGGCGGCCGCTCGCGTCCGGCTCGCCGAGGGCCATCCGCTGGAACTCGACGCCGCCCGCGCGGCCGTTCTTCTCGACGATCCGCACCGGAGCGGCGAAGAACTCGAGCTTGATCCCCTCGTGCTCGGCGTCGTCGACCTCGGTGTAGTGCGCGCCCATCTCCTTGCGGGAGCGGCGGTAGACGACCGTGACGTCGGCGCCGAGGCGGCGCGAGGTGCGCGCGCAGTCGAAGGTGGTGAACCCGCCACCGAGCACGACGACCTTGTTCCCCTGCCCGACCGGCACCGGGTCACCGGACGCGTTCTGCCGGAGGTAGTTGATCGCCTCGATGACGCCCGGCAGATCCTCGCCCGGGATCCGCAGCTCGTTGCTGGTCCAGGCGCCGATGCCGAGGAAGATGGCGTCGTAGCCCTGCGCGAACAGATCGTCGATCGTGAAATCGCGCCCGAGCTTCTTCCCGCCCTTGAACTCGGTGTCGCGCAGCTGCCACACCGAGTTGAGCTCCTTGTCGAGCTTCACCTTCGGCAACCGGTACTCCGGGATGCCGTAGCGGAGCATGCCGCCCTGCTTCTCCATCATGTCGAACACCGTGACGGCGTGACCCTTGAGCGCCGCGTAGTACGCCGCCGTGAGGCCGGCCGGACCGGCGCCCACGACGGCGACGCGCTTCCCGGTCGCGGGCTCCTGCGGGAACGGCGTCGGTGCGGTGTCCATCTCGAGCGAGAGCTCGCCGCCGTAGCCGTGGCACTGCCGGATCGCGATCTCCTCTTCGACGAGGCCCCGGCGGCAGACCTCCTGGCAGGGGGCCGGGCAGACCAGCCCGAGCGCGTACGGGAACGGGAGGACTTCCTTCACCAAGCGCGCGGCTTCGACGTGCTGTCCCTTCGCCATGAGCTCGAGGTAGCCCGGGATGTCGATGTGCGTCGGGCAGCCGACCTGGCACGGCGGCATGCAGTAGGCGTTGTGGTCCGAGAGGATGTATTCGAGGTTCTGCTTGCGCATCGAGAAGAGGCCGTCGCTCGTCGCCGTGACGTTCATCCCGGCCTCGACCGGCAGATGGCAGCTCGGCTGCGGTCGGTCGTAGCCCGCGACGTCGACCAGGCACATCCGGCACGCGGCCGCCGGTGCGAGCTTCTCGTCGTCGCACAGCGTCGGCACGTTGAAGCCCGCGCGCTGGGCGGCCCGCAGGACCGACTCGCCGACCACCGCCGTCACGTCCCGGCCGTCGATCGTGATCTGGCAGACCGGCTGGCCCGACGGGATCTCGCCGTGATGCGAGACGGTCGGGATCTGCGACTCGGAGGGGCCGTAGTCCTTGATGAGGCTCATCGTCGTGGCCCGGTCCTCATGGCTGCGCCATGGTCTCATAGCGGCGCGATCGAGCGGGCGCGCACGTGCCGGTCGGGCAGGCCCGGTCGGCGATGTGGCGCCGATAGTCCTCGGCGAACTCGGCCAGCGTGGTCTTCAGGATCGACGCGCTGGTGATCCCGAAGCCGCAGAGCGAGAACTGCTCGAGGTGGTCGGCGAGCTCGCCGAGCCAGGGGAGATCATCGGCGCGACCGAGGTCGGAGTAGATCCCCTCGAGGATCCCGCCGACGCGCTTGGTCCCGACGCGGCACGGCACGCAGAGGCCGCAGGTCTCCTTCGCGAGGTACTCGAACAGCTTCGCCGCCTCGTTCACGATGCAGACGTCGGCGCCGATCACCCGGATCTGAGCCGAGCCGAGGTGGGTGCCGGCGGCCTTGAGCGACTCGTAGTCGAGGGGCACGCCGGTGCGGGTGGCGTTCAGGATCCCGCCGGTCGGCCCGCCGACGTGCAACCCCTTCAGCGCCCTCCCCGTCGCGCCACCGGCGCGCTCGACGATCTCGCCGAGCGTCGCGCCGAACGCGACCTCGTACACGCCGGGCGAGCCGACCGCACCGGTGACCGATACGAGCTTCGTCCCCGGCGACGCCGGCGTGCCGACGCGGCGGAACGCCTCCGCGCCGTCGCGCACGATGAGCGGCAGCGCGGCGAGCGTCTCGGCGTTCGACACGACCGTCGGACGGAGCAGCAGTCCCTGGCGCGCGGGATAGGGTGGCCGCTGGCGCGCCATCGCGCGCCGGGCCTCGAGGACCGCGAGGAGCGCGGATTCTTCGCCGCCCATGAATCCGCCGGGGCCGAGCGCGATCTCGATCTCGAGGTCGCCGAGGGACGGCCGAGCCGCCGCGAGGGCGCGCTCGGCGGCGCGCTTCGCGCTCTCCGCGTCGGGCCGCAGGTAGAGGTACCCGTTCGTCGCGCCGACGGCGGCGGCCGCGATCGCGAGACCTTCGATGATCAGGTCGGGCCGCTTCAGCAGGATCGTGCGCGACAACGGGCTGCCCGGGTCCGCGTCGTACGCGTTCGCGATGACGTACGCGTTCCCACCGCTCGCGGCCGAGCGCGCCGTCGCGAGCTTCTTCGCGAGCGGGAAGCCCGCACCGCCGCGCCCACGGAGACCGCTCGCCGCGATGAGCGCGATCAGCGGCTCCGCGCCCATCCCCCGCGCGCGGTCGCGCTCGTGGGCCGCGTTCACCTCCGTGTCGAGGATCCGGTAGGCCGCGCTAGCCGGCAAAGGCCGGCTCCAGCGGATGCGTCACCTCGTGCTCGTGCAGGCGGTCGTGCGACGGCGCGGGGCTCTGCTCGGGCCACAGGCCGGCGATCGCGACGTTGCCGGTGTACCGGCGGCCACCGCGCGGGACCGCGGTGCCCTGACCCGCGGGTGCGCCGCGGAAGTTCGCGAGCAGCGACGCGGTCGTGTACAGGTGGGTCATCGGCAGCCCGAACGCCTCGGCGATGCGCTCGGCCGCGCTCCACGGCAGGTACCCGTACCCCTCGTTCGTGGCGTACAGCACACGGGTGAGCCGGTCGGCGCCGGCCGGCGTCTCGCGCAGGATCCGCTCGACGATCCCGAGGTCCAGCCCGCGCTCGGCCTCCGCCGGAACGGTGAGCACGGCGGCCGACAGCGGCCGCCGGTCCCCGTACGGCGCGGTCTGCACCATGCGGATCCGGTAGTACGAGGCGCGCGGCGCGATCGGCGGCCGCTTCCGGAACGCGTTGCGGAACGTGTACGAGATCGAGATCGCCCGCGGCGGGCAGGCTTTCTCGCACATCAGGCACGACTCGCACTTGAAGATGCTCGTCTCGGGCTCGAGCAGGAGCGCGATGAGCCCGCGGCTGCGCTCCGGCAGCTCGCGCTTCTCATAGGGGTACATGCGGGTGACGGTGTTCCCCCGCAGGAGGTGGGTCAGCGTGCGCTTCATCCCGGTGAGCAGTCCGAGCATCGCTACCGGTCCCGGCCCTTCTGCCGCGTCGCGGCGGACACGCCCACGACCGGCCGCACGCGCGCCTCGCGGCCGAGCCGCTCCTCGCTGGTCATCGGTCCACATCGCCGAGCACGATGTCGATCGAGCCCATGATCGCGACGACGTCCGCCACGAGCCGGCCCTTGAGCAGCCACGGGAGGAGCTGCAGATTGTTGAACGACGGGCCGCGCATCTTCGCGCGGAACGGGTTCGTCGCCGATCCGCCGGACGAGATCATGTAGATCCCCACCTCGCCCTTCGCGCCCTCGACCGTGTAGTAGGCCTCGCCCTTCGGGCACTTCCAGACGTGGCCGAGCCGCGCGCGCACGGCGCCGCCCGGGATGTTCGCGATGCACTCCCGGATGATGTCCACCGATGCCCGCATCTCGCCGAGTCGCACCGTGTACCGGGCGTAGGCGTCACCCTCGACCGAGGTCACGGACCTGAAGCTCCGGAGCTCCGGGTAGATCGAGTAGGGCCGGTCCTTCCGGAGGTCCCAGTCGACGCCCGACGCGCGGAGGATCGGACCGGTGACGCCGTACCGCTTCGCGACGTCCGCCGGGATGCCGCCGACGCCGATGGTCCGCTCGAGGAAGATCTCGTTCGTCTCGAGCAGCTCGACGTAGTCGCGCTCGATGTGCCCGGCGAACCGGTCCAGGAACCGCTCGAGCTTCGCGAGCATGCCCGGCGGGAAGTCGTAGAGCACGCCGCCGGGCCGGAAGTAGTTGAAGTTCATGCGCGAGCCGCAGAGCTCCTCGAACATGTCGAGGATCTCCTCGCGGTCGCGGAAGCAGTAGAGCATCGGCGTGGTCGCGCCGACGTCGAGTCCGTACGTGCCGAGCCACACCAGGTGCGACGCGCACCGGGACATCTCGTCGACGATCACGCGGATGTACTCGGCCCGGCGCGGGACGTCGATGCCGCCGATCGCCTCCATCGCGCCGGCGTAGCAGTGCTCCTGGAGCATGTTGGATACGTAGTCGGCCTGGTCGGCGTAGCGGATGCCCTGGTGGAACGTGCGCCACTCGAAGATCTTCTCGAGGCCCCGGTGCAGGTAGCCCATGACCGGGATGCACTCGATCACCTTCTCGCCCTGGAGCTTCAGCACGAGCCGCAGCACGCCGTGCGTCGACGGATGCTGCGGGCCGAGGTTGAGGATCAGCTCCTCGGTCTCGAGCCCTTCGTCGCTCTCGATGACCGGCAGCGAGACCCTGGCGGCGTCCCCTGGCTGTTGCTCGCCCAGGGCCGGCGACGCCGGGTCTGGACGCACGGTGGTACTCAGCTCCTCTATCCGCCCTTGAAGATCTTTTCGCGCAAGCGCAGGACGCCCTCGGTGAGCGCCTCGGGCCGCGGCGGGCACCCCGGGACGTACACGTCGACCGGAACGACCGTGTCGACGCCCTGGAGCGTCGCGTAGCTGTCCCAGAACTCGCCGCCGGAGCTCGCGCAGTTGCCCATCGCGATGACCCACTTCGGCTCGGGCATCTGCTCGTACAGCCGGCGCAGGCGCGGGGCCATCTTGTGGGTCACCGTGCCGGCCACGATCATCACGTCGGCCTGGCGGGGACTCGAGCGGAACACCTCGGCACCGAAGCGCGCGAGGTCGTGGTGCGATGCGGCGCTCGCCATCATCTCGATCGCGCAGCAGGCGAGGCCGTAGCCGAGCGGCCAGGGGCTCCGCGAGCGCGCCCAGTTCACGAGCATGTTCACGCTCGTGAACACGATGTTGTCGTCGCTGGCGGTGACGCCCGCGATCATCCGCGGCTCGTGCCCGCCCATGCCGGTCTGGGTGGTCAGCGGGCGCCGCTGGATGACGTCCGTCTCGAGATCGATGGGATGGACGTCGAGGGGGGTCTTCTGATCGATCGCCATCTTTGGCTCAGTCTAGACGGGGTTCTCGTGACTTGCGCGCACGAGCGCGACGAGCGCCGCGTGCACCGGACGGCCCGACGCGACGATCTCCTGGTGCGCGGT
>DASYXA010000106.1:0-22538 GCA_035935465.1 Candidatus Limnocylindria bacterium | reverse complement strand
GGATCCCGAGCGTGACGTCGGTGCCGACGAGCGCCCGGGCGACAGCCCCCACCGTGCCGTCGCCGCCCGCGACGATCGCGACGTCGTAGCGCTCCGCGACCGCCCGCTCGCCGAGCTCGGACGCGGTCGGGTGGCCGACCTGTGTCTCGACGACGTCGATGATCTCGAAGCGCGCGCGCAGCGGCTCGAGGACCACCTCGACATCCGTGCGCGCGGTGCCGCGGCCGGCCGCAGGATTCACGATCGCGAGCGCGCGCGCCATGCGCGCGTCAGTCTGGGGCTAGCAGCCGAGGCGCGGGTTGATTCAACGCAAGATCAGGCGGAACGGCGTCGGCGTGGGCGTGACGATGAAGATGGGTGCGATCGTCTTGATCACCGGCGCGGGTGTCGGCGTCGGCGCGAGCGTCGGCACTGGTGTGGGCGCGGGAGTCGGCGCGAGGGTCGGGATGAAGATCGGGCTGAGCGTCTTGAGCACCGGCGCGAGCGTCGGGGCGAATGTCGCGGCCGGTGTAGGCGCGGGAGTCGGCGCGAGGGTCGGGATGAAGATCGGGCTGAGCGTCTTGATCGCCGGCGGCAGCGTCGGGATCAGGTTGTTCGTCGGTGGAACGAAGCCACCGGTCGCGGCCGGGAGCGGTGTATCGAGGAGTCTCGGCGTGGGCGACAGCGGAACGACCTGAGGGACCGCCACGGGAGTCGGCGTCGAGAATGCATCGATGGGCAGCTTGATCGGGCCATTACCGGTGACCGCAGCTGGTCTCGTCGGGAGCGCGAAGCCCGGTGGCAGCGTGAACACGGGCGCGACCGACGGCACCGGCGCGGTACCCGCGTCGTGACCGATCGGACTTGGTTGGGGGGTCCGGAAGACCGAGGCGATCGGTGTCGTCAACGTGACCACGCCGGTGTTGACCGGCATGGTCACCACCCCTGATGTCGTCGCGAGAGACTGGAACGGGAGGAACGCCGCGGTCGTCACGTCGAGCGCCTTGCGCTGATCGCCATTCAGTGACGCCGGCCTGTTCGTCGGGACGGCGGCCGTCGGCGGCGCGGGGACGAGCGGCACGACGATCGGACCGTTGAAGACCGGGGTGACGCCAGTCGGCGCGACCGGTCGCTTGCCGATGTGCGGGGCCGGCGCATTATGCGCATCGCTGTTCGGCACGAGCAGCAGCCCGCTGTCGGTGAGGACGACGGCGCCCTTCGCTGTGCCATTCTCGACCGGCTGTGCCACCAGGCTGTTCGCCACGACGCCGACGTCCTTCACCGAGACCTCGGTCTGCACGGTCACGTCGGCCGGCACGGTGCCTCCAAGCGGCGTGGCATCCGGCTTGATGAACGTACTGAGGACACCGAGCTGGGCATTCGGGATCGTGACGACGAGCTTGCCGTCCACGACCTCGACCTTCGAGCCCGGGATGTAGCGCACCGGCAGGCCGTTCTGCACGCCGACGGCGCGGCCGTTCGCGTCGGTCACGACCGCGTTCTGGGTGAGATCCACCGTGATCGTCACCGTGGCGAGCGGCTCGGGCGCCGGCTGCGGCGGAGGCGGCGGCGCACCCTGGGCGACGGTCGTCATCTGGCCCGCGAGGACATGGACCTCGGTGCCCTGAGCGCTCGTCGATACGTCGCCGTCGGTCGTGATCGTCTTCGTCACGCCGTCGGCGAGGATCGCGACCTCGAACGCCGTACCGCGGACCGCCGCCGTCGACGCCCCGGTCCGGATCTCGTACTTCGAGCTCGGGCTCGCGAGGTGCGTGACGACGTGCCACGAGCGCCCGAGCGCCTGGGTCATCTCGACGACCTTGTCTCCCGAGGCGCTCGCCTGGAGGGTCGTGATCGTGACCTCCGTGTCCGGCTCGAGCTCGACGGTCGTGCCGTCGAAGAAGGTCAGCACGCCGTGGCTGTCGGCGGCCGTGCGGACCGTGTCACCGCCGGACACGATGTCGCCGTCGGTAATCGGCGCGAATGGGCCGGTCGCGTGACGCACGAGCACCTGCCCGTCGAGCACGGTGACCGTGCTCGAGTACGCCTGCGCGGGGGTCGAGCGCACGACGGCAAGGAGGCTGGTGCTGAAGAGGACGAACGCCACCGTCAAGGGGATGAGGACGGACCTCGACCGCATTCTCTTCATCCGCATGCCAACCTAACCACGGCCACCACCACCGAACACACGTCGGGACAACAGCAGGACGTTATCGAGGGCACAGTCGGGCGGGGCGTCGCGGCGGTGGCAGGTTGGGTCAACGATCTGATACGCGCGAGCGACCTCGGCCGAACGGCGTATGCGCGGTCATCTATCCGAATGAGCGCCTTACGCACCGAGGTAGGCGCGCGCCACCGCGGGATCCTGTAACAGCGCCGCACCGGTGCCGCTGAGGCCGATCCGTCCGAGCTCGAGCACGTACGCGCGGTCCGCGAGACGGAGCGCGCGGAGCGCGTTCTGCTCGACGACGAGCATCGTCGTCCCGCTCGCCTTGAGCTCGGCGAGCAGATCGAAGATCGTCGCGACCATCATCGGCGCGAGTCCGAGCGACGGCTCGTCGAGCAGCAGGACGCGCGGCTTCGCGAGCAGGGCGCGGGCGATCGCGAGCAGCTGCTGCTCTCCGCCGGAGAGGTTGCCGGCCGGCAGCGAGCGCCGCTCGGCCAGGATCGGGAATCGTTCGTACATCGCGCGCGGCTCGGCGGCTCCGGAGAGCAACAGGTTCTCGTGCACCGACATCCGCGCGAGGATCTCGCGGCCCTCGGGGACCTGGATGAGCCCCGCGCGCACGATCGCGTGCGGCGCGGCGCCGGCGAGATCGCGTCCGGCGAGCTCGACCGCGCCGCGCGCGGGCCGGACGAGCCCGGAGATCGCGGCGAGCGTGCTCGTCTTGCCCGCGCCGTTCGCGCCGATGAGCGCGACGACCTCGCCCGCGCCGACCTCGAACGAGATCCCGTGCACCGCCTCGATCGACCCGTAGCGGACGACGAGGTCGCGGATCGCGAGCATCGGCTCACGCATCCGCGGTCCCGAGGTACGCCTCGCGGACGACGGGATCGGCCTGGATCTCGGCCGGTGTCCCCTCCGCGATCTTGCGGCCGAAGCTCAGGACCGCGACCCGCTCGCTCGCGCCCATGACGAGCCGCACGTCGTGCTCGATGAGCACGATCGTGATCCCCTCGGCGGCGAGCGTGCGCAACAGGTCGCGCAGCGCGGCGGACTCGGTCGGGTTCATCCCGGCGGCAGGCTCATCGAGGATGAGCAGCCGCGGCTCGGCCGCGAGCGCCCGCGCGATCTCGAGCCGCCGCTGGTCGCCGTAGGCGAGCTCGCCCGCGAACGCGTCGGCGCGTCCGCCGAGGCCGAACTGCTCGAGCAGGGCACGCGCGCGCGCCGGCGGGCTGCCGCGGACGAAGCCGCCGACGAGGACGTTCTCGAGGACGGTGAGGCCTTTGAACAGGCGGATCGACTGGAACGTGCGCGCGATGCCGCGCCGTGCGAGCTGGTCGGGTCGCAACGCCGTCACGTCCGCGCCGGCGAACCGGATCGCGCCGGCGTCGGCGCGGAAGTGCCCCGAGATGACGTTGATGAGCGTCGTCTTCCCCGCCCCGTTCGGACCGATGAGCCCGAAGACCTGACCCTCGGCGACCGAGAGGTCGACCGAGCTCAGAGCGACGACGCCACCGAAGCGCTTCGTGAGGCCGCTCGCCTCAAGCAACATCTTCGGCTCCCATGGTCCGGAGGCGCGCGGTGCGCCGGAGCTCGAACACCGTCACGAGACCGCGCGGGAGGAACACGATGACCAGCACGAGGATCGCGCCCTGGAAGATGTCGCGGTACTCCTGGAGCGGCTGCAGGATCGCGGGCAGCGCTGTGAACAGGAGGGCGCCGAGGATCGGGCCGAACACGTTCGGGATCCCGCCGACCACCGCGAACACGAGGATCTGCACCGCGCGCGCGAAGCCGAACTCGTCGGGCTGGATGGCGTAGTCGAAGTGCGCGGCGAGCCCGCCGGCCCAGCCCGCGATGAGCGCGCCGAGCACGAACGCGACGAGCTGGTAGCGACGCACCGGGATGCCCTGGCTCGCGGCCGCGACCTCGTCCTCGCGGATCGCGGCCCACGCGCGGCCGACGCTCGAGCTGCGCAGCCGCGCGCAGACGTACGCGATGACGACGAGCGACGCGAAGACGTGCCAGAGCTCGGTCTTCGGCGGGATGCCGACGAGCCCCTGGCCGCGACCGGTGATCGGGATCGCGAGGATCGCGACGCGCACGACCTCGCCGAACGCGAGCGTGGCGATGGCGAGGTACACACCGCGCAGCCGGAACACCGTCGCCCCGAGCGGGACCGAGACGGCCGCCGCGAGCATCGCCCCGGCCGCGAGCGCGAGCGGGAACGGGAGGCCGGCCTTCAGCGTGAGGAGCGCCGAGCTGTACGCCGCGATGCCGGCGAACGCGGCGTTTCCGAGCGTGAGCTGGCCGGTGTACAGGGTGAGCCAGACCGACAGGGCGAGCAGCGCGTTGATGCCGATCGTCCCGATCGTCGTCTGATACGCGACGAGGAAGGCGCCGATGTCGTCCATCAGACCCGGTCCGGCGGGCGCCGGCCGAGGACGCCGGCCGGACGCACGAGCAGGACGATGAACAGGAGCCCGTACGCGAACGCGTCGCGCAGCTCGCTCGGGAGGACCGCGAGGCTGGCGATCTCGCCGAAGGCGAGCAGATAGGCGCCGAGCACCGCGCCGGGGATGCTGCCCATCCCCCCGACGATCATCACCGCGAACGCCTTGAGCTCGAAGGCGAGGCCCATCTGCGAGAACGGCGAGTTCGTCGCGAAGCCATAGAGGACGCCGGCGACACCGCCGAGGCCGGCGGAGAGGAAGAACGTCGCCGCGATCGCGCGATCGACGTCGATACCGAGCAGCCGCGCGGCCCGCGGGTTCTCGGCGAGCGCCCGGAGCTCGCGCCCCAGGCGCGTGCGGCGGACGAGGTACGTGAGGGCGAGCATCAGCCCGATCGCGCAGGCGATGATCACGGACCGCAGCGTGTCGAGCTCGACGCCGGCCAGCGAGTACACCGCCGCGGGCAGCGAACCCGCCGGATACGACTGGAAGTCCGGCCCGTACGCGAACTGGATGAGCCGCGTGATGATGAGGGCCACCCCGATGCTCGAGATCATCGCCGACAGGGGCGGGGCGCCGCGCGCGCGCAGCGGCGCGAACGCGACACGGTCGAGGGCTACGCCGGCGATCCCGCAGACGACGAAGGCGACGACGACCGCGAGCGCCGCGGGGACGCCCTGCTGCATCGCGAAGAGCGCGGTGAACGCGCCGAGCGTGAACAGCGCCGGGTGGGCGAGGTTGAGGATGTCGAGCACGCTGAAGACGAGCGTGAAGCCGAGCGCGAACAGGGCGTAGATGCTGCCGATGAAGATCGCGTTGTAGATCTGATCGGCCACGGCGAGAGGCTAGGCGAGGCGACCGTCCCTCGTGCGGCGGGGCGGGCTTCGCCCGCCCCGCCGAGCCCCATTTAGTTGATCGGCGTGAACTGGCCGTTCTTGATCTGGACGACGTAGACCTGCTGGGACACGTCGTGCGACGCGTTGAACGAGACCTCGCCGAGCGGCGTGCTCACGCCGGTGGTGAGCGCGAGCTGGTCGCGGAGCTTGTCGTGCAGGACGCTGGTCGGATTCGGCGTCCGCTTCACGGCATCGAGGTACACGTACACCGCCGAATAGGCCTGGGCCGCGAACTGATCGGGGTCGGCGTTGAACTTCGCCTTGTACGCGCTGACGAACGCCTTGTTCTCGGCCGACGGGTTCCCGAGGTACCAGGCCGCGCCGGAGATCGCGCCCTCGGCCGCCGCCCCCGCCGATTTCGCGATCGCAGGCGTGTTGAACCCGTTGCCTCCGATGACCGGCAATCCGGGCTTGCGCCGGTTGACCTCCTGGAGCACCTTGATCGCCGGCCCCGCGAGCGAGCTGTCGACGATCGCGTCGGGGTCCTCGGCGAGCGCCTGGGTCACCGGCCCGGAGAGATCGACGTCGTTCTTCGAGAACGCGATCTCCTTCTTGATCGTGATGCCCGCCGAGGTGAGGTTCTTCTTGAAGATCGCGAACCCGTCGGAGCTGAACTTGTCGTCCTGGGCGTACATGAGCACGACGGACTTGATGTTGAGCTTCGCCTTCACGGTCTTGACGGTCTGCGGGATCGCCGCGGACTCGCCCAGTGACACGCGGAAGATGTAATCGCAGGGACCGTAGTCGCACTTGCCCACGATGCCGTCGCCGGTGTTGCTGATCGCGATCACCGGCGTCTGCGCGCTCTGCGCGACCGGGTCGGCCGCGACCGCGGTGTTCGAGAGCGTCGGGCCGAAGATCACCGTCACCCGGTCCTGGGCGGTGAGCTTCTTGAACGCGGTGATCCCGCCATCGGTCGTCGACTGGTCGTCCTCGACGATGAGCTGGAGCTTCGCGCCATTGGCGCCGCCGGCCGCGTTGATCGCGTCGACCGCCAGCTGCAGGCCGTTCCGCTGCGTCGGGCCGTACACGTTGCCGACGCCGGTGAGCGAGAGCACGGCACCGACCTTGATGTCGGGTTTCGCCGCGGTGGTCGCGGCGGGCGAACCGCTCGCGCCGCCGTTCGTCGTCGCGCCGGCGCAGGCTGCGATCGTCAGCGCGAGCGCACCGAGCACACCAAGGATGGACTTGTTCATTCGGGTCCCCCTCACAACGCGTTCCTCCACGCCGGGAAGAGCCTCAGTCTAGGCGAGGCCCGTCGAGCGGAGGGGTCGCCCGAGGTGCACGGCCCCGGGTTCATCGGTACACTTTGCGGCAACGGAGGGGAGTCCCATCCAAGCGCATCCTTGGGAGGAATTGACCGTATGAAGTCCGGTGGTTTCCCGTGCCGCTTCGCCGGGTGCGATGTCCGATTCCAGGTCCTCGACCAGAGCTCGATGCAGTCGCTCCTCGCGGCGAGCGAGCAGCGCACCACGCACGAGGTCACGACGCACAACTACCACCACGTGAAGATCGAGGACACCCCGCCGAACTACGCGAAGGGACCGCTCAAGGTCCGGCGCGCCGACTACATCTAGCGACCCCGTCCGCCGCCGTGGGGCAGGCGCGTCGCGAGCGCCACCCCCGCCGCGGCCAGCGCGGCACCCACGCCGAACGCCGCGTGATAGCCCTCGTTCAGGCCGGCGGCATCGGCCGCGCCCGCGCTCACGGCCGCGGCGATGGTCACCAGGACGGCGAGGCCGATCGCCCCGCCGACCATCTGCGAGGTGCTCACGAGGCCTGACACGAGGCCGCTGTCCTCAGGCCGGGCCTCGCTCGTCGCGATGAGGATCAGCGGCAGGAACCCGAGCCCGCCGCCGATCGCGATGAGGAACATCGCCGGCGCGAGGTCCACGGCGTATGACCCGGCCACCGGCGTGCGCGCGAGCAGCCCGAGGCCGACGACCGCGAGCGACATCCCCGCGAGCAGAGCCGGCTTCGGTCCGCTGCGCCCCACGATCTTCGCGGAGATCCCGAGCGACATCGCGGCGAAGACGAGCATCGCGGGCAGGAAGCCGAGCCCGGTCTGGAGCGCGTCGAAGCCGAGGACCCGCTGCATGTACAGCGGCGAGAAGAAGAACCAGCCGAAGAACGCGACCATCATCGCGACGATGACGACCTGCGAGATCGAGATCGCCGGCGAGCGGAAGATGCGCAATGGCACGATCGGCGCCCGCGCCCGGCGCTCGATCGCCACGAACGCGCCGAGCAGGAGCAGCGCGAGCGCGAGGGCGGCGATGACCAGGGGCGACGTCCAGCCGAGCTCGGACGCCTTCAGGATCCCGTAGACCGCGACGATCGGCGCGGCCGTGATCGTGAGCGCCCCGCCGACATCGACGCCGTTGTCCAATCCGAGGCCGGCGACCGCCGGCAGGAGCGGCCGCGCGAGCGCGATGGCGACGATGCCGATCGGAACGTTGAGCAAGAAGATGAGGTGCCAATCGCCGACCTGCGTGAGCACGCCACCGAGCACGACGCCGACCGCGCCGCCGGCGGACGACACGAACCCCCAGACGCTCATCGCCTTCGCCCGTTCTCCCGGCTCCCGGAACAGCTCGAGGATCAGCGAGAACGCGACCGCCTGCACGATCGCGCCACCGACACCCTGCACCGCGCGCGCGGCGACGAGCACCCACTGGGCGGACGCGAAGCCGCACACGAGTGACGCCGACGTGAAGATCGCGAGCCCCGCGATGAACACGGCTCGCCGGCCGATGAGGTCCGCCGCCCGGCCCCCGAGGAGCAGGAACCCACCGAAGGTGAGGACGTACGCGTTCACGACCCACGCGAGCCCGGATTGGGTGAAGCCGAGATCACGCTGGATGGACGGCAGCGCGATGTTCACGATCGTGCCGTCGAGCACGATCATCAGCGCTCCGAAACAGACGAGCGCCAGCGCGGCCCAGCGCCGCGTGCCTTCCCGTTCTTCCTCGAACGCGCGTGGGGCGAGGGCCGCGCTCACCGGTCGTAGGCCCGCTGCAGCTCGGCCACGTCGATCTTCTTCATCTTCAGCATCGCGTCCATGACGCGCTTGGCCTTCACCGGATCCGTGTCGCCCATGAGCCGAGGCAGCGCGTCGGGGATGATCTGCCACCAGAGACCGAACCGGTCCTTCGCCCACCCGCAGCTCGACGCCTCGCCCGGCCCGGCCGTGATCTTCGCCCAGAGGTCGTCGACCTCCGCCTGATCCGCGCAGCTCACGTAGAACGAGATCGCCTCCGTGAACGTGAACCTCGGTCCCGCGTTGAGCCCGATGAACTCCTGGCCCTCGAGCTCGAACTTGACGCCCATCACCGTTCCGCCGGGCCCGGTCGTGACCTCGAGGACCTTCGAGTTCGGGAAGATCGAGACGTAGAACCGCATCGCCTGCTCGGCCTGATCGTCGAACCAGAGGAACGGGGTGATCTTGTTCATGTCGCGCTCCTTCTATTTCCGACCGCTCGCGAGGTGGGCCGCGAGGTGGTCGAGGATCTGCGTGTAGCCGGCCCGCTCCTGCTCCTCGCCCATCGCCATCTCGAGCGAGAGCACGAGCTGCGTACCGCCGAAGACCTCGGTGAGGGTCCAGGTCATCACGCGTCCGTCGCCGATGCGCTGGACGATCCGGTCGGGCTTGACGACCTCGCGGTAGGTGCCGGCGAAGTCGAAGCCCTCCTGGCTGTGATCGGCGGGGCGCATCCCGATGCTGAACGATCCGCCCGGGCGGACGTCCACCTTCGCGTACGGCGCCTCCCAGTCGTTCGCGAACATCCACTTGGTGAGGTGGGCCGGGTCGGTGAGCGCGGCCCACACGAGCTCGCGCGGCGCGTCGAACACCCGCGTGAGCGTGAGCGTCCGCCCGGTCACGCTGATCCCGCGATCGGTGCGGTTGCCGGAGAGGACCCCGGCGAGCTTGCCCATGCTCTGCGCGATGCCCTCGGCCATGCCCTGCTCGGCCATCGCCCGGAACGCTTCGACGGTCTCGAGGCTCTGCGCCACCGTGCACCGCGTCCGGCCACCGGCGACCTCCTCGAAGGTCACCGCCGTGGTCACCGTCGGCATCGCCCGGCCGTTGGACTCGGGCGCCATCGTGAACACCAGCCGCTCGTTCGGCACGACCTCGACGAACGTGCCGGGGCCGGGGAACACCTCGCCGTCGAACGGCGGGCCATCGGGTCCCTTCATGTCGACCCGGAACGTGCCGCCGGGGCGCGCATCGACCTCGCAGCGCGGTGAGCTGAAGCCCTCCGGCGGGAACCACTTGGCGAGCTGCTTCGGATCGGTCCACGCCCGGTAGACGGCGTCGCGCGGCGCGTCGTAGACCCGCGTGGTCACGAGGGTCCGCTCGGGTGCATTCACGCTATCGGCCGCGGCCATGCTTCTTATCCTCCCGCTGTATCTCGCGCAGGTGCTGGTCGAGCCGGTCGAGGCTCTGCTCCCAGAAGACCCGGTACCGCTCCATCCACTTCGCCGCTTCCCTGAGGCGGTCGGCCTCCAGGCGCGCGGGCCGCCACTGGGCGTCCCGGCCGCGAGAGATGAGCCCGGCGTTCTCGAGCACCTTGAGGTGCTTCGAGATCGCCGGCAACGTCATGTCGAACGGCTTGGCGAGCTCCGTTACCGTGGCTTCCCCCGACGCCAGGCGCGCGAGGATCGCCCGCCGGGTGGGATCGGCGATGGCCGAGAACGTCGCGCTGAGCCGGTCGGTCGCCATTCCGTACTTCACCTTCTGGTTATGTAACCAGATGGTATAGTACGGCATGGCCGGTGGGCTGTCAAGAAGGCTATCTGGCTTTGGGATCCGCTAGGTGTCGAGTGACGCCTCATCTTGCCGTGACCGAGCATCGTTCTCGCGCGTCGTAGGACAAGGTGTCAATTCATCGTGGGTACGCAGTCTGCGTCGTAGGGTGCTGTGGTCACGGTCGCCGACGGATCGACCGTCAATCCGCCGATCCGTTGCGCTTCACGTACGTGGGCAGGCTTCATCGGTTCCCGAGAGCCGAGCGTCGATCACCGTCTTGTACTGGGCCGCGCTGGTTAAGGGAATGCGGTTGTAGCCGCGCGGGTCCAGGATCCCGAGTCTGAAGAGCAGCATCGGCTTGCACCACCGCCAACCATCCGTTTCGGTGGTGCCGAGGATCGGCCGCCGGGTGACCCGCCACCCGAGCTTGGTGAGCTCGCGGTCGTAGAACGCGTGGATGTCGGCTGCCGCTGACGACAGGCCGAACAGATGGCCGTAGAACGCGGCCTCGTGGCCGGTGATGTTGTTGAACGGCTCAGCCTGCACCGTGCGCAGGACGACCGCACCCGGCGGCGCGAGCTCGCTCGCCGCCTCGGCGCGCAGCGCCGACACCGGCAGATCGACCCCGGCGGTCGGTGCGGTGCAGCTTGCGAGCAAGCCGATCAGCGCGGCGAGGATCACTCCGTGACGGTGAACCACGACCTTCCGGCGCGGACCCAGCTCGCTCAAGCCACCCTGGTCGTCCGGGTCGCGCAGCGTCCTATCCGCTCGGACAACCTTCGTCGACTCCTTGGAGCCGCGCGTCGATCACGCTCTGGTACTGCTCGGCACCGCTTAGCGGGATGCGGCCATAGCCACGGGGATCGAGAATCCCGAGTCTGAAGACCAGCTTCGGCTTGCACCAGGCCCACCCGGCCGTCTCGATCGTAGAAAGGCCCGGCCCCCTCGTGACCCGCCACCCGAGCTTCGCGAGCTCGCGGTCGTAAAACGCGTGGATGTCGGCTGCCGCTGACGGCAGGCCGAACAGATGGCCGTAGAACGCGGCCTCGTGGCCGGTGATGTTGTTGAACGGCTCAGCCTGCACCGTGCGCAGGACGACCGCACCCGGCGGCGCGAGCTCGCTCGCCGCCTCCGCGCGCAGCGCCGACACCGGCAGATCGACCCCGGCGGTCGGTGCGGTGCAGCCTGCGAGCACGCCGATCAGCGCGGCGAGGATCACTGCGTGACGGTGAACCAGAGCCTCCAAGCACCGTTCTCGAAGAGGAAGTACACATTGTCGCTCGACGTGCTGATAACGCCGCCGACCGATCGTCGGACTTCGTATGAGACGACGACGTAGCCGAAGCCGAGCGGGCTCGTCTGCACATCGCCGGTCTGGACCCGGCGCAGCAACACGACCGTACCGACCGTTCCGGCCTGTGCTCGGGCCGTGGCAGCGAACGCTTCGGCGGTGTAACTGCTGGTGAAGTCCGACGACGCGATTGCGTAGATCGCCGACCAGTCTCCGGCGGGCATTGCCGCCTCGAACGAACGGAGCACCGGATCGAGGCCAGCGCGCGATGCCGGGTGCGCGACCAAGTGGAACCGGTCGGTCGCAGTCGTGAGCGTCGCCTCGCCCATGTGATGCGGAGCATCGAGATGAGCCTGCAGCCGGGCCGTGACACGGGTGGAGGTCCCTTGCGCTGAGACGAGGTCGACCGGGCCATCGTAACTGACATTCGTGCTCTGGGCGCTCTCCACGGCGAGCGTCGCTCCGGTCACCGCGATGAACGTACCGGTCCCTGGAACGCGGAGCGTGAACGCTCCGGCGTCGCGCGCGGCCGGCTCGGCTTGTATGGTGAGGCGGAGGCCAGAGCCGTCCTCAAACACCAGCACCCGCGAGGGTTGCGGCGCGCCGAGCGCGCTCGAGGAAGACGCAGCGCCCGTCACGATGCCGATGCTCAATGACAGGACGATCAGTGGAGTGAGTCGGTTCATACTCTCAGGGGTCCTGCCGGTAGATCTCGTTGAGGATCAGCTCATCGAGCGGAGCGGTCAGTCCGGTGCGCCGATCGCGTTGGGTCGTGATCTCGTGCATCTTCGAGCCGAGCTGGAAGTGCGACTCCGCGAGCGCGAACGGGTCGGGAACAAGTGGTGGCGTCGGGTAGGTCCAGTCCTGGTCTGGGATGGCAAGGATCGGCAGGAGCACCACGTACGTCTCGATCTTCACGACGAAGTCCTTCCGCAGGGTCCACTCCAGGTTGTCGCGGCCGCGGCCGATGGTCGACGCGTCGAAGCGCTCACCCCCGAGGACGTCGAGGCGAGTGGGATCTTCGGGACCGGGCAGCATCACGTAGTCACCGAAGGAGCCGTTCGACTCCACCGGGTTGCGGACGAATCGGGTCCCGAGGATGCCCATGTCGATCTTCCAACGGATGTCGCTCGCAACGTTGAAGTAGCCGATGGCATCCGGCACGTGGGCCACATCGGGATTGACGAATCGGTACGTGGGACTGAGCGGCCGAAGGTCTTCAAACGCCGGACGATTCGGGTCGAATCCGACCAGCCGGCGAGCGTTTTCTGAGACGAGGGTGTTGGTCAAGCGATCGAGCGGATTCGCGCTGTCGCTGAGGCCCTGCAGTCCGGTCGAGCCCCAGTCGAGCCATGACCCTTGCTGCGCGCCTTGCAGGAAGAAGATGTTGTCCACAACAGGCGCAGCCGTAGGGTTCGCCGCAACCGAATAGGCGAGATATGCCCGAACGATGGCGCAGCCCATGCTGTTGCAGATGAGCGTGACCGGCGCGCCGGTGTCGCGATGTAGCGTTTGGATGTCCTGATCCAACAAGATCGCGTCGAGGCCGACGTTGCTTTCGCTGTCGCAGACATCGCTAGCCAGGCTGCTCGGCGAAGTGTTGATCGGCAGGCCGTGCGCGTCGGCTGGGATGAGCGCGGATCGTCCGCCGAGGCATCCGCTATCAGTCTTGAACGCACGATCTTGGAAGTAGGGAAACCGCCTGACATTGACCTCGCCGTACCTGTCTTCGAGCGGCTTGAGCAATAACTGGAATATCGAGCGGTTGGCGGAGTCTCCGTTTATCCCGTGGACGAACATGAACGCGCGCTTCGGTGCCGAACACGACGCTGTGCTCTGGGTGCACAGCGCGTTCGTCGGCACGACCTCGACCGACGACGAGCCCGGCGTCTGCCACGACAAGATCGCATTCGCCGACGGCGGGGCATTGTTGAAGTAGCTGAAGCGGATGTACTGCGGGCCGGCGCTGAACGCCACGTTCGCGTCGCAGTCGCCTTCAAAGCCCGTGCCGCCGGCGCAATTGATCACGGTCGTCAGCGACCCGCTCGGGTCCTTCATCTCGAGCCATCCGCCGTTATTCACGTGGATCCGCAACACGTACGTGCCCTCGGTGGGGGCGAGGAGGTAGCCCTCCCAGACGACCGACCAGATGCCCCACGAGTCCGGCAGCCGGAAGTCGCCGTCGTTGTGGTCGGTCCCGTCGGGTGCGGAGATCACGGGATTCCCGGTGGCGTCCCAGACGAAGTTGACATTCGCGTCGATCTGCTGGTGATCGAGCCGGTCGTACTGGGCGCCGGCGAGGTAGCTCGCCAGCAGGCCGGGCTGCAAGGGCACGACCTGTCCATCGGCGGCACCGCCGGTGAACGCGATCGGCTCGTGGAACGCGAGCTTCGCCAGCGGAACCGGGTTGTGGGCGAAGGCGTTCTCGTCGATCGAATGACATGCACCACCGATAAGAAGCGCTGCGGTCAGCCCGACGAGCCGAGCCGCACGCGGATGCCGTCGGATCGCCTGGGCGCTCACGATTCGACGCGCGGCCAACGCAGCGGCGGCAACTCCGGGCAGGCCGGAGATGGTGGCGAGACCGAAGTCCACTACGGCGCAGTCACGACGAGCGGCGCGTCGAGGTCGCTCAGGTCGATCGTCGTCTCGATCTTCTCCGGACCGTTCGCGCCTTGGATCGTGATCACGAGGCTGTGACGTAGCAAGCTGCCGTCAGTGGTGGAGATCCAGAGCGTGACCCGGCCCTGCATCTGCGCCAGCCGCGCTTGATCCGGCGCGGCCAGGAGCAGCGACGCCGCGACGGTCGGCATGTCCAGATCGGCCGTGACCTTGCGCGCGAGGCCCTGCGGGAGCTGCTCGGTCCCAGCGTCGACGGCGTTCTTGTAGAGCTTCGGATCGCTGAGCGACGTCCCGTCGGCCAGCATCAGCGTGCCGAACGCCTGGTCCGACGCCGGCGCTTGGCGCGGGCTGATCCGCCACGGTGAGTCCGGCGTGTTCGGTCGACGCTGGTACATCGACTGGCCCACCGCGACGCGCCGGCTTTCGCCGCCGTCGCCGGAGGACGTCAGATCCTGGTCGCCACGCGCGAGCGTCCCGGTCACGTTCGACTGGATCGTGCGATCGGCTGCGCTGAATTTCTGGTCCACCGCCACGTGCGCCGTCTTTGCGAGGGCGGTCTTCTGCATCGCTGCGGTCAGCGCGCCCTACGGCGTATCCGCTGATCCGGACGTGCTCGCCCCGAGCACGAGGGCCGCAGCCGTCAGAGCTCCAAGTGCCCACCGTCTCCCCATCGCGCGGCGGACGGTAGGCGGGCAACAGACCGACCGTCAAGGCCCGCTGAATCCGGCACGGCCACTTGGAAACTATCCTGCAACCGCCCGGCGGCTACTCGCTCCGCAGGGCGTCCGCCGGTACGAGCGCCGCGGCCCGGCGGGCCGGGATCGAGCTCGCAAGCAGGCTCACTGCGAGCGCCACACCGAGCGCGCCAGCGCCGAGGGCGGGATCGACGACGGGAGCGAACCCCGCGGAGCTGATGACTCCGCGGACAACGACTCCAGCAGCGACCGCCATCGCTGTCCCCAGCAGCACACCAGCCATGCCGCCGATGAGCCCGAGCATCGCTCCCTGGGCGAGGACAAGCGCTTGGACCGTCTCGTCCGTCGCGCCGAGGGCCTTCAGCACCCCGATCTCGACCGTCCGCTCGCTCACGGTCGTGACCATCGCGTTCGCGATCCCGAGGGCAGCGATGAGGAGTGCAATGAGCGCGATCGACGCCAGGCCGCCGTTCACGACGCGAAACGCATCATCGATCGTTTGCGAAAGCGCGGTGGTGGAGTACGTCCCGAAGCCGAGGCGCTCGATCGCCCGAGCGACATCGCGCACGTCGGCGACCGAATCCGCGAAGGCCCAGATGGTCGTGTAGCGCGACCCGCCCAGATCGGCTGCGACGACGCGGCCGCCGAAGAGCAGCGCCGCTGCCGCCTGCTGGGCCAGGCGCACGTCTCGAGCAGCTGCGCTTTCGCCCGTCGCGATCCAGGCGATCGCGTCGTCGGCGACGGCGAGCGACGTCACGGCGAGTTGCCCGGGAATGTCGTCCGCGCTCACGCCCGCCACGCGCAGGGTGACGGTGCGCTGCTCGGTCCGGGTGTCGCCGCGTCGCAGGCTGACCTGCAGCATCAGGCCGACCGCAGCGTCTGCGCTCAGGCCGAGCGCCCGCACTCCCGCCGGGGTCAGCACCACCCCGTCCGTCTCGGTCGAGCTCGGCGCGCGGCCAGCGGAGAGCGCATACGGCGCGGGTCCTGCGGGACTCAGGCCGATGAGGGTGCCGCCGACCTGACGCCCGGCTGTGGCCACCGATACGGGAACGACGATCGCGGGAATGGCCTCGCGCACGTGCGGTGCAGCTCGGATGTCCCATAGCGCGCCGTCGTCGAGGGCCCTCGCGCTCGCCCCGGCCGCGGCCTGGGCAGGTAGGACCTGCACGATCGTGAGGAACGGCGTGGACGAGTGCTCGAGCACGTTCACCTGGATCCCGCGACTGAGTGCGACGAGCGCGACGAGCGCCGCCGTCGCCAACGCGACGCCGATCGCGGTCAGCGCGCTCCGAAGGGGCCGCGTGGCAACGTCCCGCGCGGCAGCGGCGAACAGCGCGCGCGGCCTCACGCCTGCGCCGCGATTCGGCCGGAGCGCAAATGGACAAGGTGGTCCGCACGACGGGCCACGTCCGGGTCGTGCGTCGCCACGATAACCGTGAGCGACCGCTCGACGCGGATCTCCTCGAGCAGTTCAAGAAACGCTGCCGCCGAATCGGAATCGAGGTTGCCGGTCGGCTCGTCTGCAAGCAGCACCTGTGGCTCATTCGCCAGAGCCCGCGCGATGGCGACGCGCTGCTGCTCGCCTGCGGAGAGCCGTGAGGGCCGGTGGGCGATCCGTGCCGCGAGCCCCATACGGGAGAGGAGGGTCTCTGCCCGCTGCGTGGAGTCCGTCGTCCCGGCTCCAGCGAGCACGCGAGGCAGCGCGACGTTCTCGACGGCGGTGAGATGCGGCAGCAGGCGGAACGACTGAAAGATGAAGCCAACGCTCCGCTGTCGAAAGCGCGCGAGTTCCCCCGACGTCAGCCGCGAAAGATCCTGTCCATCGACGTGGACCGCGCCGGTCGTCGGCCGATCGAGACCGCCGATCAGACTCAGGAGCGTCGACTTGCCCGATCCCGACGGCCCGACGACGCTAACGAACGCACCCCTTGGGACCTCCAGCGATACGCCGCGGACCGCGTCGACCCAGCCGTCGCCGCTGCGGTACCGTCGGCCGAGATCCTGAACGCGTACGCCTGGTGATTGAGGGTCTTTTGATCGCGACGTCACGGTCGGCTCCGCCTGACCGGACGCTGACGCCGGCGGGTCGCCTCCGTGCGACACATTGGTGCAAGGGGTGAGGGCCGGGCACCCGAGCTGTGCTTGAGACAGTCCGCGTTCGTCACGCGGCTCCCAGGGTCGCGCGCCGACCCTGACGTGCGCTTCTCACTTCGGCCCGAGGGTAACGAGTCAGTCCATGCTCTGGCGTTGCCGGCACCGCGCAAAGCTAGCGCGAGCAGGGTCGGCTCCTGCTGAAGTGCTGAGACCGTAGACACATATTGTGCGCGGCGAGCAGATCGTCTCGGTGTCACTCGACAGGTGGGCGGTACGCCTGGAGGGGCTCGAACCCCCGACCTCAACGTTCGTAGCGTTGCGCTCTATCCAACTGAGCTACAGGCGCGCGCGGAGACTCAAGTTTAGCATCGGCCACTGATGGCCGTGCTCTCGTCGTCGTTCGATCGCGGTTCGGCGCAGGCGAAGGCGAACCGCGATTCGATGAGCGCGCTGGTCGCCGACCTGCACAAGAAGCTCGATGCCGTCCGCCAGGGCGGGCCGGAGAAGGCGCGCGCGAAGCACACCACGGCGGGCAAGCTCCTCGCGCGCGAGCGCGTCGAGCGGCTGCTCGATCCGGGCTCGCCGTTCCTCGAGATCGCCCCGCTCGCGGCGCTCGACCTCTACGACAACGACGCGCCGGCCGCAGGCATCGTGACCGGCATCGGGCGTGTGGCGGAGCGCGAGTGCGTCATCGTCGCGAACGACGCGACGGTGAAGGGCGGCACCTACTACCCGCTGACCGTGACGAAGCACCTGCGCGCGCTGGAGATCGCGCTCGAGAACCGGCTCCCCTGCCTCTACCTCGTCGACTCGGGTGGCGCGTTCCTGCCGCGGCAGGATGAGGTGTTCCCGGACCGCGAGCACTTCGGCCGGATCTTCTACAACCAGGCCCGGATGTCGTCGCTCGGCATCGCGCAGCTCGCGGTCGTCATGGGGAGCTCGACCGCGGGCGGGGCGTACGTCCCGGCGATGAGCGACGAGACGATCATCGTGAAGGGCCAGGGCACGATCTTCCTCGGCGGCCCGCCGCTCGTGAAGGCCGCGACCGGCGAAGAGGTCAGCGCCGAGGACCTCGGCGGCGCGGACGTGCACGCGCGCAAGAGCGGCGTGGTCGACCACTACGCGCTCGACGACGGGCACGCGCTCGCGCTCGCGCGCGAGATCGTCTCGCACCTCGGGCCGCAGGAGCTCCACTGGGGCGACGACCTCACGGCGCCGGAGGCGCCGGCCCACGACCCCGCGGACCTCTACGCGATCGTGCCCGCGGACACGCGCACGCCGTACGACGTGCACGAGGTGATCGTGCGGCTCGTCGACGGCTCGAAGTTCACGGAGTTCAAGGCGCTCTACGGCGACACGCTGGTCTGCGGCTTCGGCCGGATCATGGGCTTCAGGGTCGGCATCGTCGCGAACAACGGGATCCTGTTCAGCGAGTCCGCCCGCAAGGCCGCGCACTTCATCCAGCTCTGCGACCAACGCAAGGTGCCGCTCGTGTTCCTCCAGAACATCGCGGGCTTCATGGTCGGCAGGGAGTACGAGGAGGGTGGGATCGCCAAGGACGGCGCGAAGATGGTCACCGCGGTCGCATGCGCCGCCGTCCCGAAGTTCACGGTGATCATCGGCGGCAGCTTCGGCGCCGGGAACTACGGGATGTGCGGGCGGGCGTACGGCCCGCGGCAGCTCTGGATGTGGCCGAACGCGCGGATCAGCGTCATGGGCGGCGAGCAGGCCGCGACGGTCCTCTCGCTCGTCGGCACGTTCGACGGTGACCGGGCGCGCGACGATTTCAAGGCGAAGATCCGCGCCCAGTACGAGACCCAGGGCTCGCCCTACTACTCGACGGCGCGTCTGTGGGACGACGGGGTCATCGACCCCCTGGACACGCGCGCGGTGCTCGCGCTCGGTCTCGCCGCCGCGCGGCACGCCCCGATCGGCGAGCCGCGCTACGGCATCTTCCGGATGTAGTCGCTACTCGAGGCCCAGCGAGAAGCGCAGCGCGTCGTCCACCTCCGCCAGCGTCGACGGGTCGAGCGCCCCGATCCGCTCGATGAGCTGATCCTGGCGGATCGTGTCCACTTCATCGCAGTTCACGAAGCCATCGCGGTCGAGTCCCTGTCGCGGGCCGACCGGCACGCGCGTCGGGACCCGGCGGATCCTGGTCGTCACCGGCACGATCGTCAGGTGCGAGCGGACCCGGTAGGCCGCCTCGCGCGACACGAGCACGACCGGACGCGTCTTGTTCGGCGGTGCGAGCGTCGCCCACCAGACCTCTCCGCGATGGAGCTCCGGCCGCGGGCTCAGGTCTCGCCCGCCTCGTCGGCGTCCAGGCGGCGGAAGCTCTCGCGAGCCGCCGCGTCGCTGAAGGCGAACTCCTCGTCCGTCTCGGGCACCTCGGTGTAGCCGCGAATGTAGGCGGCATCACGCTCCGCACGCTCCTCCGCGGCGAGTCGCTGCTCGACCGCCTCCTGCACGAAGCTGCTGCGGTCGCGCTTGGCGGCCTTGCGAGCCCGTTCGATCCGTCGGTACATCTCGTCGGACAGGCTGATCGTCACCCGCTTGCTCACCAGACGCAGTATGACGAAGTATGAGGTCGGCCACCAGGTCCAGCCCACCGGCCAGCGGGGCCTATCGTTCGGCTCCGGTGATGACGTGGTGGAGCTGACCCGCCTCTCGGTCGACGAGCGGCGGGTCGCCCGCATCACCATCGCGCGGGCGGACCGGAAGAACGCGTTCGACGCGGAGCTCATCGCGCAGCTCACCCACGCCGTGGAGGCGGTGCCGGCCGACGCGCGCTGCGTCGTGCTCGGGAGCGAGGGCGACACCTTCTGCGCCGGAGCCGATCTGGCCTGGATGCGGTCGATGGCCGGCTACACCCTCGAGGAGAACCTCGCGGACTCGGGCGCGCTCGCGGACCTCTTCGCGAAGCTCGACGCGCTCCCGATGCCGCTCATCGCGCGGATCCAGGGCGCCGCGATCGGTGGCGGCGCGGGTCTCGTCGCGATGGCGGACATCGCGGTCGCGGTCGAGGCCGCGACGTTCGCGTTCACCGAGGTCCGCCTCGGGATCCTGCCGGCGGTCGTCTCGCCGTACGTAGTCCGCAAGGTCGGCCTGAGCTTCGCGACCGCGGCGTTCACGACCGGCATCCGGTTCGACTCGCACCGCGCGTTCGAGACGGGGCTCGTGCACAGCGTCGTCGACGAAGGCCAGCTCGATCCGGAGATCGGGCGGTTCGTCGACGCCATCCTCTCCGGCGGTCCGGAGGCGGTGAACGCGGCCAAGCGCCTCGTGCGCGACGTCGCCGGCCGCACGCCGGCGGAGGTGCGCGATCTCACGGTGGAGCGCATCGCCTCCGTGCGGGTGAGCGCCGAAGGGCAGGACGGGATGCGCGCGTTCCTCGAGAAGCGCGCGCCGCGGTGGCTCGGCGGCTCACGCCGCCAGAGCTAGGCGCAGGAGCGCGACGACCGCGACCCCCGCGAGCACGCCGGCGAGCAGGTTCCGCCGCCACCCGACGATCCCGATGACCACGAGCGCCGCGGCGAGCTCGGGCCCCCGCGTCAGGCCACCGCCCGGCACGAGGACCGCCGGCCCCGCAAGTGCGGCGATGATCGCGGCGGGCAGCGCGTCCAGGTAGCGCGCGATGGGCCGGGGCAGTGTCGTCGGAAGGGCGAACGCGAACGCGAACGCGCGCACGAGGTACGTCGCGACGGCCGAGCCTGCGATCGCCAGCCAGGTCAGGTGGTGGCCTCGTCAGGCGAGAACAGCACGAGCAGCGGCGCGACGGCACCCGCGGTCACGACCGCGACGACCGACGCGCCGAGGTACGCGAGCAGCGAGGCCATGACGGCGGCGGTCAGAGCGACGATCGCGTCGGAGCGCCGGCGGACGCCGACCACGACGATCGCGATGAACGTCGCGGTGATCGCGAAGTCCACGCCGAAGCGCCGGGGCTCGCCGATCGACGGGCCGAGGAGCATCCCGACGACGGTCGCCGTGTTCCACAACGCGTACAGGGCGACGGCGAAGGTCGCGTAGTACGCGATCTCCGTCCGGCCGCGGCGGAACCAGCCGATGGCCATCGCGAATGCCTCGTCGGTGAGGACGTAGGCGGCCGCGAGGCGTTTGGCCACGGACACCCGCGCGACGTACGGACGGAGCGCCGCGGCCATGAGCACATGGCGCAGGTTGATGAGCAGGACGGTCGCGACAATGAGTGGCCAGGCGACGCCGTCCTTGAACAGCTGGACCATCGCGAGCTGCGAGGCGCCCGCGAAGACGAAGAGGCTCATCGCCATGACCTCCGCGGGCGAGAGGCCGGACTGCCGGGCCACGATCCCGAACGGGATCCCGACCACGACGACCGAGGTGAGGACCGGCCAGCCTTCGACGAGCGCCGCGCGTTGCGGTGACAATCTGTCCCCATGATGACCGTCCTCGTCGCGAACCGCGGCGAGATCGCGCGCCGCGTGTTTCGTACCGCGAAGCGGATGGGCCTGCCGACGGTCGCGGTGTACTCGGACGCCGACGCCACGGCGCCGTTCGTCCGCGAGGCCGATCGCGCGATCCGCATCGGGCCCGCGCCGGCGCGCGACTCCTACCTGAACATCGCGAGCATCGTCGCGGCCGCGCGCGAGACCGATGCGCGGCTCATCCACCCCGGCTACGGATTCCTCTCGGAGCAGCCGGCGTTCGCCGATGCGGTCGCCGCCGCGGGCCTGATGCTCGTCGGGCCGAGCCCCGCCGTGCTGCGCCGGCTCGGGGACAAGGCCGAGGCCAAGGCGGCGGCCGAGGCGGCCGGCGTGCCGGTCCTTCCCGGCTACCGCGGCGCCGACCAGCGGGACGAGGCGTTCGCCACGGCGGCCGAGGGGATCGGCTACCCGGTGATGCTGAAGCCCGCCGCGGGCGGCGGCGGGATCGGGATGCAGCTCGTCGCGCGCGGGGCCGACCTGCGCGAGGCGCTCGCGCGCGCGCGCCGGACCGCGCGCGGCGCTTTCGGCGACGAGCGGCTGATCCTCGAGCGCGCGATCGAGCGGCCGCGCCACGTCGAGATCCAGATCCTCGCCGACGCGCACGGTACGGTCCTCGCCCTCGGCGAGCGTGACTGCTCGGCCCAGCGCCGGCACCAGAAGGTGCTCGAGGAATGCCCGTCGCCGGCGATCGCTCCGACCCTGCGCGCGCGGATGAGCGACGCGGCCGTGGCGCTCGCGAAGGCGGTCGGATACGTGAACGCCGGCACCTGCGAGTTCATCGTCGACGCGAACGGCGAGTTCTTCTTCCTCGAGGTCAACGCCCGTCTCCAGGTGGAGCATCCGGTCACCGAGCTCGTGTGGGGCATCGATCTCGTCGAGCAGCAGCTGCGGATCGCGATGGGCGAACGCCTGTCCATCGGCCCGAAGCCGAGCGGGCACGCGATCGAGGCACGGCTCTACGCGGAGGATCCGGCCAGCGGCTACCTCCCATCGACCGGCCGCATCGGCTGCCTCGAGTGGCCGGAGGGCGTGCGGGTCGATTCCGGGATCGAGGAGGGCAGCGTCGTCAGCGCGGACTACGACCCGCTGCTCGCGAAGGCGGTCGGATACGTGAACGCCGGCACC
>DASYXA010000105.1:0-14268 GCA_035935465.1 Candidatus Limnocylindria bacterium | reverse complement strand
CTTCCCGACGACGATGGTCAACGTCTATCCATGGGGCGTCTCGGTGAACGTCGTCACGCCGCTCGCGGTCGACCGGACGCGGGTGTCGTTCCTCCCGTTCGTGTGGGACGAGCGCCTGCGCGGCGAGGGCGCGGGATCGGGGCTCGACCGCGTCGAGCGCGAGGACGAGGCGATCGTCGAGGCGGTGCAGCGCGGCGTGCGCTCGCGGCTGTACGACCGCGGCCGGTACTCGCCGGCGCGCGAGGCCGGCGTGCATCACTTCCACCGCCTCCTCGCCGAGTTCATGCATGCCTGAGTCCCGGACGGTCCGCACGGTCCGAGCGGGGCTCGACGACCTCGAGGCGCTCGTGCCGCTCTTCGACGGCTATCGGCGGTTCTACCGGCAGCCCGCCGATGCGATCGGCGCGCGCGCGTTCCTCGCCGACCGGATCAAGCGCAGCGAATCGGTGATCTTCCTCGCGGTCGCCGACGGCGCGATCGTCGGGTTCACGCAGCTCTACCCGTCGTTCTCGTCGGTCTCGCTGGAGCGCCTGTGGATCCTGAACGACCTGTTCGTCGCGCCCGAGGGCCGGCGGGCGGGAGCCGGCCGCGCGCTGCTCGATCGCGCCGAGCGCTGGGCGCGCGAGACCGGGGCGAAAGGGCTCACGCTCAGCACCGAGGTGACGAACGCGACGGCGCAACGGCTCTACGAGGCCGCGGGCTGGACGAAGGACGAAGGCTTCCTGCACTACCACCTGTTCTTCTGAGTGCGGGGCTATCGTCAGCCGCAGGCAAGAACACACGAGGGGGACACCCGCATGGCGAATCCGGTCAAGTGGTTCGAGGTCATGGGCAAGGACTCAGCCGGTCTGCAGCGGTTCTACCGCGACGTCTTCGGCTGGAAGCTGTCGCCGCCGATCAAGGAGATGGGTAACTACAGCATGCTCGAGCGACCCGACGCCGGTATCGGCGGCGGGTTCGGCGAAGGCGACGCGCGCGTGAGCGTCTACATCGAGGTCCCCGACGCGCAGCGGTTCGTCGACAAGGCCGTGGCATCGGGCGCCACCGTGCTCATGCCGGTCACGCAGATCACGCCGACCACGACGATCGCGATGCTCCTGGATCCCGCGGGCAACACGTTCGGCGTGATGCTGCCGCCGCCGGCGGCCCAGCGGAAGACGACGAAGCGCACCTCCGCGTCGAAGACCACGCGCAAGAAGTCGACGGCCGCACGCGGCCGGAAGCCGACCGCTCGACCGAAGAAGCGGACGCGCCGCTCGTAACCAGGAGCTCGTGCCGACCGACCTGCTCGCTGCGGCTCGCAGGCGTCGGCCTGACATCGGGCCGAACCCCATAAAATGGGGTTCGGCCCTCAGGCCGACGTAGCTCAGTTGGTAGAGCAGCGGTTTCGTAAACCGCCGGTCGGCAGTTCGAGTCTGCCCGTCGGCTCAGCGATCCTCCGTCAGGCCGGTCGCGCCCCGGCGTGAGCGCTATTCGGGACCGATGTTTCCGCGCGCCTCCTGCAGCGCCCGGATGTCCAAGAGATCCTGGTCGCGACCGGCGATGGTCTTCAGATCGAGGAGATCGCCGTAGCCGACGAAGCGGACCACGCCGAAATCGAAGCGGGTCGCTTCGGATCCCCGGGCGAGCGCGGCGTAGTCCGCTGCGGTCTCGAGCTTTCCACCGATGAACTGGAGGATGTCGAGCCGTCCATGAGCGGTCGCAAGATCCCAGTTCCCGAGCTGGCGCAGGCTTTCACGCGTGAGTGGAGCGGGGAGCTCTTCGGGGCGGAAGTCCTGGAGCGCGAGCGGCGCGGCAGCCAGCTCCCTGAGCGCGGCCCACAGGCGATCGAGGTTCGCGTCGCTGGGGTCGGGCACGATGTCGAGGTCCTTCGTCGCTCGCACGTAGCCATAATGCGCAACGGCAACGCCGCCAATGACGACGAACCCGACTCGGTGCCGAATGAGCGCACCGAGGATCGCTGGAACGTCAGCCGCGGCGGGCATCGGCTGCTGGGCACGGATCCCTGTACCGATCAGCTGCCTCCGTGGGTGAGCGCAGTGACGGCACGATTCAGCGCGGCCATCTGCAGCACGCGATCCGCTGGTGTCGTTTCCGCGAACTGGCGCTGGAGCTCATCGAGGCTGACGTTGGGGCGCGGCAACCGGGCGACATCGACGCTGTAGACGATCCGGCGGCCGCGGTCCCTCCAGCCGAGCTCACGAACGGCTTCGGCGAGCACGGCGCGCGAACGCCCCGCGCGGCGCAGGAGACGCACCCGCGTCGCCAGGTCGAGGAGTGGCCCACTCTCGAGCGCGAGCCGCTTCAGGCCACGAGGCGATGCGACGACCGGGAGGTACCCGCGGTCGACCCAGCGCTCGAGCGCGGTCACGCTCGTACCGAGCAGGCGTGCTGCCACGCGCTTGGGCACCCGCGGCCCGAGCGCTTTGCGCAACGCGACCTCGGACGCGCGCAGCTCGGCGCGGAGCGTGCGGTCACGCGTGTCCTTGATCGCCAGTCGCAGGCTGACGATCGCCTCCAGCCCTGTTCCGGCAGGGATCATGACCTTGGAGGGTAGCAGATGGTTGGTGTTATGGGTGCGTGTTCGCCAACTAGCCGAGCCACGGTGCTCCCCCTACTTGATGCCCGAGTGGACGAAGCTGTCGACGAACTGGCGCTGGAAGACGAGGAACACGCCGAGCAGCGGGCCGACGACGATGACCGTGCCCGCCGTCACCAACGGCCACTGGGCGCCGATCTCGCCCAACTGGGTGAACACGGCGAGGCCGACGGTGAGCGGGCGGCTCGCCTCGCTGTTCGTGACGATGAGCGGCCAGAGGAAGTCGTTCCAGTGAAAGCTGATCGAGGACAGGGCGAAGGCGACCAGCGCGGGACGCGCCGGCGGCAGGTACACGTGCCACAGGGTGCGGAGCCAGCCCGCGCCGTCGACGCGCGCGGCGTCGTCGAGCGCGCGCGGAACGGCCTTGAACGTCTGGCGGACCAGGAACACGCCGAAGGCCGATCCGAAGTACGGGAGCATCACCGCGAGCAGCGTGTCGAACAGGTGGAGCTGCCGGATCGTCGTGTAGTTCGGGACGATCAGGCCGCTCGACGGCACCATGAGCTGCGCCAGGATGAGGAAGAGCAGCACGTTCTGGCCGGGGAAGCGATATCGCGCGAAGGCGTAGCCGGCGAGCGTGATCGTCACGAGCTGAACGCCGAGGATGCCGGCGACGATGACGATCGTGTTCAGGTAGTAGCGCGCGAACGGCGCGATCTCGAACGCCTGACGGTAGTTGTCGAGCGTCGGATGCGATCCGGCCCAGAGGTTCGAGGCGCTGAGCGGCTCGTCCGGAGGATGCAGCGACACCGCGACCGTCCAGATCATCGGGATCGCCCAGATCGCGGCGGCGGCGAAGAACGCGACCGCGCCCGCCGAGGCCGACAGCGAGCGGGGCCGCCCGCGTCTATTCATACGTCGCGCGCCGCTCGACCGAGGCGAAATTCGCGATGCTGAAGACGAGCAGCGCGGCGATGAGGATCACGCTCATCGCGCTCGCTCGCCCGACGTCGAGGAAGCTGAACAGCGTCTGCCAGACGGCGAACAGCAGCATGCTCGTCGCGTTCGTCGGACCGCCGCCGGTCAGGATGTAGATCTGGTCAACGGTCTGGAACGCATCGACCACCGCGATGATCGTGACGAAGAGCGTCGTCCCCCTGAGCAGCGGCAGGGTGAGATGCCGGAGGGTCCGCAGGCCCGAGGCGCCGTCGATGTGCGCGGCGTCGAACACCTCGCGCGGGAGGTTCTGGAGCCCGGCCAGGTAGAAGAGCATGAAGTAGCCCGTCTGCTTCCAGAGGCCCACGACCATGAGCGCCGGCAACGCGAGCTGCGGGTCGCCCAGCCAGTTCTGGCTGCCGATGCCGATGCGGTCGAGGAAGACGTTCACCAGGCCGTAGCCGGGCGCGTACATGAACAGCCAGATCGTCGCCGCGCTCACCATCGGCAGGATGGTGGGATGGAAGAACGCGAGCCGGTGCAGCCCGACCGCCCGGAGCGGACGGTCGAGCCGGAGCGCCAGGAGGAGCGCGAGCACGACGCTCACCGGCACCGTGACGACGGCGTAGACGAGGGTGTTGCCGATCACCTGCCGGAACCCCGGGTCCTTGAACAGCGACACGTAGTTGCCCAGGCCGGCGAACGCCGGCACCTGCACCGCCTGGTTCTGGACGAACAGGCTGTCGAAGACGACCCGCACGGTGGGCCAGAGCGTGAACGCGGCGACGAACGCGAGCGTCGGCAGGACGAGCGCGTACGGGAGCGCGCTCGTCCTGGACCGACGGCTATTCCCTCGCGGCGGGGGCGCCCGTCAGTCCTTGAACGCTGACAGGAGCTGGTCGGCCTGTTGCTGGGCGGCCTTCAGGGCCGCGGCGGGCGTGCTCTTGCCGGTGATCGCCGCCTGGACCGCGTCCCCGAGGGCCTTCTGGATCTGGGCGTTGTCGTGGGTCGCGAGCTCGGCGCCGGCATACTGGAGACCCTTCGGCGCGACCGCCGCCTGTGGCGTCTTCGCCAGGTAGGCCTTCATCGCCGCGGTGTCGTAGGCCGACTGCCGGGCCGCGATGTATCCGGTGTTGATGCTCCAGTCGGCCTGGATGTCGGCCGAGGACATGAACTGCATGAACTTCCACGCGGCGGCCTTGTGATCGGCCGGAATGCCCTTGAGGACATACATGTTGCCGCCGCCGGTCGGGGCTCCGAAGCCCGCGCGCCCGACGGTGTACGACACGCCGACGTTGAACTTCGCCTGCGACAGGATGCTCGCGAGCGAGCCGCTGGAGTGCCAGATCATCGCGGCCTTGCCGTTGACGAAGTCGTTCGGCATGTTCGCCCATTGCAGGATGCCGCTCGGCAGGACCTTGTCCTTCGCGGAAAGATCCACGAAGTCCTGGAGCCCCTCCACGACCTTCGGCGAGTCGAACGTGACCTTGTTCGCGGCCGTGAACACGTTCGTCCCGTTACCGATCGCGAACGGCTGGAAGAGCCAGTACGGGATGCCATCGGATGAGATCTCGAGGCCCCAGGTCCCCGGCTTGGTCAGCTTGCGGGCGTCATCGACCATCTGCTGGTACGTGGTCGGGCCGGTCGTGGCGTCGATCCCGGCGGCCGCGAACAGGTCCTTGTTGTAGAAGAGCACCGGGGTCGACCGCTGGAACGGCAGGCTCCAGATGTGTCCTTGATAGCGAGAGTTGGCGAGGAACGCGGGGTAGAAGTCGGAGAGGTACGTGTCGCCGCCCGCCGCCTTCACCTCGTCGTCGAGCGACGCGATCGCGTTCGAGTCCACCAGGGAGTACAGGTCGGTCGAGAGCAGCACGGCCACGTCAGGCGGGGTGCCGCCACCCTTGATCGTCGTCTGGATCTTCGTGAGCGTGTCGGGATAGCCGCCCGAGAGGACGGCCTTCACGGTGATGTTCGGGTTCGCGGCCTCGAACTTGGTGATGTAGCCGTCGATGATCTTCGTGATCGGGCCGGGCACGGCGACCGGGTAATAGAAGGTGAGCGCGACGTTCTGCGGCGGCGCCGAGGTGGCCGGCGCGGCGGACGCAGCGGCGGCGCCGGAGGCCGACGGAGCCGCGGGTGCGGCCGCACCGCACGCGGACAGCACGAGCGCGAACGTTCCCACGAGCGCGGCGACGGCGGATCGGATGCGCGGCGGCCTGTTCATCGCGTTCCTCCCCCAGCGACAGCAGCTCCTCACAGCGGGTCGCCGGGGCGCCGTCGCGGTGGCGCCATGCTATGGCGGCTCGGCGGGCGCTGCACCTCGTGCCTCGGCGATCGTCGCTGCGACACAGCGAGAAGGGGATCGAGCCGACCGGCCTCGGTAGGATCCGGGCATGGCGAAGTCGGCCGCGGTGGAGCGCTGGTTCGCGACGACGAAGCCGCCGTCCGAGACCGTGCTGCGGCGCGTACGCGACAGCATCCTGGGCGCGGACCCGAGCATGCGCGAACGGGTCCGCTACGGCATCACGTTCTCATCGACCAGGACCGGCGACTTCGCCGCGTTCGTCCGCTACGGCGAGCCCGGCGTGAACCTCAGGCTGTACCGCGGGGGACGGCTCCGCGGACACTACCGGCACCTCGAGGGCACGACCGTGAAGCGCATGCGCATCGCGGACCTGACCGAGGCCCGGGCGCGTGCGGCGGAGCTGCGCGCCCTGGTGAAGGAATGGTGCGCACTGGGCGACGGCGCGCGGTAGCGCCCACCGTGTGAGCGGACCGTCGTCGGGCCTTCACACCTGCTTCACACCGTTCGTCAATGCTGCGGTCAGGCCAAGGAGGGCACGAACGTGGGAGCAGCTGCCGCGGTGGCGATCCGGTCGGGCGAGACGATGAAGGCCATCGTCCAGGAGGGCTACGGCGAGGGCGCGCTCCAGCTTCGGGAGATGGCCAAGCCGGACGTCGGCGACGACCGCATCCTGATCCGCGTCCGCGCGGCGTCGGTCAACGCCCTCGACTGGCACACCTTCCACGGCGCGCGCTTGATGGGGATCATCGGATTCGTCATGCGGTCGGGACCGTCGGTCGCGATCCGCGGCGTCGACGTGGCCGGGGTGGTCGAGGCCGTCGGCAAGGACGTCACTCGCTTCCGGCCCGGCGACGAGGTCTGCGGCTGTGGCCGGGGCACGCTCGCCGAGTACTGCACGACCACCGAGGGCCGCATCGTGAAGAAGCCTCCCCAGCTGACGTTCCAGCAGGCGGCGACGATGGGCGTCGCGCCGATCACCGCATTGCAGGGTCTGCGGGACCGCGGCCAGCTGAAGCCGGGCCAGCGCGTCCTCATCTACGGCGGCGGCGGCGGCGTGGGCACGTTCGCGGTGCAGATCGCCAAGGCGCTCGGCGCGCACGTGACCGCGGTGACCGGCCCGCGCACCGTGGAGCTGGTCCGCTCGCTCGGTGCCGACCTGGTCATCGACTACACGACGGAGGACGTCGCCCGCCGTCCGGAGCGCTACGACCTGATCTTCGATGTCGCGGCGATCCGTCCGTTCCGGTACCTCCGCCGCATGCTCGCCCCGCACGGCAGGATCGTGCTGGCCGGCGGCGCGAAGGGGAGCTTCATCGGGATCCTGGCGCGGGCCCTCACCGGGATCATCCGGGCGAAGCTCGGGAGCGCGTGGCTGGTGCCGTTCATGGCCGCGATCACGTACGACGACCTCTCGGTCCTCAAGGCGATGGTCGAAGCCGGCACGCTGCGCCCGGCGATCGATCGCGAGTTCCCGCTGACCGGGGGCGGCGACGCGATCACGTACCTCGGGACCGGTCAGGCCCGGGCGAAGGTCGTCGTCAACGTGAGCTAGACGCGCGCCCGGATCTCGGCGACCGAGCGCAGCCGCGGCAGCGGCGAGAACACGATGAACAGGACCGAGGCGAGGCCGCCGAGCCAAGCGACCCCGATCGCCGCGCGCACGCCGAAGCTCTCGGCGATGGCCGCGGCGACGAGGGCGCCGAACGGCGCGGCGCCGTGCGAGAGGACATCGAGCGTCGCGTTCACGCGGCCGAGCACGCGATCGGGGACCGCGGTCTGCACGACGGTGTCCTGCGCGATCCATTGGATCGTGTTCATGCCGTCGCCGATGAGCTGCGGCAGGAACACCATCAGCGTCGCGACGAACAGCGCGCCTCCGGCCAGCGGCGTGAGCACGCCGATCGCGGAGCTCGCCAGCATCAGCACCGGGATCGATCGACCGACGCCGAACCGCCGCACGACCCGTCCGGCGACCGACGCGCCGACCAGCGCGCCGACGCCGCCGGCCGAGATCACGATCCCGAGCAGGAGGGGCGTCAGGTGCAGGACCTCGATGAGGTACAGGCTGTACAGGGCCGCATAGAACGAGCCGAAGAAGTGCTCCGAGACCGAGCTCGCCGCGATCGGGAAGACGAGCGCGTGCCGCCGGACGAACCGCAGGCCCTCGCCGATCTCGCGACCGAGCGCCTGCCGCAGCTCGCGCTGGCGCACGTCCTCGCGGGCGCGGATCGCGATGAGCGACACCGCCGACACGACGAACGAGATCGCATCGACGAGGATCGCGAACGGCGCGCTCGCGACCTGCACGATCGCGCCGGCGAGTCCGGGCCCGCCGACCTCCGCGACCGATGAGCTGAGCGAGAGCTTCGCGTTCCCCTCGAGCAGGCGGTCGACGCCGACGAGCGATGGCAGGTACGAGTGGTACGCGGAGTCGAACAGCGTGCCGAGGCACGCCTCGAGGAATGCGACGACGTACAGCTGCTCGATCCGCAGCGTGCCGGTCGCGGCCGCCGCGGGGACGGAGAACAGCAGTCCGGCGCGGATGATGTCGGTCCAGATGAGGACCGGCCGGCGCGGGAGCCGATCGACCCACGCGCCGGCCACGAGCCCGACGAGCAGGACCCCGGACGACGCGGCCACGACGAGGTACGCCATCTCGGAGACGCCCGCGCCGAGCGTGAGCAGAGCCACGAGCCGGAGCGCGGTCCGCGTCACGGTGGACCCCAGCTCCGAGACGGTCTGCCCGGCCCAGAGCTTGAGGAAGTCGGCGTGGCGCCAGAGCGACGGTGGCATGGTCAGGCGAGCCTACCGGCGCATTCCCTACCCTCGCCGCATGACGGTCCGCGTCACCTGGAAGCAGGCGCTCGCGTGGCGCATGGAGCGCCAGCTCCTCGACCCGGTCGGCCGGCTGCCGGTCGCGGGCGTCGTCCGCCGCCTGTGCGCGGTCCAGACCCAGGTCGCGTCATCGGCCGAGCTCGCGATCCGCGTGCGCCGGCGTTCGTCGAGACGCGGCGAGGTCGCGCGCGCGCTCGCCGAGGGCACGCTCATCAAGACCTGGGCGATGCGCGGCACGCTGCATCTGATCACGCCGGAGGAGGGCGGCGCGTTCCTGTCGTTGTTGGCCGCGGGGCGGATCTGGGAGCGCCCGAGCTGGCAGCGCTACTTCGGCCTGACCCCGGCGCTGATGGAGCTCTTTCGCGAGACCGTGCGCGACGCGCTCGGCGACAAGACGCTGAGCCGCGAGGAGATCATCGCCGCCGTCATCAGGCGGCCGAAGGTGCGGCACCTCGGTGAGGAGCTCCGCTCGGGCTGGGGCACCCTGTTCAAGCCGCTCGCCTGGCAGGGCGACCTGTGCTTCGGGCCGAGCCGCGGCAACCGGGTGACGTTCAGGCGCCCGGACGTCGCGAGCGCGCGATGGGCCGGCGTCCCTGGGCCTGACGAGGCCGCGATGATCGCGATGCGCGCCTACGTCGCCGCATACGGGCCGACGACCGCGCGGGGCTTCGGCCACTGGCTCGCGGCCGGATGGTCGCCGACGCGGCAGCTGACGCGGTGGTTCGCCGGTCTCGGCGACCGGCTGGCCGAGGTCGAGGTCGACGGCGAGCGCGCGTACGTCCTCGCGAAGGACGTCGACGCGCTCGCAGCAGCGCGGCCGAGCGCGACGGTGCGGCTCTTGCCCGGCTTCGATCAGTACGTGCTCGGACCGATGACCTCCGACGCGCACGTGATCGCGCCGAAGCGGCGCAGCGCGGTGAGCCGGCAGAGCGGCTGGATCGCGCCGGTCGTGCTCGCGGGCGGCGTCGTAGCCGGGACCTGGGAGATCGACGGCGACGACGCGCGCATCGCGTGGTTCACGGAGTCCGGGCGCCCGCCGCGGCGCGCGCTCGAGGCCGAGGTCGAGCGGCTCGCGTCGCTGCTCGATCGCGACCTGGGGACGACGATCTCGCTCGCATAGCGCGCCGATAATTCGGCGATGCCACTCAGCGCGGCCGAGCGCGCCAAGCTTCCCGCCAGCGCGTTCGCGTACATCGATGCGACCGGCCGGCGCAGGCTGCCGATCCACGACGCGCCGCACGTCCGGAACGCGCTGTCCCGGTTCGACCAGACGACGTTCGAGAGCGACGCCGCGCGAGAGAAGGCCCGGCGGCGGCTCCTCGCGGCGGCGAAGAAGCACGCCATCGTGCCGATCGGGTTCTTCGACGGGCAGCTGCGCAACGAGAGATTGCAGGCCGAGACCCGCCGCCGCGCGACCGACGTCGCGAGCCTGCCGCGCGGCACCGTCACCCTCCTCATGACCGACATCGAGGGATCGACGAGGCTCCTCCGCGCGCTCGGCGACCGCTACACGAGGATCCTGCGCGACGTGCGCACGCTCATCCGTACCTGCGTGCGCACGGCCGGCGGCCACGAGGTCGACGCGCGCGCCGACGAGTTCTTCGCCGCGTTCAAGAGGCCGGCCCACGCGCTCGCGGCCGCGGTCTCCATCCAGCGATCGCTGCACGACCGTGACTGGCCCGACGAGGCGCAGGTCCGCGTGCGCATCGGCATCCACACCGGACGCACGACCCTGGCCGAGACCGGCTACGTCGGGATCGCGGTGCACACGGCGTCGCGGGTGTGCTCCGCGGGCCACGGTGGGCAGATCCTTCTGTCGGCCGCGGCGCACGACGCGATCGGCCCGGCCGGCGGCGTCACGTTCCGGACGCTCGGGCTCCACGCGCTCTCCGGACTGCCCGAGCCGGAGGCCATGTTCCAGGCGGACGCCGCGGGCCTGCGGGCGAAGTTCCCGAAGCTGCGGGTCGCGGCGGTCAGAGCGACGAGGGCCCGCGCGTAGTGGACCGCCCGCGCGTCGCCATCGGCGGCCTGGCGATCGAGTCGAGCACCTTCAGCCCGCACCGCAGCGGCGCCGCGGACTTCACCGTGCTGCGCGGCGCCGAGCTCCTCGCGCGCCACGACGACCTCCCCGCGCAGGTCACCTGGATCCCGCTGGTGTACGCGCGGGCGCTGCCGGGCGGCGCGGTCGAGCGCGCGTTCTATGACGCGATCAAGGCCGAGCTGCTGGAGGGTCTGCGCGCGGCGCTGCCGCTCGACGGCCTGCTCCTCGACATCCACGGCGCGATGACCGTGCTCGGCATGACCGACGCCGAGGGCGACCTCGCGAGCGCGATCCGCGCTGTCGTTGGGCCGCGGTGCCTGATCTCGGCGGCGATGGATCCGCACGGCAACATGTCGCGGCGCCTCGTCGGCACCCTCGACCTCGCCACGTCGCACCGGATGTCGCCCCATGAGGACGCGGCGCTCACGAGACGCCGCGCGGCCGCGAACCTGGTTCGCTGCCTCGACGCCGGCATCCGCCCGGAGCGCGCGTGGGTCCGGGTTCCCGTGCTGCTCCCCGGTGAGCGCGCCTGCACGCGGGACGAGCCGGCGAAGTCGATCTACCGGAGCCTCGCCCAGATCGAGCGGCGTGACGGGATCATCGACGCCGCGGTGTGGATCGGCTACGCGTGGGCGGACGAGCCGCGCTGCAGCGCGGCGGTCGTCGTCTCGGGGACCGATCGCGAGGCGGTCGCGCGCGAGGCCCGTGCGCTCGCGCGCCGGTACTGGGACGCGCGCGCCGCGTTCGACTTCAGCGCGCCGTCCGGAGACGCCGACTGGTGCATCGCCCGGGGCCTTGGGTCACGCGATCGCCCGTTCTTCATCAGCGACTCGGGGGACAACCCGACGGCCGGCGGCGCGGGCGACGTGGCGCACACGCTCGAACGGCTCCTCGCGGCCGCGGAGCTCGCGGGCGGACGCGCGACGGCGATCTGGGCAAGCTGCGTCGACCCCGCGGCCGTCGCGACCTGCGCCGCGGCCGGAGCGGGCGGGGCGGTGACGCTGCGCATCGGCGGCGCGCTCGGCTCGGCCGGATCGGTGGCGCTGCGCGGCACCGTGCAGTGCCTGCGCGCGGCCGATCGCGTCGGCGGCGACATCGCGGTCGTCGCGGCGGGCGGCGTGCGGGCGATCCTGACGACCCGGCGCAAGCCGTTCCACCTGATCTCGGACTTCACCGACGTCGGGCTCGATCCGGCGGCGCACGACCTCGTGGTCGTGAAGGTCGGCTATCTCGTGCCGGAGCTCTTCGAGGCGGCGAGAGGCTGGGCCATCGCGCTCACGCCCGGCGGCGTGGACCAGCACATCGTCCGACTGCCCTACCGCGCGCTCGCGCGCCCGATCTATCCGCTGGACCCGGCGATGGGCAGGCCGCACCTCGAGCCCGAGCTCATCGCGAGCTGAGGGTCAGCGCGATCGGGTCACGCCGACCCTCGGGCAGAGATCGTTCAGCACGCATTGCGAGCAGATCGGCCGGAGCGCGACGCAGACGTGCCGCCCGTGCCGGATGAGATTCATGTGGACCTCGTACATCTCGGCCGGTGCCTGCGCCGCCTGCAGCAGCTCCTGCGTCCGGACGGCCGTCGCACTTGGGGGCACGAGGCCGAGTCGGATCGCGACGCGGTGCACGTGCGTGTCGACCGGAAAGTACGGCCGACCGAGCGAGAACAGGAGGACGCAGGCGGCGGTCTTGGGCCCGACGCCGGGCAGCGCGACGAGGAGATCGAACAGGCGGTCGTGCCGGATCCGCCGCAGCGCGCGGTCGTCGAGCGCGATATCCCGGTCCCGCAGCGCGCGCAGCACGGCGCGGATGCGTGGCGCCTTCGTCGGTGCGAGGCCGCCGCTGCGGATCGCGCGCTCGATGACCGGGAGCGGCGCGTCGGCCACCTCGTCCCACGACGGGAGCGTCGCGACCAGGTCGGCGTACGCGCGGTCACGGTTCGTGTCGTTCGTGTTCTGCGAGAGGATCGTGAGCACCAGCTCGTCGAGCGGCGGCAGCCGGCGCGGCGGCGGCGGCTCGCCGTACGCGCGGCGGAGGCGGCGCGCGACCTGGCGGAGCCGCGCGCGGAGCGTGGCGGGCACGCGCTAGATGAGGCCCAGCAGGTGCCAGTACGGGAGGCACAGCGCGAGCCCGGCGAGCGCGAGCGCGTCGTACGCGATCGCCATTCGGCGCGCCTGGACATGCGAGTACAGCCGCCCGTGGCTCGCGCCGTACGCGACGAGGTACTCCGGCGACTGCGCGGGCACGTGCCACGAGAGCCCGAGTGCGAGGATCGCGACCGCGGGGAGCCACGGGCTGATGTGGATCGCCACCGCGACCGGGATGAGCGCCAGCGACAGCAGCAGGATCGCCTGATCGGCGGCGAGCAGGGACTTCACCACGATCGTCAACCCACCGGCCAGGATGACGAGCGCCGCTCCGCCGAGGCCGAGCTGCCCCAGGAGGGTGGCCGCGCCCTCGCCGACGATCTTGTCGAGCTGCAGGCCCTCCGCGATGGACGCGATCGAGAGCGCGACGCCGAAGAAGACCAGGTACTCCCAGTCGAGGTCCTTCAGCTGCGACACGCCGGTCACGATCATGACCGCGATGAACGCGAACAACGCGACCAGGCCCGGCGGCCACAGGAATGCCGGCCCGACGATCCAGCCGATCAGCATGCACGCGACGATCGCGAGGATCAGAAGCTCGCGGCGGGTGGGCGGGCCGAGGATGGCGCGCTGCAGCCGCAGCGGCGCACGCGCCGGTGCGGCGACCGGACCGGTGCGGAAGAGCAGCCGCAGCGCGAGGAACGAGCCGGCGGCGAGGATCGCGCCGAGCGGGGCGGCCGAGAGGAGCCAATGCAGCCACGTGAACTGCAGCTGGTCCTTGAGCGGCATGAGGCTCCAGGCCATCAGGCACACCGGCGAGCCGTTCAGGAACAGGAAGATGAACGGCGCCGATCCGGTCCAGGCCGAGAGCCCGAGCGTCGCGCTCGCCGGCGAGCGCTCGGGCAGCTTCATCGTGTCGGCCACGCCCTCGGCCAGCGGCGCGGTGATCGCCGCTCGGGCCATCGCCAGCGGCAGGAGCGGCGTGAGCACGATGCCGGTCACCAGGAACGCCGCGGACTGCCACCCGAGCCGCGCCGGCACGCGCTCGATGAGCAGGAGCCCGAGCCGAAGGAGGAGCCCGGACCGCGCAAGGGCGGCGGCCACGCCGAGCACCGAGAGGACGAACACCCAATTCATCGTCGCGAAGCCCTGCAGCGTCGCGTAGGACGGGGCCATCCCGGTCAGGACGAGCGCCGCCACCAGCCCGAGGGAGACGACGACGTTCGGCACCGGCTCCGTGATCCAGAGCACGACGGCCGCGAAGACCAGCAGCCCGAACCGCCACTGGGCGAGGTCGACGAGCGGCGAGAACGCGGCCGCGATGAACGCGAGCGCGGCGACCAGGCCGATCCCCTTCGTGACCCGGTGGCGCTCCCTCCTCGGCGCGGCCAAGATCGTGGCGACGGCGGTCCCGGCCTCGTCGGGCAGCGCGCCGTCGCGCCGCCGCAGCCGGCGGGCGAGGGTCGTGGCCACCGCGCGCGCGGCGGCCGCGTCGCGGCCGAGGAGGTCGGTGAACTGCTGGCGGTCG
>DASYXA010000104.1:0-7553 GCA_035935465.1 Candidatus Limnocylindria bacterium | reverse complement strand
TTTCGGAGATCCTCAAACGCGGCACGGTGGCGAGCTCTGACATCGTCGGGCTTCTCAAGCGTGTCGTCGCCGACCGCAACGGGAACGGCAGGAGCAAGAAAGTCGCCGACGTCAAGAAGGGAAAGTCGTGAGCGACCTGATACTTGTCGTCGAGGACAACGAGACGAACCAGATGCTGGTGCGGGCCGTTCTCGAGATGGACGGCTATCGCGTCTCGGTGGCCGGATCCGCCGGCGAGGCCATGGACGAGCTCCGTCAGAACACGCCCGGCCTCATCCTGATGGACATTCAGCTGCCGGGGCAGGATGGCCTGTCCTTCACCCGCGAGCTGAAGGCCGACTCGAAGACCTCCGGCATTCCGATCGTCGCCCTCACCGCCCACGCGATGAACGGCGATCGCGACCTGGCGCTGGAAGCCGGCTGTGCCGGCTACATCGCCAAGCCGATCGACACGCGGACGTTCGCCGGCCAGGTTCGTCGCTTCCTTGACCAGCCGGGGTCCCCGCGGCGCGTCCGCGGGGGCAGCGACCCGCTGGTGGCGCGTTGAAGCGCATCCTGGTTGCCGACGACGACCCGGCCAGCGCGGAGCTGTTGACCTACTTCCTGGAGTCGAAGGGGTTCGAGGTCGCGACCGCTCTCGACGGTAACCGGGCGCTCGAGATGGGGACGAGCGGAAACTTCCAGCTGGTGATTCTTGATGTGCATATGCCGATGTACGACGGGGTCGAGATCTTACAGTTCCTCCGCAAGCGCCATATGCTGCACCCGATCAAGGTCATCGCACTCACCGGCGACCTCTCCCAGGAGGTCCACGACGCTTTGGCCGACGGCGGGATCGACAGCTTTCTGACCAAGCCGGTCGACCTCGGCCTTCTCCACGATGAGGTGAGCCGGCTGATGGTCGCCTAGGAGGCGAGCCCATGCGTCGGTTCTGGATCGCTGCGGCCGGCGCGGCGATTCCCACAGCGTTCGTCACGGTCTACATCGGTCTCAACTCTGAGAACACCCGGATCGACGTCGTGCGCGACGCCGGCCAGGCGATCTCGGCGCTGGCCGCCTTCGCCACGTGCGCCTGGCTGGCCGGGCGCTCGACCGGCGGCCGGCGCCGAGCGTGGGGACTCATCGCGCTGTCGGGTCTGGCAGCCGTCGTGGTCGAGATCGCTGAGGCCTTGTACACGCTGGGGGCGAAGACCGCGCCGAGCCTTCTGGGCGCGTCTGACTATGGGATCGCCGCCGCCCTCCCGCTCGCCATCGCAGGCCTGCTCTTCTTCCCACCCACGCGCCGCTTCGCCACGGGCCGGCGCACTGCCCTGGACGTCGCGATGATCGCGCTCTCCCTCGTCTTCATCGGGAGCGCGCTTTCGCTGCCCGATCTGTTCGCGCGGTCGGCGTCCCCGTCCGACGCCTGGATCGGGCTCTCGTCACTGGCCGTGGATTTCGTCCTCCTGACAGTGGTCTCGTGGACCCTCCGGCGCAGCGAGGACGCACTGCGGCCCCGCGTCCTCCTCGTGTTGGGCGGCCTGTCGGCGATCGCGGTCGCGGATTGCGCGGCGGTGGTGGTCGCGGCGTCCGGGCAGCTCGGCGGCCTGCGCGAGGTTTTCGGCTCGGGCTCGACCTACGGGTTTGCGCTCGTCGCGCTGGCGCCGCTGTGGCCGCAAAGGGAACCTGCCGGCGCGGAGGAGGACATGCCCCTCTGGCCGGATCTGATCCCCTACATCGGTGTCGGCGCGGTGGCGCTCACGGCGATCGTGATCTCGATCCGGCACCAGCCGATGACCGGCTACGCGGCCGCGGCGGCGGGCGGCCTCGCCGCGATCCTCCTCGGCAGCCACCTCCTCTCGCGGTCGGAGGCGCGCGACCTGCTGCTCAAGGGCAAACGGGTCCAGGCGAGGCTGCAGGAGCGCGAGGCGATGCTCAACAGCGTCATCGACCACGCGCCGCAGGGCGTCGCGTCGATCTCCCTCGAGAGGCGAATCACCAACGCCAACCCGCGGCTTGCCTCGATGCTCTACGCGCCGCTCCCGGTCCTGATCGGCTCGGTCACCGACGCGTTCCTACCCGAGGACTACGTCTCGCGGGTCTTCAGGTCGTTCGCCGCCAACGGAGATGGGAGCGCCGAGACGTATGAGTCTGATTGCCAGGCAAGGCGCGCGGACGGCAGCCAGCTCTGGGTGCACTGGAGCGCCACGCCGATCCGCAGGACGGATGGATCGATCGATTACTTCATGGCCACGTTCGAAGACGTCACCGCGAAGCGCGAGTCGGAGGAGCTGTCGGCCGCGAACCTCGCCCAGCTCGAGAAGCTCAACCGGTTGAAGAGCGAGTTCGTATCGATGGTGAGCCACGAGTTCCGCACCGCGCTGGTGGGCATCCAGGGGTTCAGCGAGCTCATCCGCGACCAGGAGATGGAGGCAAGCGAGATGAAGACGCTCGCCGGTGAGATCTACGACGACTCGCAGCGACTCAGCCGCATGATCACCGACATGCTGGACTTCGATCGCCTCGAGGCCGGCAAGCTCAAGCTCGACCTGAGGCAGCTCGACATCAACGACCTGGTGAGGGAGGCCGTCGAGCACGCGTCGGTCTCGACCAGGCAGCACACGTTCGAGGTGGAGCTACAGCAAGGACTGCCGCTCGTGCTGGGCGATCAGGACCGGCTGACGCAGGTGCTGACCAACCTCCTGAGCAACGCGATCAAGTACTCGCCCAGGGGCGGCGAGATCCGTATCCGCACGCGGGTCAACGGAGGCTGTGCTGAGGTGGGCGTGATCGACCACGGCAACGGCATCCCGCCTGAGTTCATAAGTCGCCTGTTCGGACGCTACGAGCGCTACGAGGACAAGCACGCGGGCAAGATCATCGGCACGGGCCTGGGCCTTGCCATCACACGCCAGATCGTCGAGATGCACGGCGGACGCATCGCCGTCGAGAGCGTCGTCGGCAAGGGCTCGGAGTTTCGTTTCACCGTGCCGTTCGCGACGACCGACGCCGCGGTCACCAGGTCCGCGTGACTTTCTGAATCGACCGCGGGCGGTCTGGGTCGAAGCCCCGGGCAAGCGCCACCTGGTGCGCAAGCAGCTGGCCTAGCACCGCGAGCGGGATCGGCGTCAGTTCCTCGGGTAGACCTGAGACGTCGAAGAGATGCAGCACCGAGCAGCCCTTCGCTTCGAGTCGCGAGCGCACCGATTCGAGGTCTGGGGCCACGAGCCCGCCGCCATCGACGATGACCACCGGCAGGCCCGCCTCCATGATCGCGATGGGGCCGTGCTCGAAGTCGGCGACCGACCACGCTCGGGCAAGCACATAGCTCGTCTCGCTGAGCTTCAGCGCGACCTCTTCCGCGGTCGAGAAGTTGAACCCGCGGCCGAGCACGACCGCCCGCGGGCCGAGCAGTGCCGGCACCATGACCGAGAGCTCGTCGTCGCGCTCGAGCGTCCGCGCGATGGCCTGCGGCACCGTTGCGAGGGCTGCTTCGAAGTCGGGGTCCGGGTCAACGGCCTGGGAGATGAGGGCCATCGCGAGGAGGCTCGCGGTGTACGTCTTGGAAGCGGGCACGCTGAGCTCGGGACCGGCTTCCATTGGGAGCACGAGCTCGGCTGTTCGCGCGAGCTTCGAGTCGGTTTCGTTGGTGATCGCGAGCGTGATACAGCCCTGCTTGCGCGCACCCTCCAGGACCGCGATGACGTCGGGCGATTCGCCTGACTGAGAGATGCCGATCACGCACTGACCGTCGAGTCGCGGCGGACGCGCGTAGTGCGTGAAGAGCGATGGCGCGGCGAGGGCGACCAGCGCGCCGTTGCGGGCTCCGAAGAGGTACTTCGCGTAGAGCGCCGCGTGGTCGGAGCTGCCACGCGCTGCGATGACGAAGCCGCGCGGGGCCGCGTCGCGGATCCGATCTCCGATCCTTGCCGCGGCCTCCTGGCCCCGTTCGAGGAGTCGCGACGCGACGTCGACCTGCTCCGCGATCTCGGTGCGGAAATGGCTCATGCGCGAAGCAGGTCCTCGGCCAATCGGACCGCGCCCTCGACCGGCGGCTCCTCGAGGCGCACGCATCGCACGTGCGGAAGGCTCTTGCGCACGGCCTCCTCGAGACGCGGTTTGTTCAGCAGCAGCCCACCCGCAAGGACCACGGGGTCCTTCAGGCCAAGCGTGCCTTGCACTTCGATCGCGCGTCTGGCCAGCTCGACTCCCGCCCGGCTGATGATCTCGCGGGAGCCGGCGTCAGCCTCCGCGGTGTCGAACACCTTCGTCGCGAGGGCCGCCCACTGCTTGGCCTCCTGCAGGGCGTGGAGCTCGAGCACCATCGTCCGCGGATCCCCGGCGCCCGAAGCCCGGAGGAACGCGTCACCGAGCGCGCCGAGCTCGTGACCGGTTTCGTGTCGCGACATCACCAGCCGCGCCGCTTCGCGGGCGATCCACACCCCGCTTCCCTCGTCGCCGATCATCCATCCCCATCCTCCCCGCTGCGCCTCGCGTCCGTCCTGGGTGCGGCCGTACGCGACCGACCCGGTGCCGGCGATGAGCGCGATGCCCGACTCGAGACCCGCAGCCGCCAGGACGAGCCGTGCATCGTGCACCACGCTGACGAGCGAGTCGGGCAGAAGCCGCCGCAGCAGCGCGTCGAGTCGCGCGCGCCCTTGCGCCACCTCCGCACCAGCGGCGCCCGCGCAGCAAGCGGCCGGGTGGATGACGCCCAGCCTGGCGACGAGCTGGGTGACGTGGTCGTCCGCGACCGCCGGATCGAGGGTGGCGACGTTGGCTCCGGGGCCCTCGACGTCCCGGGGGCCACTCACGCCGTCGCGCAGACGCGCCCGGCTGGTGGAGCCGCCAATGTCCAGGCCTAGGACTTCCTGCGGAATTTGACCGTCCCCCGGATCATGGTGAGCCGGACGCGCGCATCGGCGTCGAGGACGACCAGGTCGGCGCACGCGCCCGCGGCGATCCGTCCGAGCCGCCGCTCTCCAAGGACCCGCGCCGGCACACCCGACGCAAGACCGATCGCTCGGTCGAGATTCATGCCCGGCAGGCCCGTCATGATCCGAACCAGCTCCGGCATGGTGGCTGCGCTCCCGGCGAGCGTGCCGTCCTCGAGTCGTACCACGCGGCCGTCGCTCATCACCGCTCGGCCCGAGAGCTCGTATGTCCCGGCCGGCGCACCCGCAGCTGCGGTCTGGTCCGTGGTCAGCGCGATCCGCGTCGTGCCTTTGACCCGGACCAGCTGCTCGCACACCGCGGGATGGACGTGTTCGCCGTCTGCGATCAGCCCGGTCGTGACCCTGGGGTCGAGCATCAGCGCCAGGGCGATGCCCGGGCGCCGGTGGTGGACCGGTGGCATCGCGTTGTAGACGTGCGTGGCGAAACGGACGCCGGCCGCAACCGCCTTCCGCCCCTGCTCGAAGTCCGCGCCGCTGTGACCCGCCGCCACGACGATGCCGGCGCCGTGCAGGCGCTCGATCGCCTCGAGGGCGCCCGGCAGCTCGGGCGCGAGCGTGATCAGCCGCGGCCGCGCTGCCAGGAGCACGTCGACGTTTTGCTGCGTCGGCTCGGCGAGATGGCTGCGCAGGTGGGCGCCGCGGAACGACGGGTTGAGGAAGGGTCCTTCGACGTGCGCGCCGAGCACCCGCGCGCCCGTCGCCTCGGCAGCCGCTCCGACGGCCGCGACGAACGCGGCTCCGACCTCGACCGGCGCCGAGATCACGGTGGGCAAAAATGCGGTCACCCCGGTCGAGGGCAGCGCTTCGGAGACCTTCGCGATCGCGTCCGCTCCGGTGGCCGCGTCGTGGCCGCGGTAGCCGTTGACCTGGAGGTCGATGAACCCGGGCGCGATCGTCTCGTCGGGTCCGGCCACGATCTCTTCGTCAGGTCGCTCCGGCGGTTTGCCCCGCCCGACCCAGACGATGGCGTCGCCGTCGACCAGCACGCCGTGCGTCGAGTCCCGACCGTGCACGCGGCCGCGCAGCAGCGTCTTCATGCGCGCCGCTCAGCCGCCAGCGCCGCCGCCACGTCCCCGCCTGCTTCGTGCAGGCGGCGCCGGGCCTCCTCGATCGTCACGCCAGCAAGGTCGGCGATCATGCGCGCGGCCCGCTCGCGCCGCTTGGCGTTCCCGGGCACGACGCTCACCATCCGGCCGCGGTGCGTGCGTCCGAGACGCGTGAAGACGCCCGTGCTGAGCATGTTCAGGACCAGCTTCTGGACGGTCCCCGCCTTGAGGCGCGTCGAGCCGGCGATCACCTCCGGGCCGGTCTCGACCTCGATCGCGACGTCGGCCAGGCGGCCAAGCTGCGATTCGGGCCTGCACGTGATCGCGATTCGGACGGCGCCGTCCTGGGCGGCTTGCGCCAGCGCCCCCAGCACGAAGGCGGTGCGGCCGCTCGCGCTGACGCCGACCGCGACGTCACCCCGTCGCAGTCCGGCCTCGTGCGCCAGCTTTTCCCCGAGCTCGCTGTCGTCCTCCTGGCCGGCCTCGGTCACTACGTGCGCCCGCACGACGTCGACGCCAAAGGTCGGGGAACACTCGAAGGCGTCCATCGCGGCGATGAGTCCGCTGGTGCCTGCGCCGAAGTAGTGCATGCGCCCTCCGCCGCGAAGCTTCGCCGCGATCGCGTCCACGGCGCGGGCGATGTTCTCGAGCTGGGGTTCGAGCGCCCGGACTGCGCGCGCGTCCTCCTCCTGCATGAGGCTGACGAGCTCGAGCGAGCTCATCGCGTCGAGCTCGTCAGCGCGAGGGTGGACTTCTTCGCTCACGGCCGCATCACCTCGGCGGCCGCATCGGCGCACACACGCGCGGCGCCATTGGTGACGAGGTACGAGGTCGCACCTCGGGGGCGGCACAATGGCACCCCCATCTCGACGACGACCGCGTCGGGCCGGCGCTCGAGGAGCGCTTCGACTTTGCTGCGTTCACCGGCATGGCGGTGGAGGTCGCGCACCACCAGCACGAGGCTCGCGCCCGGCAGCTCGGCGCCCTCGCTCACCTCGACTCCACGCCGCGCCAGTGCGGCCGCCATGCCCCATGGCATATCGCCGGCGGCGATCGAAGGCGCTGAGTCGAAACGCATCACGACTGCATGGTCGCGCACCTGGACGTCGCCGAAGACGCGTAAGGCGCGCCGCGCCGCCACGAGGCCGATCCCCGGATGGTCGCGACCAACCGGCATTTCCGCGCCCGATTTGCGCGGATGGTCCGGACCATCCGAGATCCGAGCTGCACGCCACGCCGCGAGCGCGTCGACCCGCCCGGCGGCTTCGGCCAGGCGGCTGCCGTCCACGCCGGCCACGAGCGCCTCCACGATCTCGTCAAGGGCCTCGGGGCCGGTCGGTCCGCCCCCCACGCACAGCGCGTCGCATCCCGCCCGCAGGGCGAGCACTGCGGCGCTCACGATCCCACGCCCGCCGCTGATGCCGCGCATGTCGAGCCCGTCGCTGATCGCCAGCCCGTCGAATCCAAGCCGGCCGCGCAGCAATCCCGTCATGACGCTCGGGTTGATGGTCGCCGGCGCGTCACCGATGCCAGGCACGACGATGTGCGCGCTCATCACGGCGCGCACGCCTTC
>DASYXA010000103.1:0-21496 GCA_035935465.1 Candidatus Limnocylindria bacterium | reverse complement strand
TGCCAGTCGTGCGCGCCACGCGGTGCTCGGCCTAGCCGCCGCTCTCGATCGGCGCGCCGATCAGGCTGCCGTACTCGGTCCAGCTGCCGTCGTAGTTGCGGACCCGCTCGTGACCGAGCAGGTACTTCAGCACGAACCAGGTGTGCGAGCTGCGCTCGCCGATGCGGCAGTAGGCGATCGTCTCGGTCGACCCGGCGAGGCCCGTGTCGCCGTAGATCCGCCTCAGCTCGTCGGCGGCCTTGAACCGGCCGTCCTCGCCGACCGCGCTGGCCCAGGGCACGTTGACCGCACCCTTGATGTGACCGCCGCGCTGCGCTCCTTCCTGCGGCAGGTTCTCCGGCGCGAGGAGCTCGCCCGAGAATTCCTTGGGCGAGCGCACGTCGACGAGCGCCTTCCCGCCCTTCTCCACGGCCTCGAGCACGTAGGCGCGGAGTGCTCGGATCGAGCCGTCGGGCCCGGTCGCCGTGTACCGGCCGGCCGGATACGCCGGCACGGCCGTCGTGATCGGGCGCTGCTCGGCGAGCCACGTGGTGCGCCCGCCGTTCACCAGACGCACGTCCTGGTGGCCGTAGTACTTGAGGAGCCAGAAGAACCAGGCCGCGAACCAGTTGTTGTTGTCGCCATAGACGGCGATGGTCGTGTTCGGCACGACGCCGTTCTTCGAGAGGAGCGCCTCGAGCGCCGTCTTGGAGATGAGGTCGCGCACCGGCCGCTGCTGCAGGTCCGTCTTCCAATCGAGGCCGACGGCTCCTGCGACGTGGCCCTGCTCGTACGCGGCGGTGTCGACGTCGACCTCGAAGACCCGTACGTTCGGGTCGGTCGCGTGCTCGGCGAGCCAATCGGTCTCGACGAGCGTTTCGGGATGGGCGTAACCAGACATAGCTGTCGTCCCCTTCATCTACCCGCCTGCGGTGGCGGTGCTGGGTCTCGTGGGCGACGGCCGCCGTCAGCGGCCTAGAGACACCAGCAGGTGAGCCCGAAGCAATCGGGCCCGCGGAACAGGGGGCTCGGACGATTTCCGACTTGGCCGATCAACAATCCTGTTGTAGCACCGCGAACCGTCACCGCCAAGGGGTCGACCGGGACCGCAGCTTCGGCACACGCCGGGCGACGACCGCGACGCGGTCAGCATGACCCGCGGGACCTGGGTCTCGCACCCGCGCAGCGTCTCGGACCCACCGGCGACGGCCGGCCACCGCTGCACGAGCGTGGCGCCCAGGTCGAGGAAACGCGGCCCGAACACCCGCGCGCATATCGTACCGACGGTGCTCGACTTCGATCAGCTCGCGTTCATCGAGAAGTGGCGCCGGCACGCGTCGCGCGGCGTGGTGATCGCGCTCGACGGTACCCGCGGCGACATCGTCGTCACCATGCGCGCGGGCGAGCTCGGCGAGCGGCTCGACCTGCGCGCCAGGGACGCGACCGGAGCCGTGCGCAAGGCGCGGCTCGCGATCGGTGACCGCGTGACGATGGCGATCGAGTACACCGCCACGGACGTCTCGGCGGGAACCGGATCCGGCGTGACCGGCGGCCTCGTGGCGCCGGGCGCGGTGGTCGAGGGCACGATCGCTGCGACCGGCGAGCTCACGGTGGTCGACTGCGGCGCGGCCCTCCTGGTGAAGGGCGAGAGCCTGCCCGCGAGCGTCGGCGCCATCGTCCGGTTCACGATCGCGGACGAAGGCCGGGCGTACCTCATCCCGACCCGTTAGGCGGGCGGCAGCTTCTGGAGCTCCTCGGCGATCTCTTCCTCGTCGGGTACTTCGCGCAGCGTGTGGACATCGATGTACCGGACGATCCCCCGGGCATCGACGACGATGATCGCGCGCTCCGGCCGGCCGATCTCCTCGTTGAAGACGCCGTACAGGCGCGCCGTGGCGCCGTGCGGCCAGAAGTCGGAGCAGAACGGATAGCTCGTGATGCCGAGCTGCTCTGCCCAGGCCTTCAGCGCGTAGACCGGATCGCACGTGATACCCACGACCTGGGTCGTCCCCGCCTCATATCGCTGCTGCAGCGACGCGAGCGCCGGAGCTTCGTGGTTTCAGGTGCCGCTGAACGCGAAGGCCATGAACGCGAGGACCACGCGCTGCCCGCGCAGCGCCGAGAGCGCGATCGTGCGTCCGTCGTGCGCCCGAAGGGTGAAGTCGGGCGCGAGGTCGCCGACCGTGAGGGTCTTGGTCACGGTCGCGGTCTTCGTGCGACCCTTCGGTCGCTTCGCGTCCCCGGATCCGACGGATGCCGTCTCGGCCACGTCCCTAAGATACCCGCATGCGAGCGCAGGGAGCCGAAGGCCGGCGCATCACCGCGCGCCGACGCGATTTCCTGGCGTACGCCACGGTCTGCCCGTTCTGCGGGGAACACGTCGGCCCGCGATTCGTGACCCGCGAGCACTCGGACGTCCCGCCGAACCCGCCGTATGCCGCTTCGGTGAAGTGCCCGCGCTGCCGCGAGCTCTACGAGGTCGTGTTCACCGACTAGCTACGGCGTGACGGTGATGATCAGGTACACGCCTTCGTCCTCCATCCACGTCGTGCCGTCGATCACGGGACGCAGGTGGATCGAGTACACGCCCGGCGTGGCCGGCGCCTTCACCTGGAAGGTGAATGTCGCGGTCTGACCCGAGGCGACGGTCGCCTCGGTCTGCGTCGCGACGCGATTCCGGAGCGGCCAGTTCACGCCGAGCGACGACCAGGTGACGTCGTCGAGGTTGATCCCGAGCCGGGCCTCCTGACCGGCGGCGCCCCTCAGCCAGGCGCTCGTGCCGGTGTTCGCGAACGCGATCGTCAGCGGCGCGCTGACCTGCCCCACGCGGAGCGTCGGGTAGGCGGACTGGGAGACCCACTTCGAGTGGTAGCTCGACGCGCTCACGATGACCATGAACACGCCGGCGTCATCCATCCAAGTGACGCCGTCGATCACCGGGCGCAGCGGCAAGCGGTAGGCGCCCGGCATCGCGGGCGCACGGACGTTGAACGTGAACGTCCCGGTCTGGCCCGGCGCGACCGAGCTCTCGACCGTGGTCGCGAGCCGGTTCGCCGACAGCCAGCCGTCGTTCATGCCGAGGCTCGCGAACGCGACGGTGTCGCCGTTCAGGCCGAGGTTCGCCTGCTTCCCGGCGACGCCCCGCTGCCAGGTCGCGGTACCGGTGTTCTGGAACGTGACGGTGAGCGTCGCCGACGCGCCCGGCGCGAGGGTCGGCCACGCGCTCTCGCTCACGAACGCCGAGTGGAACGTCCCCGCGGGCGGCGGGACCGACGCCCCGCCGGCGCCGGCGGTGGTGAAGTCCCACTCGTTCGTCGCCATGACGCCGTTCACGTTGATGTCGAAGCGCACGTGGTAGGTCGTCCCGGAGGCGAGCGGCCGCTGCGGGATGATGACCTGATAGTCGTACTCGAACTGCTGCGGCGCGTAGTAGATCGCGACGCGCGAGCCGTCCGGCGCGACGACCTCCGCCGCGCGCATCGTCACGTTCCGGCCGGCCGAATACACGAGCATGATCGGGTAGCCGACCGGACCGGACACGCCCGCGGGCAGCGGGTTCGGCGATTCCCGGCCGCTCCAGCTGGTCGGGATGCCGGTCTGGCCCGCGGCGGGCGAGCGCACGTAGTTCACCGGGCGCGTGCTGAAGTCGTAGACGAAGTCGCCGACGGTCGAGCCGCGGCCGCCGACGGTCGAGTAGCCCCAGCCTGTGGCGACCGAATTCGGATGCAGCATGCCGAGGCGGTGGTACGGCGCGTCCCAGAGCTGGTTCACGCCGTCGATGCCGCTCGAACCGCCGGTCGCGACCTCGCTCACGAACGCGGTCGTCCAGCCCGCCGCGCTGAGCCGGTCACGCGCCGAGTAGCCGGTGTAGTACGGCAAGCCGGCCGTCTCGAAGTGGCCCATGTAGCCATTCGCCGAGCTGTAGTTCGCGTGGTTCTGCGCGGCGGCGTTCACCCGCGCATCCGCGCCGATCGTCGGCGCGCCGACCGAGGAGCGATGGTCGTTGAGGGTCTGGAGCATGTCGGCCTGCACCGCGGACTGGGCCACGTCCGAGCCGACCGGCGTCAGCGCGTTCGCCGAGCGAGCGTTCAGGCTCAGGCTCGACAGCGTCAGGAGGAGGGCAAGCCCGAGGGCCGACGCCGTTCTGGTCATCGCTAGGGCCAACGCGGCCCGAGCGCCCGCTGTTATCGGAACGTTACCGAAGGCCCGAGTGGTACCCCTACGAAAGTCCGGCCAGCGCCGCCCGCCCGCGGCGCCGCCGTCACGAAGCGAGAGCTACTTCTTCTTCGCCTTCTTCTTCGCGGTCTTCTTGGCAGCCTTCTTCTTTGCGGGCATCTAGGTCCACCTCCCTTCCTCTAAGAGTGATCGGCGCGCCCTCACGTCAGAACAGCCGCCGCTGCCGCCCGGTCATCCGACCGGCCTGGCTGGAGCGAGCGAGCCATTCCTCGAATTCGCGACGCGGGATGCGCCAGACCCGACCGACCCGGACCGCAGGGATGCGCTCCGGATCCGCGTCGTCCACCGCGCCGAGGCGGCGCAAGATGGTCGTGGGGTGAACGCGCAGGCGTTTGGCCACTTCGTCGGTCGTAAGGAACTCAGCGTCGTCCGACAACGCGGTCACTGCACCTCCTGCGGGGAGAGCTGCTACGAGCATCACCTGCGTGAGCGCACTCTACCTGCACCGTCGGCCGGAATGCAAGGCCCGTGACGCCCGGGCGAGGAGCCGCAGGGCCCGATCGAGCCGCTCGCGGTTGGCCGGATCGTTGAGCCAGCGCGACGCGCCGCTCGGGTGTGGGAGCGGGATGAGGAGCGCCCCGTCGAGTGCCGGACTGCGCTTCGAGCGACCGACGATCGCGCTGAGCGCGGCCTTGCCCCAGAGGCGCTCGATGGCCAGCGTGCCGACGAGCAGGACGATCCGGGGCCGCACGAGCGCGAGCTCGGCCTCGAGCCACGGCGCGCAGAGCGCGATCTCCGGCGGCGATGGCCGGCGGTCCCCCGCCCCGGCCGACGCCTTGCCCGGAAAGCACTTGGTGATCGCGGTGCGGTACGGCAGATGAGCCGCGTCGATGCCGGCGCGCGCGAGCCAGCGCCGCAGCTCGGCGCCCGCACGGCCCGAGAACGGCACGCGGGTCGTGAGCTCGACGACGCCCGGGGCCTGGCCGACGATCATCACGCGATCGGTGATGGCACCGGCGACGACCGGCGCCGCCGCGTCGATGTAGCCGGCGGCGACGCACTTCGTGCACGCGCGGATGCGCGCCTGCAGGCGCTTGAGCTGCGCCGCGTCGGCGGGTGTGCGTCGCGATGGCAGTGTCATGGGCTTCACACGACGTTACGAGATGTGCATATTCGGGCGATGCGGATCAGCGCGCGGCAGCGGCAGCTCGAGCGCCTGGCATGGGCTGGAGGCTTCTTTGACGGGGAGGGCAGCACGTTCGCAAGGAGCTTGGCGGCGCGACCTGGATATCTCCAGCTGAACGTCGTAGTAGCGCAGTCGGGCGCGTTCGTCGTGCCCGAGGTCCTTGTGCGTTTCGACGAAGCGCTGCCCGGCCTCGGTCAGATCAGCCGGCCTTCGGGAGGAATGTTCTATTGGCGGGCGACGGACTACAGCGGTTCCCGCGCCGTTCTCCAGCTCCTTCGCCCATGGATCGGCACGGTCAAGCGCGACCAGGCGAACACAGCGATCGCCGCCGTCGAGACGCAGTACTCGAGCGGGCGGTACCGGGCCAGGCCTGGCCGCCGCCGGACAGGGATCGCCCCTGAGCGCGCGCCTGCTTCGATCACGGCGGCCCAGCGCGTTCGGCTGGACCGGGCGTGGGCAGCGGGGTTTCTCGACGGTGAAGGCTGTTTCGGCCTCGTTCGCTCCCACCCGAGGGTCGGCGGCCGACCGTGGTATCGGATCCGCGCTTCGTCGACCCAGCATGGGGCAGTCGGGATCCCAGCGCCTGTCCTTCGCAAGCTGCTCCGGGTCGTGCGGGTGGGCCACATCGAGTGCCATGGGGAACCCGATGACTTCAAATGGGTGGCGGAGGGCGTGTCCGCCATCGAGCATGTCCTGAAAGTCGTGGGTCCGTGGCTCGGCGCTGTGAAACGTGCGCAGGCGCGGGATGTCATGGCCGCGTTCACCGCGCAGGTCCGCCTGAAAGGCGGGTCCACGCAGTGCATACGTGGCCACACGTACGACCGCGTTGCACGACGTCGGAATGGCACGGTGCACCGCCGCTGCAACGCGTGCGCGCGTCTGCTCGGGCGCCGGACACGTGCAGCGCTCGGCATCCCGCCGAGGCCATTCAAGAACCCCGCTCGTCGCTACACTGAGTAGGTCACGGGGTGTGGCCTAGCCCGGTTCAAGGCACTAGTCTGGGGGACTAGAGATTCGAGGGTTCAAATCCCTCCACCCCGACAGCCAGTCAACTAGGAGGCTACTTCGCCGAGAGGCGAAGCACGCTCCGCTCAGGCCTCCACGGGGGCGGGTACGCTCGCCGGCAGCGCGACGTGGAACGTCGTCCCCCTGCCCGGCTCGCTCTCGGCCCAGATCCGTCCGTTGTGCCGGTCCACGATCTCCTTCGTGATGTAGAGGCCGAGACCCATTCCGCCGACATCGCGCGCGAGCCGGTCCGGCGAGCGGTAGAAGAGCCCGAATACGCGCGCGAGCTCCGCCGGGCGGATCCCGATCCCGTGGTCGCCGACCGAGAACTCGACCTCCTGCTCCCCCGCCCGCGTCACGGTCACTTCGATCGGCCCGCCGTCGGGCGAATACTTCATCGCGTTGCCGACCAGGTTGTTCAGCACCTGCTCGAGGTGATCGCGGTCGCCGCGAACGCCGAGCTTCGCGTCGGGGGCGTACTTCAGATGCAGCTCGTGCTTCGTCGCCATCAGCTGGTGCCGGCGCATGACTTCGGCGATGAGCTCCGGCAGGTCGACGTCCGACACCCGCAGCTCGAGCCGGCCCGACTCGATGCGCGACACGTCGAGCAGCTCGTCCACCAGCCGCGCCAGCTTCGACGTCTGCCGCTGCACGACCTCGAGCTGCTCGAGCAGCGTCTCCTCTTCCTTCTTCCAGTCCCCCTCGTTCGGCCGGCCGGCCGCGAGGCGGCGCTTGATCCGGCGGACCGCGATCTGCACGAAACCCGACATCGCGGTGATCGGGGTCTTCAGCTCGTGCGATGCGATCGAGAGGAACTGTGACTTCAGCTTGTCGAGCTCCTGGAGCTTCTCGTAGCTCGACTGCAGCTCGGCGGTGGCGGCTGCGATCCGGTCCTGGAGCCCCTCGTTCAGGTCGTTGATCGTGCGGTTCGCCTCCTCGAGGTCGGCCACCCGCGCCCGGAGCTGCTCGCCGAGCTTGCGCCGCTCGATCCCGCGCGCGACCGTCGCGCGCAGCTCCTCGACGTCCGCGGGCTTGAGCATGTAGTCGTACGCCCCCTCGCGGAGCGCTTTGACCGCGGACTCGAGCGACGCATACCCGGTGAGCACGATCCCGACGGTGTCCGGCGATCTGCGCCGTGCGGCCGCGAGCACGTCCATGCCGTCGAAGTCGTCGAGCCGCAGGTCGGTGAGGACGAGGTCGAACTCCTGGGCCTCGATCTGCGCGAGCGCGTCCTGACCGCGGAGCGCCGTGGCGACGCTGTAGCCGTCCATCTCGAGGATCGCGGCCATCGTGATGGTCACGCTCTCCTCGTCGTCGACGATGAGGACCTTAGGCGGCATCGGTCGGCGGCCCTCCGATCGGCAGCGTCATGCTGAACACCGTGCCGCCGCCGGGCTGGTTGCGGACCTGCAGCCGCCCACCGTGGCTCTGCGCGATGCCGAGGCTCACCCAGAGGCCCAGCCCGGTCCCCTTCTCCCCCTTCGTGGAGAAGAACGGCTCGAAGATGTGCGGGAGGTACTCCTCGGCGATGCCGGGCCCGGTGTCCGCGACCTGGACGCGTACGGCATCCGTCCGGATGAAGCCCGACGCGGCGTCGCGGTGCGACTCGGTCGCGATCGTGACGACGCCGCCCTTGGGCATCGCCTCGGCCGCGTTCAGCACGAGGTTCAGGATCACCTGCTTGATCTGGTCGGCCGACGCCATCACCTTCGGCAGGTCGGGCTGCAGCTGCTTCTCGACCTTCACGCCGCGGTCCCGGAGGCGCTTGGAGACGAGCGCCTCGGCCTCGTCGATCAGCGCGTTGAGGTCCGTCGGCGCGAGGTCGGCGGCCGGCCGGTAGAAGCCGAGCATCTGGCGGAGGATCCGGCTCATCCGCTCGGTCTCCTTCATCGCGATGCCCAGGAACTTCGCGTTCGGGTCATCCTCGGGGATGCGCTTCACCAGGAGGTAGAGCGCGTTCTGGATCGCCTCGAGCGGGTTGTTGATCTCGTGGGCGATCGAGGCGGCGAGCCGGCCGGTCGCGGCGAGCTTCTCCGAATCGAAGAGCGCCTGCTCGAGGCGGCGGCGCTCGAGCTCACGGAGCCGGCCGACGTCCTGCATGACCGAGACGGTCGCCACCGTCGCGCCCACGGGGTCGCGGACCTCGTTCGCGGTGACCTGCATCTCCAGATCCTCGCCGGTGTCCACGTCGGTGAGGCGCAGCTCGCCGCTCCGGCGGGGTGACGGGTCGAGCGACAGCTGCGCCAGGAACGAGGTGAACTTCGCGTCGTTGCGCATCGCGACCTGCGCGCGCCGCGACTGCACCAGCGGATCGCGCGGCGGTTTGAACAGCCGCTCCGCCGCGGCATTCAGGCTGACGATCTCGTTCGTATTGTCGACGACGATGATCGGGTTCGGAACGTTGCGGAGGACCAGATCCAGGCGGTCCCGCTCCATCCGGATCTCCTGGTCGACCGACTGGAGCCGCTGGATGTTCGCGGAGAGCTCCCGCGTCACGTGCCGCAGGTCCGTGACGTTCTTCAGCACCGACACGACGCCGCTGGCCCCGATCCGGAAGTTCGTCGCCGGCGTGGTGATGACCTCGAAGATGAGCTCGTCGCCTTCGATCGGGTCGACCAGGGTGAGCTCGCGGGTACGCTCGCTGGCGGTCTGGAGGTTCCAGGTGGAGAGCGCCGCGGTGAACAGGAAGTTGTTCATCGAGATCGCGTGCGCTTTGCCGGCGCTGTCGTCCTTCCCGCTCTTGAACAGCAGCTCAGCGCTGTGGTTCGCGAGCACGAGCTCGTTCTGCTCGTCGGTCACGACGACCGGGTCGGCGAAGGCGTTGACCATCCACCACAGCCACTCCTTCTCGACCGCGTGCGCTTCGCCGCCGAGGCGAAGCTCCGCCGCGTCGCGAGCTTGCGCGAGCAGGCTGCCGGCTTGCGTCGCGAACGGCGCGAGGGCCTGGACGTCGGCGTCGCTCGCCGGTGTGCCCTTCGACAAGAGCACCACGCCGATCGCGGGCTGACCGGCCCCGCGCAGCGGCGCGACGACGAAGGACTCGAACCCGAGCTCGCTCAGGATCTCCCGCGTGGCGGGCGTGACGCGGTCGTCGGACGTCACGTCGTCGACGCGCTGCGGGACGCCGGTCTGTAGGGCGACCACCGCCGGGTCCTGCGTGTTCACGAGCGGAACGCGGAACGCCTCGGCGATCTGGTCGGCGATCCCGCGGCCGAAGCGCCCGCCGAGCACGTTCGCGCGGTCATCGGACAGCGCGACGAGGGCCCGCTCGTAGCCGAACGCGCGCGCCAGGCCGTCCAGCACCGGCACGAGCGCGGCCTCGGGATCGCCCCCGGCCAAGAGCTCGGCCGGGACGGCGTCGACCTCGTCGACCGTGGGGCGCTCCCTCGTTCCGGCCATCAGCCGGTCACCGAGCGGCTAGCGTCGTTCCGCTGCGCCGGCCGGTGCCGACGTCGGCGTGCCCGATAGCCCGCCGGCGCCGATCGCCCCGCCGGCGCCGGGTCCGGCCGCCGGACGGGCGACCGTCGAGGTGATGCCGAGGGCTTCGGCGTAGCGGAGGTACGTGTCGATCGACGCGACGACGACGCGGGCCTCGACGGTGATCAGGTCGATGCCGACGAGCGACACCCGGATCCACGCGTCGATGACGATGCCTTTGTCGAGGATGCGGTCGAGGACATCGATGAGGCTCGAACCACCAGCGGCGCGTTCAACGGGCATCTCTTTCGGCTCCTAACGTTTCGGATTCGCGGATTTCAGCGTGCGCTCGAGTTCGGCGATCCGTTGTTCCAGGCGTTTGACCTCGCCGGGCTCGACGCCGGCGGCGGCGCCGGGCGCGACGAGGTTCTTGTCGTAGCGCCACCAGTTCAGGCCAATCTGCTCCGCCTTGTCGATCGAGCAGACCAGGAGCCGGATGCGGATCGTGAGCAGCTCGACGTTCGCGAGCGAGATGCTGATGTCGCCCGCGACCACGAGGCCCTTGTCGAGCACCCGGTCGAGGATGTCGATGATGCTGGTCGACGGTGCCGGCGAGATCCCGCGTCCGCTCATGCTCATTGGCCGGTCACAATAGCTTCCCGATCGGACCGAGGCCGAGATTGAGGTCGTCGGGGTCGAGCCCGAACGCCACCGCCAGCTCGCGGACCTTCGCCTCGAGGCGCATCAGCGCCAGGCCCACCCGTTCGATCTCGTCATCGGTCAGCGTTCCTCCATTCATCCGCCGGATCGCCTGTCGCTCGAGCAGCTGCCTGAGGAACTCGACGAGCGTGAGGACCAGCTTCGCCAGCCCCTGCTCGACACCCTCCGGATCGACGTTGACCCGCTCCGGGAGGATGCCGCGGACGCGCTCCAGCTCGCGCCGGAGCTCCGCGATCTCATCCGCCATGGCCAGCCCCAAGCTCCTCCGTGAAGCTGTACGGCGGCCACGGGCCGCTCACCACCCCGCGGACGCCCTCGATCGCGCCCACGGACGCCGTCGCCCGCGCCTTGAGCGCGTCGGCCTCATCCCTCGGAGCCAGTAGCGACATGGACAGCGCCACCTCGGCGCTCGGGCAACTTTCATGCCGAACGTCCGCTTGGTCGACCGCCAGCTCGCGCCGAAGACGCGCCGCGAGCGCCTCGGCGGCGGTCCGACGCTCGTCGGTGACGGCCTGCGTCGCCCGCACCCGCTCCAGATACGCCCGGCCCGAGGCCGTCACCGCGTGCCCGCGGCCCTCCGGGGAGGGGGCGTCGGGCCAGAGGAGCGTGATGGCGACCTCGCGCCCGTCGCCGAGCCGGTCGACCGCGGCAACGAAGCGCGCCTGCTCCGCCTCGAGCGACCGCCGCGCGGCATCCTCGTCGCGCAGCCAGGTCCCGAACCGCACCGGCAGGCACGGCCCGGCGTCGCAGAGGACGCCGACCAGGTCGTGGTGCGCGAACGCGTCGTCACGCGAGAGCACCGGCTCGCCATCCCACAGCGTGGCCCACAGCCCCAGCTCGCCCGCCGAGATCTGTTCGAGCGGCCGGCCGCGGAGCCCTCGCTCGGGGCCGCCGGTCACGCGGCGCGTGATCGCGTGCGCCAGGAGCCGCGTCACCGGAGGCGGGCTTCCTTCTGCGCGATCGACTCGGTGGCGGTGAGGATCAGGTTGAGGCCGAGGTAGATCAGGTCGACACCCCCGACGGAGATCGTCGCCTCGCCGGTGATGACGACGCCGCGGTTGAGCAGCCGGTCGGCGAGGTCGAGGACGGAGAGCTCCTCGTCGGGCAGCGCCGCGAGCCGGGCGGTCACTCGAGGTCCACCGTCGAGAAACGGTACGCCGGCCACGGCCCGCTGAGCTCGAGCGCGTAGCCGCGCGGCGCCCAGCTCTTCGCGTACGTCGCGGTGATGCCCTCGAGCATCCCGGTCGCGTCGCGCGAGGCGAGCACCGAGAACCGCGCGAGCATCCCTCCGCCGGCGTCCTCGACCAACGGCTCGCGGAACAGGCGCATGCCCGCGCGCTCGAAGGCCTCGACCGCCGCGCCGATCGCGCCGGCGTCGCTCGCGCGGAGCTCCTGGCGCGCCGCCTCATCGAGGCGCCGGGTCACGAGATACGCCCGACCGGGCGGCGCGGACGCGATCTCCGCGCGGAGCCCGCGGAGCACCTCGCTGTCCCGCTCCACCGCGCCCTTCGCCGCGGCCGGATCGCGGCGCACGACCGCGATCCACTCCGCCTTGCCGCGCAGGGCGTCGAACCGCGGTCCGATCTCCGCGCGGCGCTCGCCGAGCATGCGCGCCACGCCCGCCGCGTCGCGGAACACGGTCCCGAACGAGAGCGGCACGAGCGGATCGCAGGCTCCCGCCAGGGCGGCGTTGACCTCCTGATGACGCACCGCGCGCGGCGCCAGCCACTCGAGGTCGGCGAGGTGCGCGTTCAACGGCGCCTCCGCGAACTCGCCCTCCGTTACGGCGCTCGCGAACGCGACGAGGTCGCCCTCCCGGACCGCGAACACCGGACCGCCGTCGAGGCCGCGCAGGCCGGGCGGCGGCACGCGATCACCGCGGGCGATCGCGTAGACGTAGACCAGGCTCACGCGGGCCGGTCGAGCTCCCGGGGTGTCTCGATCACCGTCACCCGCTCATCCCCTTCTTCGGACAGGAGGCCCGCGAGCTGCTCCTCCGCGAGCCGCCTGCGGTACGCCCTGATCTCCGAGTACCGCGCGAGGAGCGGGGCCTCCTGACGCCGGAACTCCGCCTCGTCGATCTCGCCCTCTTCGAACCGCAGGTTGAGGAGCATGAGCTCTTCCTTCACGGCGGTGTCGTCCATCAGCTCCTGCTCGGCCATGTCGATCACCTGACGCAGGCAGTACTTGATCCCGGCAGCCGGCAACGAGTACGGGAGCATGAGCAGCTTGCCGAGGCCGAACACGGCCTAGACCGAGGCCGAGCGCTCGAGCTGGAGCCGGATGGTCACGAAGTTGTACGGCGGCCAGGGGCCGGTGTACTTGAGCGAGAGCTTGCCTTCGAACTTCAGGCCGATGTCATGCACGCGCGTGTCGAAGTGCTCCGCCTGGTCGCGCGCGACGAGGAACGCCGCGTTCATGATCATCTTGTCGCCGATGACCTTGTTCGACCGCGACGCGATCGCGGCATCGCGCAGGTGGTCGTAGATCTCCCGCACGAACGAGTCGGATTTGTCCGCGAGCGCCTGCTCGACCAGCCGGCCGAGCTGCATGCGCGCGAAGTAGGTCGATGACTGGGTGTTCGTCTGGATCTCGGCCTTGAGCCGCCGGATCTCCTCGTTCTGCTCCTCGATCTCGCGCAGGACCTCGTCGCGGTCCCAGTTCACCTTCAGCCCGAACTCGAGCTTGTCCTTCATCTTCACCAGCACGTCGCGCAGCGCGTCGTAGGTGTCCTTGAGGAACTCGACGGTGTCGTTGTCGGTCTTGAACAGCGTCCCGAAGCTCATCGGCACCGGCGTGAAGCCGTGCTCGTTCATCACCACTTCCTGGACGTGCTCGTGGGTGAGGGCGTTCTCGCGGGTCGGGTCGTACACGATGAGCGGCGCGCGGCTCACCACCGCCGCGAGGTCGCGGTACTGGATCGTGAAGACCTCGTCGCCGCGGCCGCCGATACCCAGCGCGCCGAACGTACGGGGCTCGGTCGATTCGATGATGCAGTAGACGTAGACGCCGTCCTGCCCCGGCTCGCCCTCGGCGACGACCGTGGTCCCGCGCTCCTCGCTCATAGGCCCGGAATACTACGTCGCGAGATTGAGGAACTCGCGCGTGAAGCCGTAGAGCTTCTCCCGATCCTCTCGCAGCGCGGGCCGCAGGCCGTAGTGGTTGATCACGCGGATCTGGGCAGCGGTCCAGTCCTTCCAGCACTCGGCGCAGACCCGCTGCTCGATCTCGAGGCCGAGCGCGCCGGGCAGGCCGGTCTTCCCGGCCCCCTGCCGGGTGTTGCCGCACCGGGCGCAGGTCACGTCGGTCATCGCACGCGCCCGATCCGGCGCAGCGGCGCGTAGCGCAGGACCGCACGGCCGATCACCGCGGAGCCGGGCAGCGGCCCGAACTGACGCGAGTCGGTCGACTCCGCGGGATCGGCATGATCGCCCTCGACGGTCACGCCGGCGGCGGTGACCTGGCGCACGCGCTTCACCAGGAGGCGGGTGGGCTCGCGGGGATCCGTCGCGACGACGACCTCGCCGGCCCGCGGCGCCCGGCGGAGCCGCCGGACGAGCAGCCAATCGCCGTCTCGGACGGTCGGCTCCATGCTGCGGCCCACGACGGCGACGGCGAACAGCGTCGTCGTCGGCCTTACTTCTTGGTCGCCCAGAAGATGTCCGCGATCTCCTTGACCGCGGCCTGAAGGTCGCTGGCGGCCTGCGCGTCGACGCTCTGCTTGTTCTTGGAGCAGAGCTTCGCGGCCTTCCAGAACGTGTCGTGGAGCTTCGGGTACTTCTCGAGGTGCTCGGGCTTGAAGTAGTCGGTCCAGAGGATCAGCAGCTCCTTCTTGCAGAGCTGGGCATGCTCTTCCTTCACCGCGACCGACCGGACGTACAGGTTGCGGCTGGCGTCGTCGCCGCCGCCCGCGCCGGTGATCTTCTCGACCATCTTCGCGACGGTCTGCGCGGCGATGGTGGCCGCCGTCGGGTCGTAGATGCCGCACGGGATGTCGCAGTGAGCGTGCGCCACGAGGCGCGGGGCGATGAGCGAGCGCAGGTCCATGAGTCGTCCTCCCCGGTGGATGTGCTTCGGATTATGGGCGCGGTCAGGGGTTCGCGTCGGCGAGGGTGACGTCCATGGTCATTGGCTTGTCGACCGTGACCGGCCGGCCCTCGACGCTCACGACCTGGCTCGGGAACGGGGCGAAGAAGTCGAACGTGTACCGGCCGGCCGGCACGGCGACCGAGTAGGCGCCGGTCTCGTCGGTGTAGGTCGCCGTGACGATGCCCTGCGCGTCGGACACGTTCACCGACGCGCCCTCGAGCGGCACGCCAGCCTGGGACCGGATGACCCCGCTCACCTTCACGCCGCGGACGAGCGACACGTCGACGGTCCGGTCGGCGTTGCGCAGCGTCACCGTGGCCGCATCGAGCCAGGTGCGGCCGCCGCCGACGTACTGCGGCACCAGATCGCTGCCATCCGGCGGCAGCACCTGGACGAGGTACGTCTCCGGCCGGGTGGTCACGCGATAGGCCCCGCTCGCGTCGGTGGGCCGGCAGATCCGACCGGTCGGGAACGGCGTGTCGACGCAGACGAACGCATGGAACACCGGCGCGCCGGTCGGATCGGTCACGTGCCCGACGATGGACGGGCCGGGACCGAGCATCTGGTCGATCACGCGGTCGCGGCTGAGATCGACCGGGGTGGCACCCACGCCGACACCGGCGTCGTCGAACCACTGCATGAGCAGGACGTCGTCGTCCGAGGGGATGACCCAGACCCAGTAGGTATCCGGTTCGCGGAGCGCCACGTAGTGGCCGTGGTCGTCCGTGCGCTCGCACTCCCACGGCAGCGATGCGCTGAACCGGTGCGTGCAGACCTGCGCCTTCTTCACCGGCTGCCCGGCGGTGTTGGTGATCGTGCCTTGCAGGACGACCCCCTGGCGGAGCGTCACATCCACGCCGGTGGCGTCCGCCGTGCGCACGTCGATCACATCGGCCTCGCCGCTGTTCACGCGGCCGAACGCCCACTGCGACAGCAGGCGCAGGCCCGGACCGCCGTCGACGCTCAGCTTGTAGAACCCGGGGGTCACGTCGATCGCGTACGTCCCGTCGGTCCTGCTCTTCTCGCAGACCGTCGCCGCGAGGGACAGTGGGTTCGCGCACACCGGGGCGAGCGGGACCGGCTGGGAGCTCGGGTCAGTGATCCGCCCGCTGATCCGCCGGACCGTCTCGAACTGGAGGCGGACGGACGAGTCGCCCGTCGACAGGTCCACGCCGACCGGCGCGCCGCCCTGCCCGCCGACCGGCACGCCGTCGGCGTCGACGCGGCGCTGGCTCGCCGGGGCCTCCGAGCGCACCTGGTACGTGCCGGCCGGCAGCGTGAAGGTCGCGATCCCATCCGGTCCGGTCGGCGTGCAGGACCGCGCGCCGGAGAGCGTCGAGGCGCAGACCCGCAGGCCGGCGACCGGGCCGTCGGCGCCGGCCGCGACGACCCGCAGCGTGTGCGTGGCCGGGCCGGCCGGCGGCAGCGCGATCGGCGGCTGCCCCGTACACGAGGCGGCGACGAGCGCGACGACGAGCCATTTCACAGCCGCATTACGGATGGACGTCACTTCCCTGCCTCGCATCGTGAATGAAGGAGAGAACGAACGGAAGCGAGGCGAGCCAAATGGAGAGCGAACTGATCGCGATCGGTCTGGTCCTCCTGGTCGTCGCAGCGGTCCTGCTCGTCGCGGTCGGCGTGAACCCCACGCCGCTGGACATCCACCTGGCCGCGGTCCACGTCGACACGCAGGCCCACGTCCTGGTCAGTGCGGTCGCGGCACGTCTCCCGCGCTGACGCGCAACAGCCGGGACACCTCGGCGAGCGGGCCAGACAGCTCCTCGCCGCGCTCGCGCTCCATGAGCCCGCGCATCGCCTCCCGGACGGGCCGTCCTTCGAACAGGACGCGATAGGTCTCGGCCACGATCGGCATGTCGACGCCCTTCGCCGTCGCGAGCGCGTGGACCGCCTCGGTCGTGCCGATGCCCTCGGCGACCTGGCCGCCCAGCCGCCGCTCGATCTCGGCGATCGCCACGCCCTTCGCCAGCTGCTCGCCGACGGTCCGGTTCCGCGAGTGCGCGCTCGTGCAGGTCGCGATGAGATCGCCGAAGCCGGCCAGGCCCGCGCAGGTGAGCGGGTTCGCGCCGCTCGCGAACGCGTAGCGCGCGATCTCCGCGAGGCCTCTCGTCATGAAACCGGCCTTCGCGTTCACGCCGTAGCCCATGCCGTCGATCGCGCCGGCACCGAGGGCCACGATGTTCTTGAGCGCGCCGCAGAGCTCGACCCCGACCACGTCGTCGTTCGTGTACGCGCGGAACATCGGCGTGCCGAGGAGCTCCTGGAACGCCTTGGCGGTGGCGCGATCGGTCGACGCGATGACCGTCGGCGCGGGCAGGCCCGCCGCGATCTCGCGAGAGATGTTCGGGCCGGAGAGCACGGCGACCCGTGCGGCGGGCATGACCTCGCTCCAGAGCTCGCTCATCCGGCGCGAGTCGTCCGGGGTGAGGCCCTTCGTCGCCGAACAGAGGCGGTGCGCTGCCCGTAGCCGCGGGGCCACTCGATCGCGCAGCTCGCGCACGCCCAGCGCCGGCGCCGCGACGACGAGCGCGTCCGCCTCGAGCGCCCGTTCGAGGTCGTGCGTGACGTGGACCCCGTTCGGGATCGTGACGCCCGGCAGGTAGCGGGCGTTCTCGCGGCGGGCGGCGATCTCATCCGCCCGCGCGGCGTCCCGGGTCCACAGCACGACCCGCCGTCCACCGTCGCGCGCGAGGATCGTCGCGAGCGTCGTGCCCCAGGACCCGGCCTGGAGGACGGCTACGTCGACGGCGATCGGTGTTGCCCGAGCCGCGGCTCGTTGCCTCGCAGGATCCGCTCGATGTTCGCGCGATGTCGGATCGTGACGATCGATCCGGCGACGATGATGAAGCCGAGCACCGCCCAGTGGAACTCGAGGTAGCCGGCGACCACGAACACGATGTAGCCGAGGAGCGCGCCGGCGACCGATGCGAGCGAGCTCACGCTCACCATGCGCGTGATCGCGAGGGCCAGCATGAACGCGACGACCGCGCCGAGCCAGGCCGGCGTCGCGACGAAGAGGAGCGCGCCGAATCCCGTCGCGACGCCGCGGCCGCCGCGCCCTTCGAGGAACGCCGGCCAGCAGTGGCCCGCGACGGCGGCCACGGCCGCGACCGCCATCCCGGCGATCCGCTGGTCCGAAGATCCATCCACGATCGCGGAGGCGACCCACACCGAGACGGCGCCCTTCAAGATGTCGAGGATCGCGACGAGCAGCGCGGCGCCGAGCCCGAGGGTGCGATACGTGTTCGTCGCGCCGGTCGAGCCAGAGCCGACCAGCCGCAGGTCGACGTTGCGATACATCCGGCCGACGATGTAGCCGCTCGAGATCGAGCCGATCCCGTAACCGACGATGCCGCAGGCCAGGATCCGCACGAGCTCCATCAGTCACGCGCCCCGCGGAACTGGAGTCGGATCGGTGTGCCGGGGAACGGGAAGCGCTCGCGCAGTTTGTTCTCGAGGTAGCGCTGGTACGAGAAGTGGACGAGGTCCGGCCGGTCGACGAAGAAGACGAAGGTCGGCAGCGCCGCGTCGGCCTGGGTCACGTGATGGAAGCGGACCTCCTTGCCACGTACCGTCGGCGGAGGGTGCGAGCCGATCGCGTCGACGAGGAGGCGGTGGAGCTCGGCCGTCGGGACGTGGGCGTGGCGCGCCTCGACGATCTTCACGGCGTCGTCGAGCGCGGCGTCGACGTTCCGTCCGTTCTTCGCGGAGGTGTAGTGGCTGGTCAGCCAGGGTGCGAAGTGGAACTCGCGCGCCACGTCGGCCCTGAAACGTTCGGTCGTCTCCATGCCGCGTTCGACAGCATCCCACTTGTTGATCGCGAGCACCAGCCCCACGCCCGCCTCGAGCGCGTACCCGGCGTTGTGCACGTCCTGGTCGACGATGCCCTCGACCGCGTCGATGAGCAGGATCGCGACGTCGGCACGCTCGATCGCGCGCACCGTGCGCATGAGCGCGTACTGCTCGATGCCGTGCGCGATGCTGCCGCGGCGCCGGATGCCGGCCGTGTCCACCAGCAGGATCCGCTTGCCGTTCCGCTCGACGGCCGTGTCGATCGCGTCGCGCGTCGTGCCGGGGACCGCGCTCACGACCGCGCGCTGCTCGCCCACCAGCGCGTTCAGGAAGCTCGACTTCCCCACGTTCGGGCGGCCGATGATCGCGACCCGCGCGTCGTACGCCCCCTCGTTCGCCTCCTCCGGCGGCAGCGCCGCCACGACCGCGTCGAGGAGATCGCCGGTGCCGGTGCCCTGCATCGCGGACACGGTGTGAACGTCGCCGAGGCCGAGGGCATAGAACTCCGCGGACTGCGCTTCGCCGCGCCATGAGTCGCTCTTGTTCGCGACGATGAGCACCGGCTTGCGGCTGCGCCGGAGGCGGTCGGCGACGTCGTGCTCGACGGGGAGGATGCCGGCCTTCGCATCGACGACGAACAGGACCACGTCCGCCTCGTCGATCGCGGTCTCGGCCTGCGCGCGGACCGCGGCCTCCAGCGGCCCGGCCCGCGGGTCATCGAGCCCGCCGGTGTCCACGAGCGCGAACTCGCGGCCGTTCCAGTCCGCCGTCGCGTACACGCGGTCGCGGGTGGTGCCGGGAAGGTCCTCGACGATCGCGACGCGCTCCCCGACCAGGCGGTTGAACAGCGTGGACTTGCCGACGTTGGGACGGCCGACGATGGCGACGACCGCGCGCGGCATCAGCTCGCGAGCGCTTCGGCGCGCTCCTTCACTTCCAGCAGCGTCTCCATCGGGGTGGAGCAGCCGCCGATGAGGCCGACCCGGTCCTTGCCGGCGAGCCACGCGGACTCGAGCTCCGTCGGGTGCTCGATGTGATACGCGGTCTTGCCCTGGATGCGCGCGAGGTTGACGAGCTCACGGGTGTTCGCGGAGTTCTTCCCGCCCACGACGACGATCACGTCGGTCTGGCCGGCCAGCTCCGTGGCGGCGTTCTGCCGCTTGATGGTGACCGGGCAGACGGTGTTGAAGACCTTCAGCTCCTGGCTGATCTCGGCCACGTGGCCGACGAGCTCCTTGAACGCCCAGGGCGGCTGCGTCGACTGCGACACGACCCCGGCCTTCTTCATCTTCGGGAGCTTCTCCCAGTCGTTCTTCGTCTCGACGATCGTGTGGTCGGTGCCCGCGAAGCCGACCAGACCGACCACCTCAGGGTGTGCGGGGGTCCCGAGGATGATCACCCGGTAGCCCTCATCGGCCAGCTGCTTCGTGAAGCGCTGCGCGCGGAGGACCAGCGAGCACGTCGCGTCGATGCACTCGAGGCCGTGCCCTTCGATGCTCGCCCGCAGCGCCGGCGGAACGCCGTGGGCCCGGATGACGACGATCCCCGACCGGGCCTCGGCCGGATCCGCGATCACCTTCACGCCGCGGGCGGCGAGACGCTCGCTGATCTTCGGGTTGTGCACGACCTGGCCGAGATTGAACACCGGCTTGCCGGATCCGGCGGCCGCCTCGGTCAGCTCGACGGCCTTCTTGACCCCGAAGCAGAACCCGTTCTCGCGTGCCAGCAGGACTTCCACGTGCTCAAGTGTACGGGCCCTATCCGGCCCGCTGGACCGCATCGGCGTAGTACCCGCGGAGCTCCGGCGGGAGCAACGCCGCGACGAGGCGCATGATCGCATCGGCGAGCTCCTGCTCGCTCGCGTTCGCGCCCAAGCCCAGGGCCTCGATCGTGACGGGCTCGCCCACCCGCACGTGGATCTTCGACCGGAACGCCCTCGCGCCGGGTGTGCCGGTGATCGCGGCGGGGAGGATCGGAGCACCGGACCTCCGCGCCAGAAACGCGACGCCGGGACGCGCGCGGTGCAGGCTGCCGTCGCGGCTGCGGGTGCCCTCCGGAAAGAACGCGAGCGGGTTCCCCACCCGAAGCACCTCGAGGCAGGTCACGATCGCGCGGCGATCACCCTCGCCGCGGCGGACGGGGAAACAGCCGATGCCGCGCATGAGCCCGCCGAGGAGGAACATGTCGAACGCCTCGATCTTCGCCATGAACCGCAGGGCGATCTGGAACGTGAACTCGAGCGCCGGGGGGTCCTTCCAGTCGATGTGGTTCGCCACGACGATGTAGGACCCGCGCCTCGGGATGCGCTCGTGGCCGTCGATGCGCATGGGGTAGAGCCACAGCGCGACCGCCCGCACCGGCCAGAACAACGACTGCCAGATCCAGAGCCGCCGCTGCGGCCACGTCGGGCCGCCGAGGAGGCCGATCAGGGACGTTGGATCGCCGCCAGCACGTTGTCGAGCGCCTCACGGACCGAGAGGCCGTCGGTCTGGACGACGACCGCGTCCTCCGCGGCCTTGAGCGGCGAGACCGCGCGCTCGGTGTCGAGCTGGTCGCGCCGGAGGATCTCGTGGAGCAGCTCCTGGCGCGCGCGGCGCTCCCCGCGCGACGCGAGCTCCTCTTCGCGGCGGCGCGCACGTTCGCCGGCGGATGCGGTGAGAAAGATCTTCCGCTCGGCGTCCGGGAGCACCACCGTGCCGATATCGCGGCCGACCATAACGACGCGGGCCTGTCCGGCCAGCGCGCGCTGTTGCTCGACCATCGCGTCGCGCACGCCCGGGACGCGCGCGACCTGCGACACGCTGCGGTCGATGTCCACGGACCGGATGTCCCAGGTGACGTCGCTGCCATCGAGGAGCACCGTGTACGCGCGGCCGTCCTGCTTCGTCGGCGGCCCGATCATGATCCGGACCTTCGTCGCCAGGTCCGCGAGCGTTTCCCCATCGTCGGGATCGATGCCGCGGCGCATCGCCGCGAGCGCGACCGCCCGGTACATCGCGCCCGTGTCGAGGAACAGGTAGCCGAGCCGCTCCGCGACGAGCGCGCCGATCGTGCTCTTCCCCGCCCCGGCCGGGCCATCGATCGCGATCGTCCTCGGAAGCGCCACTATGTGCC
>DASYXA010000102.1:0-2287 GCA_035935465.1 Candidatus Limnocylindria bacterium | reverse complement strand
GCGCCCATGCCGACCGTGCGCTGCGCCGGCTCGGGCCGCCTCAAGTCGAGCTGGAAGTGGAGCGCCTGCGCGCGCAGCGCTCGCAGCTCCGCGTGGTCCAATTCGTGCGCGAGCTGGCGTGGCACGTTCCACACCACGAGCCGCGTGATCGAATCGGTGACGCCGCCGGCGAGCCCCGCGATGCGGCCCTGGATCGCCGCGTCGAGCTGCGCCGCGTTCATCCCCGCGGCGTCGAGCGACGGCAGGTCGTGGACGAGTCGCGGCGGCGGCAACGGCACGGGCTCGATCTTCCCGCGCGTGAGGTCGGCCAGCATGATGCCCTTGGTGACCCTGCGACGCTTCTCGACCTCCAGCTCGCCCCAGATGTTCGGGCTCGTGTACTCGAGCGATCCGCTGTACCACGCGCGCGGCGCGACCTCGCTCACGACGTGATAGTGGCCCAGCGCGACGTAGTCCCAGCCGTCGCCCCACTCGCGCGGCTCGACGTGCACGCCGCCGTAGTCGCTCTCGCCGAATTCCGGGAAGTAGCCCGCGATCTCGGGGTGGAGCGTCAGCACGTTGTGCTTCGCCCCGGGATCGGGGCGCCAGTCGCGCGGGCCGCGCGAGGCGAGCAGCGCCGCGTGGGGCACGGCGAGCACCGACACGCCGAGGTCCGGGTAGGAGAGCCGGCGCGCCTCCTCGTCCACGACGTCCACGCCGAGTCCGGCCATGAGCTTGAGGATCGAGCCCGCCTCCACCGAGCGCGGCGTGTCGTGGTTGCCGGCGACGAGCACGACCGGCGCGCGCGGCAGCTCGCGGCGCAGCCGGGCGAGCTGGTTGAAGGCCTCGATGATGGAGCGATTGGTCGGGCGGACGGCGTGGAACAGGTCGCCGGCGATGACGACGAGATCGGCGCCGCGCGCGATGACCGCGTCGATGGCGCGGCGGAACGCCGCGGCCACGTCGGCCTCGCGCTGGTTAACTCCGGAAGGATCGAGCCGCTGGAATTGCCGGAAGCCGAGGTGCGCGTCGGCGAGGTGCGCGATTCTCACTGCTTCCCCGCCGTTGAGGTGGCGAGCGGTTTACGCACCGCCCAGCGTGAACCCGCCTTCGCGGTCGTTGCGCGAGTAGACCCGGAACGCGGTGATCGTGTTGGTCCGGACGATACCCGGGATCTTCACCATCTGCTCGGTCACGACCGCGGCGATGTCGTCGTAGTTCCTGACCTTGATGATCGCGATCAGGTCGTGGTCCCCCGCCACCGAGTAGACCTCGGCGACGCCGGGCAATCCCGCGATCGCCTCCGCCGTCTGTGGAATGAGGTCGCGCGAGCATCGGACCTGCACGATCGCCGTGATCACAACGTCTGCTCCTCGTGCGGAAATGGTGGCACACCGACGAGCCACAGGCCCGCCAACTCCTCGCGGTCATCGAGCTCGACCAGCAAACCTTCGGCGACGCGCACCGGGACCGCCTTGCGCGAGGGTCCGACGCGTACGCGGAACACCGACTCGGCGGCGTTGGTCTCGATCGTCAGCGGCGTGTCCACTTCGACCGCCGCGACCGAGGGCTGCGAACGCCGGCCCGGCAGGACCACGTCGGCCTCCTGGGCCAGCTCGGGCGGCTGGAGCGAGCCCACCGTCCGGACGTCGGGCCAGACCACCACCTCGACGCCGCGGATCGCCCCGCCCGACACGTCGAGCAGGATGAACGAGCCGTCGCTGCCCTCGAGCTCCACCGATCCGGTGAGCCCGTCGCCCTTTCCCTTCGAGCTCCCCTTCACGGAGCCCGTCAGGATGTCGGTCTCAGGATCCCACTTGTAGTTGATGCGGGGCGGCTTGCCCCGGCGTTCGACGAGTTTCGCACCAAGCCCCATGGCGGCAAAACATAGGCCCCGCCGAAGGAGCCTCGCAAGGCGAACCGATCAGCGCGCGAGCTTCTGGAGCGTCGAGGGCTCGGCTTCGGAGCGCAGGCGCCGGAACTCGCGCACCAGGCGGTCCATCCCGACGGCCAGCATCTCGTCGCTCGCCGCGTAGCTGAGCCGGACCCAGCGGTCGTCGCCGAACGCCGCGCCCGGCACGAGCGCGAGCGCCTCGTCGGCGATGAGGCGGCGGCAGAACTCGGTCGCCGTCGGCACGTGGCGCGTGAACAGCTCGTCCACGCGGAAGTACAGATAGAAGGCGCCGAGCGGGTCCACGAACTCCGTGCCCATGAGCTCGGCCCGGAACCGGCCGACCAGATAGTCGCGGCGGCGGCGGAACGCCGCGGTCATCGCCTCGACTTCGGCCTGCACCGCGTCGCTGTCGAA
>DASYXA010000101.1:0-15572 GCA_035935465.1 Candidatus Limnocylindria bacterium | reverse complement strand
GGCCGTGTCCCACGCCGACCGCGACACCTCGAAGTACGCGTCCACGCGGCCCGCGGCGACCCACGCGAGGTCGAGGGCGGCCGAGCCGGCGCGCCTGACGTCGCGGATCCGCCCGGCGAGCCGTGCCACGACCGCGGTCTGGGCCGCGCGTTCGGCGGCGTCGTAGCTGAAGCCCGTCGCCACAAGGGCCATCGCCGGGTCGGCCACGCTCGTCGTGGCGAGCGCCCGGCCGCCGAGGCTCGCACCGCCGCCGCGCGCGGCGGCGAACAGCTCCCCGCGCACCGGGTCGTACACCGCGCCGGCGAGCGCGCCGCCCGCGTCGGCGCAGGCGACGCTCACGCACCAGTGCGGCAGGCCGTAGAGGTAATTGATCGTCCCGTCGAGCGGGTCGACGAGCCAGCGGACCCCGCTCCGACCGGGGTACCCCGAACCCTCCTCCGCGACGAGCGCGTCCTCCGGCCGGCGCGCCGCCAGGTACGCCGCCACCGCCTGCTCCGCCCGCTCGTCGGCTTCCGACACGAGATCGGTCAGCGTGGACTTGCTGCGCACGCCGATCGCAGGGCCCCGGAACCGCTCGCTGAGGACCGCCCCGGCGGCATGCGCGGCTCCGATCGCGATCTCGAGCGCCCGATCCGCGGTCAGCGCCGCGGCGTCACGCGCGATGCGCGCCCGGCTTCCCGTCGTCGACGACGAACGTCGCGATCGTGCTGACCGCCGCGGTCCGTGCTGTGACCGTCGACACCGCGCGGAAGTCGGCCGTGACCCGCTCGCGCTCGACGGTGCAGCGGATGTAGCCGCGGTGGTTGTCGAAGAACCGCAGCTGCGGGTTCTTCACCGAGCCGTCGAACCGCGTCTGCGGGATGAATGGGTCGCCCTCGCTGCTGATCGACGTGCCCAGCAGCTCGGTCGCGACCGTCGGCGACGCCGGATCGCTGTAGTCCTTCTTGATGTCGTAGACGAAGTCGACGTGGCTGTCGCCCGAGAGGACGACCGGATTCTTCGTCTTCGCGAGCTGATCGGTGACGATCCGGCGATCCGCGACGTACCCCATCCAGTTGTCGACGCCGTCGAAGCGGTGGGTGGCCGGATCCGGGCTCGAGTCCTGCTGCGCGAACCGGACCGACTGCGCGACGAAGTTCCAGGCGGCCTTCGAGGAGCCCAGGGCGCCGATGAGCCAGGCTCGCTGCTCGGCGCCGAGCATGGTCCGCGTCGGGTCGAGGCTCGCCGGGCAGTACCCCGACGGCGTTTCGTCCTTTTCCGCGCACAGGAGGACCTCCGGCGACCGGTACTGCCGCGTGTCGAGGACCTGGAACGTCGCGAGATCGCCGAACGAGAGCGACCGGTACAGCTTGAGCTCGGGCCCGTTCGGCTTCGGTCCGCGCAGCGGCAGGTGCTCCCAGTACGCCTGGTAGGCATTCGTCCGCTCGAACACGGCCTGCTTGTTCTTCGGGTCTTGCAGGTCGAACCCGCCGGCGAAGTTGTTCTCGACCTCGTGATCGTCCCAGGTGACGATCCAGGGGAACGCCTGGTGCGCGGCCTGCAGATCCGGGTCGGTCTTGTACTGGGCGTAGCGGTCGCGGTAATCGGCGAGCGTGAACGCCCAGCCGCGCCGCGCGTAGTCGCGGACGCGATCGCCGCGCGCGTCGCCCTCGTAGATGTAGTCACCGAGGAATACGACCGCGTGCAGGTCCTCCTTCGCGAGCGCCGCGTGCGCGGTGTAGTAGCCCTGGGTGTAGTTCTGGCACGACGCGACGGCGAAGCGCAGCTGCCGCGGGCTCGATCCGGCGGCCGGCGCCGTGCGGGTGCGGCCGACCGGACTCGCGAAGCCGCCGGCGCGGAACCGGTACCAGTAGGCGCGGTCCGGGTCGAGGCCGGTCGCATCGACGTGCACCGAGTGCGCGAGCTCGGGGATCGCGGTCGCCTTCCCCGACCGCGCGATGTCCGTGAATCCCTCGTCGCGGGCGACGGTCCATTCGACCTCGATCGGCGCGTTGGGCATGCCGCCCCCCTTCAGGGGATCCATCGCGAGCCGCGTCCAGAGGATCACCGCGTCGGGAAGCGGGTCGCCGGACGCGACGGCGAGCGTGAACGGATCCTTCTCGAGCGCGACCGCAGCCGGCTGGGTGCACCCCGCGAGGGGCGCGAGCGCGGCGAGCGCCGCGATCCGCGCGGACGCGACAAGGAACGCCCGCCGGTCCAGCTGGACCGCGCTAGGCCGAAGCGCCCTCGGGTGCGCGGTATTGGAGCTCGTAGAGGCGATGGTAGACGCCGTGCTGGCCGAGCAGCTCCTTGTGCGTCCCGATCTCGGCGATCCGGCCCTTGTGCAGGACGATGATCCGGTCGACGTTCTGGATCGTCGAGAGGCGGTGGGCGATGATGATCGACGTCCGCCCGACCATCAGCTTGCGGAGCGCGTCCTGGATCAGATGCTCGGTCTCGGTGTCGACGGACGACGTGGCCTCGTCGAGCACGAGCATGATCTCGGGGTTGAACGCGATCGCCCGCGCGAACGCGAGCAGCTGCTTCTGGCCGACCGACATGGTCGAGCCACGCTCGGTGACCACCGTCCGGTAGCCGTCGGGCAGCCGCTCGATGAACTTGTCGGCATTCACGAAACGCGCGGCGGCCGTCACCTGCTCGTCCGTGATGCCCGCCTCGTTCAGGCGGATGTTCGAGGCGACCGTGCCGGCGAAGATGAAGGGATCCTGGAGCACGACGCCGACATGGCGCCGGACCTCACGCTGCGCGAGATCGCGCAGGTCCACGCCGTCGAGCAGGATGCGACCCTGCTGCACGTCGTAGAAGCGCGAGATGAGGCTGATGATCGAGGTCTTCCCGGCCCCGGTCGCGCCCACGATCGCGACGCTCTCGCCGGCCGAGATCTTGAAGTCCACATCGCGTAGGACCCAATCGCCCTCGTTGTACGCGAACGACACGTTGTCCATCGTGATCTCGCCCCGGACGCTCGGGAGCGCGACCGGGTGCGGCGGATCGACGATCGTCGCCTGCGTGTCGAGAAGCCGGAAGACCCGCTCCGACGAGGCCATCGCCGACTGCAGGATGTTGTACTTCTCCGACAGGTCTTGGATCGGGCGGAAGAACTGGTCGAGCAGCTGCCAGAAGGCCAGCAGCGTCCCGATCGTCAGCTGGCCGCCGAGCGACCAGTAGCCGCCGGCGATGAAGATGGCGGTCGCGGCCCCCGCGCGGGTGAAGGTCACCGCCGGGAAGAACAGGCTCATCGCCTTGATCGCGCCCTGGTTCGCCTCGAGCAGGTCGGTGTTGAGCTCGTCGAACTGGCGGTACGCGCGCGGCTCGCGGGTGAACAGCTGGACGATCGACATGCCGCTGATGTTCTCGTTCAGGTAGGCATTGATCCGCGCGAGACGGATCCGGATCGCGCGGAATGATTCACGCATCGTCTTGCGGAAGTAGAACGTGAGCGCGACGATGATCGGCAGCGTCGCGTAGGTGATGAGCGCGAGCCGCCAGTCGAGGAACAGGAGCACGATCGCGATGCCGATGAGCATCAGGAAGTCGCCGAAGATCGAGACCACGCCCTGTGTGACCATGTCCGTGAGCGCGTCGATGTCGTTCGTGATCCGGGTCATGAGGCGGCCGACCGGGTTGCGGTCGAAGAACGACAGCGAGAGCGACTGCAGATGGCCGAACAGCTGGACCCGGAGGTCGTACATCGCCCGCTGGCCCACGTAGGTCGTGAGGATGTTCTGGGCGTAGCGGAGCCCGGCCGAGGCGAGCAGGACGGCGAGGTACGCGGCGCCGAGCGGGACGAGCAGGCGCAGGCCCTCCGCCGCATCGATCGTGCCGTTCACCGCGGGCGCGATCGCCGTGTCGATGAGGAATTTCGTGATGATCGGCGGCGCGATGTCGGCGAATGAGAGGAACAGCAGCAGGACGAAGGCGAGCGCCACGAGCCGGCGATATGGCCGCAGGTACGACAGCAGCCGGCGCATGAGCCGCGCGTCGTAGGCCTTGCCGAGGATCTCGTCTTCCTGGAAGAAGCCGGCCATCAGGCACTCTCCCCCATGCCGCTACCGCCCAGCCGGGTGCGGAACGTCGTCGGGGCCGATTCCTCGGCTGCCTTGACGCGGCGCTCGTGCTCTTCCTTCTCGGTGTCGACATCGAGCTCTTCTTCGAGCAGCTGGCGGCGATACATCTGGGCGTAGATCCCGTTCCGCTCGAGCAGGTCCCGGTGCGTGCCCCGCTCGGCCACCCGGCCTTCGTCCAGGACGAGGATCTCGGCGGCATCCTTCACGGTCGAGATGCGGTGCGCGACGACGATGCTCGTGCGCTCCTGCAGGACCCCGCGGAGGCGGCGGAGGATCTCCGACTCGGTGTACGTGTCGACCGCGCTCATCGCGTCGTCGAGGATCACGATCTTCGGGTCCTTCGCGACGGCGCGCGCGATCGCGGTGCGCTGCTTCTGGCCGCCCGACAGGGTCACGCCGCGCTCGCCGATCATCGTGTCGTACCGCGCGGGAAAATCCTCGACATCCTTGTTCAGCTGCGACACGTCGCCGGCCCAATCGAGCTTCTGGTCGTCGAGCAGGGTCTCGAGGCCGAAGCTGACGTTCTCGCGCAACGGCACGCTGAACAGGAAGGTCTCCTGCGGGACGTAGCCGACCGCCCGGCGGAGGACCGCGAGCGGATAGCGCCGCACGTCGACCCCGTCGATGCGGATCGTCCCCTCCGTTGCGTCGAAGAGCCGCGGGATGAGGTTCACGAGGCTCGACTTGCCCGACCCGGTGTGACCCACGATCGCGAGCGAGCCGCCGGCCGGCACCCTGAAGGACACGTCGCGGAGCACGGTCGTGTTGCCGTACGCGAAGCTCACGTTCCTGAACTCGACGTCGCCGCGGATGGCGGCCGCCGCGGGCTCGGCCGGATCGACGATCCCCGGCGTCGCGTCCCAGATCTCCTGCAGGCGCAGGAGCGAGGCCCAGCCCTGCTGAAAGAGGTTCGAGACCCAGCCGAGGGCGATCATGGGCCACGCGAGGAGATTGAGGTACGCGACGAACTGCACGAGCTGGCCAAGGGTCATCCGCCCTTCGATCGCATCCTGCCCCCCGATGAAGAGCGTCGCGAGGACGGCGAGGCCGAGGATGAACGACATCGTCGGCCAGATGAGCCCGTCCATCCGGCGGAGGTTGATCGCCCGCCGGACGTACTCCTCGTTCACCGCGGCGAAGCGCGCGATCTCGGCGTTCTCCTGCGAGAACGCTTTCACGACGCGGATCCCGGAGAAGTTCTCCTGCGCGGTCGTCGACATCTCCGAGAACTGCGCCTGGAGCCGCTCGAACTTCACGTGCACGCGGCGGCCGATCGACCAGAAGGTCAGCGACACGAGCGGCATGAGGACGACGGAGATCAGGGTCAGCTTCACGGACACGCCGAGCATCGAGATGATCGTGAACGTGAAGGTCATCGAGGTGGAGACGATGTTCATCACGCCGGGCCCCTGCATCTGCCGAACGGCCGACAGGTCGTTGGTCATCCGGGCCATGAGATCGCCGATCCGCTGGTGCTGGAAGTAGCCGAGGTGCATGCGCTGCAGGTGCGCGAACAGGTCGTTCCGCATGTCGTACTCGATGAAGCGCGACGTGTTCATCATGAAGTACCGTCCGGCCGCGCGGAAGACCGCCTCGAGCGCCGAGAAGAACAGCGCGAACAGGGCGAGCCGCACGATCGCGTCGAGCGTCGTCCCGCCGTTGAGGCCGTCGATGATCTGGCCGATGAAGCGCGGCGGTACCACGGCAGCGACGGACCCAGCGGCGACGGCCAGGGTGCCGAGGAGGAGCTGGGTGCGGTGCCGGCCGACGTAGTGGAGGTAGGTCGCCCGGGCGGAGGTCACTCGACGTCGATTCTACCCGGCGCCGTCCGCATCACCGGTCACATTCCGGGCGTCAACTCCGCTCGGTGCTGGCCCCGTGAGGCCCGCCCGCCGACCCACGCGATGAGGCAGGCGATCGCGCCCGCGACGAACACCGGCGCCACGCCGTAGGAGTCCGCGACCGGACCGACGAGGAGCAGCGGCGCGAAGCTGAAGACCGACACGAGCATGTTGAGGACCCCGAAGATCCGGCCGCGGATCTCGTCGTGGAGGTCCGATTGCAGGCGGGTCATCGATGGCACGGTGATGAACGCGTAGGACACGCCGAAGACGAACGCGGTCAGACTGACCAGCGCGATGAAGGCCGGCGGCGAGCCGGTGGCGCCGCGGAAGACCACAGCGAGGGGCCGCTCGACGGCGAGGACCACCAGCGCGCCGGCGGTGACGAGCAGGCCCGTCCCGATCGCGCGGTTCGGTGACAGCCGCCCGCCGATCACGTTCAGGACGCCGAGGCCGAGGACCACGCCGAGACCGGCGGGCGCCACCAGGACGACGACGTTCTTCTCGCCGAGGCCGAGCACCTCGCGCACGAAGCCGGGGGCGAGCGCGCCGGCCACCGCAACGAGCATGTAGGTCAGCGCGATGTACACGAGCGACCACACGACCGGCGGGTGCCGCCGCAGGTACGCGAAGGCCTCCCCCACGCCACCCAACGTCGCCGCGACCGCGGCGCCGGCCGCCTCGACGCCGAGGTGTCCGGCCTGGGGCGCCGGCGCGACGCTCGGGACGGTGAGACAGAGGAGCGCTGCGCCGGCGAACATCGAGGCGATGACGATGAACAGCGCCTGGTATCCGGACAGGGCGATCAGGACCGGCGCCAGGATGATGAACCCGACCAGGAACGCGCCGTTGAACGTGAACGTGAACAGCGAGTTCGCGACGAGGAGGTCGCGCTTGCGCACGATCGCCGGGATGGTCGCGGACTCGGCCGGGACGAAGAACACGGTGATCGCGGCGACCAGGAAGTTGACGATGTACGCGGTGGTCACGCTCTCGCCGAGCGCGAGGAGCGGCAGCACGGCCGCGGCGCGCAACGCGTTCGTGACGACGAGCACCCGCTTGCGGTCGCTGCGATCGACGATGACGCCGGCGAAGATACCGAAGATGACGGCGGGCAGGATCGCGAGGAGGATCAGGATCGAGGAGGACGTGTTCGACTTCGTGATCTCGCCGACGAGGACGATGAGCGCGAAGGTGGTGGCGTTCGCGGCCACCTGCGAGAGGATCTGCGCGCCCCAGAGCGCGAGGAACGCGCGGTTACGGACGATGCCGCGATCCGCCGCGGCGAACGGCTGCTCCATCGGCTCCGGTCGGCTAGTCGGCCGGAGCCAGTGGGCCACGCTCGACGAATCGCTTGATGTCGCGCTCGAGCTCGCTGCGCGCGACGAGCACCCGCCGGCCGCACGTCGCGCACCGGACGCCGATGTCCGCCCCGAGGCGCACCACCCGCCAGGTGTCGCCACCGCACGGGTGCGTCTTGCGCAGCACCACGATGTCGTCGAGGTACAGCGGCAGCGGTGGCTTCGGCATCAGGACGCGCAGTCTAGGAGCCGTCCGCTCAGCGCTGGGTCGCGAGCGCCGGCACCTCGAGGCTCGACTCCTTCGTCACCGCGAAGCGCGTCTTCGGGTAGATGAGCTCGAACTGACGAGCGATCCCGCCGGTCCGCGTGATCGCGACGTACATGACCTCGGACGCGCCGATCGCGCGTACGGTCCATGGACCGTTGAGCTGCCGGCCGTCGAGGAGCACCGTGCCCTGCGGCCCGGCCCCGTACCAGGAGCGGGGGCCGACCCGCACGTCGTTCACCGAGATCGCTTCAGCGCCGGCGTTGCGCAGCTCGTTCGTGAGGTCGCTCATGGCCCGGTCGTCGAATGCGCCGTCGATCTTCACGGCGATCCCCTGGCCGCGCGCGGCGCTGATCCCCGCGAAGATCTTCAGCTGATCGATCTCGCGCTGGCTCTCGGTGAGCGATCCCCGCCCGCTCGCGACGGAGTCTCGCGCCGCTGCCGCGCGCAGGCGGAGATCGAAGATCTCATCGCGGAGCGAAGTGTTGCGGTCCGACAGGTTCGCGATGAGCGTCGTGAGCGACGCGGGCGTCTCGAGCTGCAGGCTGCGCGAGTAGACGTCCTGCGAGCGGAACTGGGTCACCACGAGGATCCCGAGGAACAGGGCGACGGTGGTGGCCGCGATGCCGCCGGCGCTCGACCTCACTGCGGTACCGCGACCCGCACGGTGAGCGCGCCGTCGTATCCCGGCACGTTGATCGCGTTCGCGCGGGTGACCTTGAACCCGAGACCGTACACGTCGCGGCGGGCCTTGATGTCGCGCAGCTGGTTCGGGTCGTCGAACGCGCCGAGCACGCCGTTCTGCGGTCCGATGACAGCGATGTTGAACGGCGGCGAGAGCAGCGCTCCGTTCACCATGATGGTCGACCCGACGCAATAGACGCTGGTGCTCGAGACGACCCGCTGCGCGTTCACCGAGATCGCCCGCGCGCCGCCGCGCCAGGCGGTGTTGAGGATGTCGGTGAGGTCCGTCGAATGGCAGATCGCCTGGTCGAGGTTCGTCGCGCCGGGCGCCACGGTGTGCGAGTCGTCGAGCTGCACCATGACCCCGTCGCCGGTCACCGGGCTCAGCCCGGCCTGGGCCTTCAGCTCGTTCAACCGCTTCTCGAGCTCGCTCGCCGCGCCGCTCTGCGAGGCGGCGTTCGACTGGATCTGGTCGAGCTGCGCGCGGAGGTCCTGCAGCTGGGCCTTGAGGTCGTTCTGCTCCTTCTGGAGCGCGAAGGCCGCGTCGGTGAGCGGCGCGTTGTAGCGGACGGCGATCGAGCTGCGGTCCTGCTGCCCCTGCCACTGCGCCGACACGAGGAACCCGAACAGCACCGCCGGCACGAGGAGGGCGAACGCGTGCTGGAGGCGCTGGCGGCGGGGATCCGGGGGCGCGGCGACGGCCGTCACCCGATCAGTGTCACACGCGCGAGGAGCCGGTCGATCGCCGCCCGCTCGGCCGCCGTCACGTTCTCGTCGAGCCTGCGCCACTCCGCGACCGCAGGCAGGATCGACCGGAACTCCGGCCCGGCCGCGTCTCGGATGAAGGCCCCGAGGAACGATCCGACCAGCGGCGCCAGGTACCGCGGGCGGATCGCCGTCGTCTTCGCGATGACGTAGAGCAGGGCGACATCGGCGTCCGGCGGTCCGTTGGCCGCGTTTGTCCAGTCGATGACCTTCGGCCCGCTCGCGGTCAGGATCACGTTGCGCGGATGCAGGTCCAGGTGCAGGAGCGAGCGCGGCTCTCCGAACCGGCTGGCGAGACCGGGCAGCGGCGGGATCTCGTGCAATCGGCGATGGAGCGAGCCCAGGACCCGCGCGAGGCGGGGACCGTTCCACGGACGGAGCGCCTGCTGCATCTCCGGCCCGTCGAGCTTCTCCAGCACGAGGTCAGGACCGCTCGCGTCGTAGAGCTCGGGGACCGGATACCGGTGCGCTGCGACGTAGCGCAGCAGCTCGGCGTGCTTCGTCGCGGGTCGGCCGTCCCTGTGGCGGCGCAGCACCCGGCCGTCGCCCAGGTCGAAGACGTCTGCGTCGCGGCCGCTCGCGATGAGTCGCATCCGCGTCATTAGAAGACGTCCCGCGAGCACCAGGACGGAACGGCCCTCCGGGCCGTGGGGCTGTGCCCGACCGCCTTGGCCGCTCGCGAACGCTCGCGTCCAGCGGTCCGCAGCCCCAAAATGGCCGCAGGCCATTTTGGGGCTGTAGCTCAGCGGATAGAGCGCCGCCGTCCTAAGGCGGGCGTCGTGGGTTCGATCCCCACCAGCCCCTCCGCGGTGATGTGTCGGGACATCGGAGACGATGGCTCACGACCTCGATCCCCGCGACAGCGGAGCGCTAGGGATGCGCGGGTGCGGCGCGGACGGGCGCCGCGCGGAACGGGGTGCCGAGTGGCAGCGGGATCAGGACCCGCGGTGCCGCGGGCGCGGTGATCGGTTCGGCCGGCGCGCCGGTCGCAGCCGGCTCGGCGACCGGCACGGAGCCGCGATGCGTCGCCGGCGACGGACTGTGGCCGAGGAGCACCGCGCCGATCACCAGGCCACCCATCGCCCACGCGACGTAGAACGGCCAGCGCCGCTCGGGCGGGGCCGGCGGGTCGAGGTCGGTGAGGGATCCCGAGGGCATCGCCCGAGTTAACGGCCGGCCGCCACGCCCGTCACGCCGGCACGGAACGCGCGGCCGCGGCCGCGCGCATCCGGCTTCGGGTCCCGCTCGTAGCATCCCTGCGTGCGGGACCCGGGCAGCCGTCGGTACCACTTCGTGAGCCGCTGGACGGTCGACGCGCCGGCGCCTGCCGCGTACGCCGCGATCTACGAGGTCGTGGCCTACCCGGCCTGGTGGCCCGAGGTGAAAGAGGCCCGGAAGCTCGACGAGGACCACCTCTGGATGCGGACCCGCTCGATCCTCCCGTACGACCTTTCGTTCGAGCTCGAGCGGACGATCGCCGATCCGCGCACCGGGATCCTCGAGGCGCGTCTGACCGGCGACCTTCTGGGCCTGATCCGGTGGACGATCGAGCCCGCCGCGGACGGCTGCCGCATCACGTTCGATGAGGATGTGGTCACGACGAAGGCCGTGCTCAACCGGCTCGCGCCGGTCGTGCGGCCGGCCTACGTCGCGAACCACGCGCTGATGATGGCCCACGGCCAGGCCGGCCTGCGCACGTTCCTCGCCGGCTACGAGCTCGCGCGCCGCGCGGGCGTGCCCGAGCAGGAGCGCGCCGCGCGCGGTCGCGTCGGGTAGACTCACGTCTCCGACGGGGTGTAGCGCAGTTTGGTAGCGCGCTGGGTTCGGGACTCAGAGGTCGAGAGTTCAAGTCTCTCCACCCCGACTCGCTGATCGGCCGCTAGGCCGAGCGCGTGTCCCGGCGCTTCATGCCGAACCGGCAGCCGGTGTCCTCGAGATCCACCGCGAGCCATTCGCCGTTCACGAGCGCTTCGACGGTGTAGTCGTCCGCCTCGTCACGGTCGATGGCGCGGAGCATCTCCTCGGGCGCGCGCAGCACGACCCAGACCTTGCTGTCGCCATCCGGGCGCGCGTGGCTCTTGCGACCCGCGGGCATCGCGATGCAGGTGCGCGTCTCGAGCACCGTGCCGGCACGCATCAGGCGGACCTTCTCGGGCAGGACGTCGTCCGTGCCGCCTTCGAGCTGGAGCCAGGCCGCCTCGCCATCGTCGTGCAAGCAGGTGTGGAAGGTGACGCGCGTCGCGTGTGCGACCGGCAGCCGGACGAGGGGCTCGTCGCCGGGCGGCGGGGCGATGTCGAACGGATCGTGCCGCTCCGCGGTCGGCGCCGCGACCGGCGCGATGCGCTGGCGCGATGCCTCGAGCAGCGCGGGCAGCCGTTCCGCGATGTTCGCCACCGACGCGCTGATCTCCTCCACGCGGCCGAGGGTCTGGGCCGCGTAGTAGAGCTCGGCCGTGGCGGCCTCGAGCTCACCGCGCGGGAGCAGGAACTCGACGTAGCGCGAGTACTCATGTGCCGCGCCGTCGAGATCGCCACCGCTCGCGAGCGTCGCGGCGAGCCGGCGGTGCACGGCATGGTCGACCGGATCGATCGCCACCGCCGCCCAGAGCACGGCGAGCGCGGCGACGCGGTTCCCGTGCTGCGCCAGGAGGGCGGCGCCCTCCTTCAGCTGCTCGAGATCCGCGCGGCGATCGCTCGCATCCGAGCGCGCAGGGGTCGCGTCCACACCATCCAGCGGAGGCATGTCATCAGTGTCGGCGGAGGGTCAATTCGCTGGATGGACTACCCCGTTCGGGTGAGGGCTCACCGGCCGCCGACGCCGAGCAGGCCGAGCGCCTGAGGCGCCGCGCGCACGACGCCCAGCAGCCTGCCCGTCGCGGCTTCGACCTTCGAGATCGTGCCGCTCGAATCGACGTAGAGCCGCCGGCCGTCGCCGCTCAGGGCCACCGAGTCGACGCGGCGATCGGTCAGGTAGCGCGCGTGCACCGACAGATCGCCGGTGTAGATGACGATGACGCCGCGCGCGGCCGCGGCGTAGATGCGCGTGCCGTCCGGCGAGAGCGCCGCCGGGTGCAGCGGAGCGACGGCGAGGCTCGACGCGGCGGGCGACAGCTCGATGGCCGAACGGGTCACCGTCAGCGCCGCGGTGTTGACCTCGCTCACGACCCCGCCCGCGCCGTTCACGGCGTAGAGCTTCAGATGGGCGGGATCCCGGACCAGCGACCAGGCGGGACGGAGCGCGACCGGGACGTCGGGGATGTTGAGGATGCACTGGGCGTAGAGCTGCGTCGTATTGAGCGCGTGGATGAACGGGCCGCGGAGCGGGTTCGAGTACAGGCTGAGGAGCCAGTCGGCGCCGACGGCCACGGAGGCGTGATAGAGGCCGTTCATCACCTCGGGCTCCGCGGTCTTGATCTGACCGAGGATGCCGTCCTGGAGGCCCGCGCCGTTGAAGGTCGCGACCCGCACCGCGTAGCGCGGCGCCGGGACGAGATGCTCGATGAGGTACAGGTTCCGCCCGTCGTCGCTCACCGCGTCGAAGCCGACGTCGCCGGTCGCGGTGACGATGCGGTCGAGCTTGCCCGTCGCGAGATCCACGACCGCGAAGCGGTTCACCGTCGCCAGGCCGGTCGGGTGCGGCGGCCCGACCAGGACCAGCCACTGCCCATTGGCCGAGAGGCCGCTCGGTGCGGGCCCGTAGGCCGCCGGGAGGGACCAGCGGCCGTCGAGCCTGAACGACGTCGCGTCGCCGCCGGTGGTGGGATCGATGCCGCGCACGGTCGTGGGATCCGCGCCCTCGACGGTCCAGTAGCGCGACCGGTCCGGAAGCAGCGTGCCGGCCGGCAGCGAGGCGAGGACCGTGTCGGTCGTGGCGTCGACGACCGTCATCCCGGTCGCGGTCGCGACGTAGAGGAGCTCGTGCGCGGGCGGGCTCGCGACCTGGGACGTCTCCCCCTGGCGGGAGCCGCAGGCCCCGAACAGGACGACCGCGAGCAGCACGGAAACTCGGCGCACGCCGTCCCTACAACGGCAGGAAGCGAACGGTTCCCTCATCATCCCGGCCTGCGGCCGGGTCCGCCGCAGGCGCTAGCGGAATGTGGCCGCGATCCGGAGCGCGGTGGCCTTGTCGACCTGGGCCTCGACCCGCATCACGAGCCCGTTCTGCTCCCAGATCAGGGTGTTCCCGGCCAGGCGCAGGGTGTCGACGACGAACGACGCGCGGCCGGTGCTCGTGTAGAAGACCTGATGCGGCCGGCCCTCCAGCCACGCCCCGGGTGCGCCGTTGACCGTCAGCAGCTCGAGCGTGGTCCCCGATGGCACGACCTTGCCGAGCACCGCGGGCTCGAGGCGGCCGCCGAACTCGGTGACCAGTGCCGACAGTCCGAGCTGCGGCGAGATCGGGATGCCCGGGCGCGCGCCGTACGCGAACGAGATCGCCGTGGAGCCCTCGACGGCGCGGACGTAGACCGCGTCGGCGGTCCCGAGCGCCGGATCGGTCGGGACGAGGACCCGGAACCCGGCGCGCTTCTCGGCGGCGGCGAGCGTCACCATCTCTCCGAGGGTGACCTGGTCGATGGTCGGCACCGGCGTCCGGATCGCGCCCGGCGAGCGCGACGGGGTCGGGCTCGGCGTCGGTACGGGTCCGCGGAAGATCTCGATGCCGCGCAGCCGCAGGATCTCGGTCGCGGTCGTGCGCGCCTCGGGCGAGAACGCGAGCACCGCGAGCAGCGTGATCGCGATCGTCACGATCGCCGGCGCGAAGCCGTACCGCGGTGACCGGATGTTCGTCCACCAATGGGTCCGGCGGGGCTCCGCCTCGATGCGCGCGACGACCCGGGCGCGCACGTCGGGCGTCGCCGGCCACGCGATACGCGGGCCGCAGTCGGCGAGCGCCGCGGCGACCTGGGCATCGGTCAAGCGCAGCTCAGGCATCGGCGTACACCTCGCGCAGGCGCGCCATCGCGCGTGAGAGCCGCGACTTCACCGTGCCGCGCGCGACGCCGAGGACACCGGCCATCTCCGATTCCGAGAGATCGAGGAAGTAGCGGTAGGAGAGGACGAGCCGGTCCTCCTCGCGCAGCCTGCCGATCGCCGCGACGAGCCCGGCCCGGAGATCGGCCGCGACGGCCGCCTCCTCGGGGGAGAGGGCCGTCTCCCCCGAGGCGCGGTCCGCCGCGGCGCCGAGCTCCACCGTCGGGCGACGGCCGGCCGCCGCTCTGCGGTTCTTCGCCTCGTTCGCGACGATCCGGAGCAGCCACGGGCGGAACGGCGCGCCCTCGCGGAAGCGGTCGAGCGCGTAGTACGCCTTCACGAAGGCGTCCTGCGTGACATCCTCCGCCTCCGCCGCGCTCGCGGTGATCACGTACGCCACCCGCGCGGCGAGCGCCTGATAGCGCGTGACCAGCTCGCCGTACGCGTCTTGGTCACCACGTCTCGCACGCTCCACCAACACGGATTCGCCAGGCTGCTCCAGTGGTCGGCCCTCCACGGAGTTCGTTACCGCACCCACTACAGCTCCGCGGCCGGGCCGGTTCCCGCATGCGCGGACAGCCAGCCTGCGCGGGCCGCGAGCTCGTCGCCCGTCGCGGCGGCGAGGGCGTCGACGCCGAACGACGCCACCGCGAAGGACGCCGCGGCCATGCCGGCGGCGAGCGCGTCGCGGAGCCCGGCCCCGTCCACGCGGCCGCTGCGCGCGAGGGACCCGAGGAACGCGCCGGCGAGCGCGTCCCCCGCTCCGGTCGGGTCGATGGGCGTGGTCGGATGCGCCGGCAGCACGTACACGAAGTCGCGCGCGACGAGCGTCGCGCCCGCTGCGCCGCGCTTCGCGATCACCGCGCGCGGGCCGCGCGCGATGAGCAGCCGGCCGGCCGCCACCGTATCGGGCTCCCCGGTGAGCTGCACGAGCTCGGCGGCATTCAGCGACACGATCGTCGCCCGCACGACCAGGCCCTCGAACGCGCGGCGCCGCTCCCGGATCCACTGGTCCATCGTGTCCAACAGCACGTGCGTCGGCCGCACCTGGTCGAGCGCCCGAGCCTGGACCGCCGGGTCGGTGTTCGCGAGCAGGACGTGCCGCGCGCCGCGCGCCGACTCCGGAATGACCGGGTGCCACCGTTCGACCACGCCGAGATCCGCGTTCCGCACCTCGCTCGTCGCGAGGTCGGCGCTGTAGCTCCCGGTCCAGCGGAGCGTTCTTCCAGCCACGCGCTGGAGGCCCTCGAGATCGACGCCCGCGCGGCGCACCGGCGCGAGTGCGTCGTCGCCGAGATCCGCTCCGGCTATCGAGACGAGCGCGGCGGGACCGTGCTTGGCCGCGGCGATACCCGCGTACGCGGCCGAGCCGCCGAGGAGACCGGAGCGCCGCCCGGCCGGCGCCCGTACGTCATCGAACGCGAGCGGACCGACCACCACGACCGTCATCGCTGGGTACGATGACCGGATGGCCGAGACGCCGCTGCACGACTACGTTGCCCTCGGCTTCGGCCAGACGGCCGGCGTGTACGAGAAGGTCAGGCCCGAGTACCCCGCGGCGGCCGTCGAGCTGCTCATCCGCGAGCTCGGGATCGCGCGGGGCCGCGTCGTCGTGGACGTCGGCGCCGGCACCGGCAAGCTCACCCGCGCGCTCGTCCGCACCGGCGCGACGCTCATC
>DASYXA010000100.1:0-25219 GCA_035935465.1 Candidatus Limnocylindria bacterium | reverse complement strand
CCGGCGCATCCTGGGGCAGGTCGAGCGCGCGCTCGGCGTACGCGAACAGCATCCGCGCGAGCTCCGGGTACGACGTCGCGGCCGTGATCGTCGCGATCGACGCGTAGGCCGATTCGGTCCGCCGCTGGAACCGCCGGTACTGCGCGCCGAGCGCGCCGGCGAACGAGGCGACACCGACATAGAGGCCACCCCACGCGAGACCGCCGACGACATCCTCCCACGCGAAGCCGGGCCGAAGGACGCCGATCTCGACGACGATCGCGGTCCCCATCGCCGCCAGATACAGCAGATGGGCCTGCCGGAGCGTGGCCGCGCCGAAGGCGATGGGCACGAGCAGCGCGGCCGGCGCGAGCGGGTTGTAGCGGGAGAAGAGCGCGACGGCGAGCGCGAACGCGAAGAACTCGGCGATGGTGCCCGCTGTCGCAGCGACCTGCCGTCGCGCGCGGCGGGAGGCCAGCTCTTCGATCGCCGCGGCGACCGCGAGCGCGACGCCGACCGCGAGCGCGCGCGACGGGATCTCCGGACCGGCCGCGCCCGACTCCTGGGCGACACCGACGAAGACGAGCGCCGCGATCGCGAGCACGACCCGCGCGCGAAGATGGAGCGCGGCGAGGGCTCGCTCGGCCTCGGTCACCGGCGCCCCCTTCCTGCTCGCGCCCGCACTCGGGCGCGTGCCCGCAGGATAGGGAGCCTTCGCGACGCGGGTGTGGCGAACGTGTCCCTAGAATGCGGCGACGATGGCCATTCGAGTGTTGCTCGTCGACGACCACGAGCTCGTGCGCCAAGGCATCGCCGCCATGCTCGCGAAGGCCGACGACCTCCAGATCGTCGGCGAAGCCCGCACCGGACGCGAGGCCGTCGAGTACGCCCGCCGTGAGCTGCCGGACGTGATCCTCATGGACGTGCGCATGCCCGACATGGACGGGCTCGAGGCGACGAAGAAGATCAAGGAAGAGCGTCCGCGGACCGCGGTGGTGATGCTCACGATGCACGAGAACCCGGCCTACCTCCGCGAGGCCGTCCGCGCCGGTGCCGCGGGGTACCTCCTGAAAGACGTCTCGCGCGAGGAGCTCGTCGACGCGATCCGCCAGGTGGCGACCGGCGGCGCGTTCATCGAATCGCAGATGCTCAAGGGCATGCTGAGCGAGATGAAGCCGCAGGGCCCGGTCCCCGTCGCCGCGCGCAACCTCACGAAGCGCGAGCGCGAGATCCTCTCCCTCGTCGCCGAGGGCATGAGCAATCGCGAGATCGCGGAGCGGCTCGTCCTCTCACCGGAGACCGTGAAGAGCCACGTCGCCGCGATCCTCGAGAAGCTCGGCGTCTCGGACCGCACGCAGGCCGCGATCTACGCCGTGCGGAACGGCCTCGTCGAGGGCATGGCCACCTAGCAGCACGCGACGTCACAATTGCGACGGTCAGTGTCCGATCAGGATCTCCTGCGGGGCTTGGAGCGCGCGACGTGGCGCGTCGGCGCGACCACGAACGACGACGATCTGTTCGCGCTCATTCTCGAGGCGGCCGGCGAGGTCGGCTACGACACCGCGTCGCTCATGGTCTACGACCGCGCGCACGATGCGCTCGTCGTCCGTGCATCGAAGGGCGCCGAGCTCGTCGGCACGAAGCTCGCGGCCGGCCCGGCCGTGTCGTGGCGGGCGATGGAGCGTCGCCAGCCGGTCGTGGTGAAAGGTCCCGCCGGACCGGATCTCCCGCACACGTACACCAAGGACATCCCCTACTCCATCGTGCTGCCGCTCCTTGTCGCGACGAAGGCGCTGGGGGTGCTCAACGTCAACCGCTCGAGCGAGCCCACCGAGTCGCAGGTCGGCTTCCTGCGGATCCTCGCGTACCAGGCTGCGTTCGCGGTCGAGCGCGCCGGCCTGTACGCGGATCTGCAGCTCTTCACCGGCCAGGCGCTCTCGCAGGAGGAGGAGTCACGGCGGCACATCGCGCGCGAGCTGCACGACGGGCTCGCGCCGGTGATCGTCTCGGCGTACGGCATCCTCCAGAACCCGGGGAAGACCGAGGCGGACATCAAGCGCGCCACGGACTTCCTGCGGAAGGCCATCCAGGAGACTCGCGCGATCATCGGGAGCGTGCGGCCGGCGACGCTCGAGGATCTCGGGCTCGCGGGCGCGATCTCCTCGGCGGCGACGGAGGTCGCGGCCGAGGCGGGCTGGGAGATCGACGAGGACATCGCCGACATCGACCCGATCCGGCCGGACGCCGAGGCGGCGCTGTACCGCGCGACGGTCGAAGCGCTGCTCAACGCGAAGCGCCACGCTGGCGCGCGCAAGGTCGGGCTCAAGCTGCGGCAGGACGAGGCGTACCTCGAGATCGTGGTCGCCGACGACGGCCACGGCTTCGCGAGCGAGCAGTGGGGTGAAGCGTCGGCGAAGGCCGGACACTACGGCCTGCTGCACATGCGCGAGCGGATCGGACTCCTCGGCGGCGTGTGCAAGATCGCGAGCAAGCCGGGGGAAGGCACAACGGTGCGGATCACCGTGCCGCGCGACCGGATCAGCTGAGCCGCTCCGTCGCGGAGCGGCGCGCTACTCGTCCGCCCGCTGCTCGCGCGGCTGGACGAAGGTGCGCGCGCGGGCGAAGCGCCAGCGGACGAGGGCCCAGGCGGCCCCGATACCGTCGGTCCAGCGGATCTTCTTGCCCTCGTCCGGCGTCCGCGGGCGGTAGCTGATCGGCACCTCGCGGATCGCGGTGCCAGTGCGGAGGAGCTTGGCCGTGATCTCGGCGTCGATCTCGAACCGCGCGCTCTCGAGCCGGATGCCCCGGATGACGTCGCGGCGGAACACCTTGTATGCGGTCGCGACGTCGGTGAGCCGACTGCCGTAGAGCGTGTTCGTGAGCATGACGAGCGCGCGGTTCTGGAGCCGTGTCCGCAGGCGGACCCGGCTCCGGCCGTGGAATCGCGAGCCGAAGACGACATCCGCCTCGGCCGCGACGATCGGCGCGAGCAGCTGGGCGTACTCGCGCGGATCGAGCTCGAGGTCGGCATCCTGGATGATGATCAGGTCGCCGGTCGCGTAGGTGAGGCCGACGCGCACCGCGGCCCCCTTGCCGAAGTTCACCCGGCTCTCGTGGATGGTCGTGACCTTCGCCGCGCGCGAGCGGACGCTGAGCGCGGTCCGATCCGTGGAGCCGTCATCGATGACGATGATCTCCTTGTCCACCGGGACGGCGGCAACGAGATCGATCACCTCCGCGACGGTCGAGGCCTCGTTGTACACCGGGATGATCACCGACAGCTTCACCGCAGCGCGACACCACCGGCGTCCCGCCGCACCGGCCAGAGCCCGCCGGCGATCAGCGCGACCGCCGCGAGCGGAACGAGCGCACCGAGGGTCTCGGAGCGCCGCCGCAGCGCGACCTCGTACAGGAGCGGCGTCGCAACCAGGAGCACGAGCGCCCCGAGCCCGAGCACGAGCCACCCGCGGGCCGGCGAGATCCGCGCGGCGATCCCGGCCGCGATCACGATCGGCACCACGAGGATGATCTGGTCGTACGAGTTCGTGTACGGCGCGACCGCGCTGGAAAGCGCGAGCCAGACCGGCAGCCACGCCTCACCCCGCGGGTGGAAGCACAGCCCGAGCGCCACGAGCGCGGCGAGCGCGAGCGGCGCGGCCGCGAGCCCGGTCGGTCCGGCGACGACCAGCAGGAGCGCGGGGACGGTGTCCGACGTCGGCTGGAGCTGCTGACCGCCGATCTCGCGGATCCAGGTCGGCCACCAGCTCGGGAGGACCACCCAGGCAACGGCGACGAGGGCGGCCGCCGCGCCGACCGCCGCGGTCACGAACCGCCGCCCCGCGGGCGGGATCGTCCGGCCACGCTCGGGCCAGAGCACGTGTACCGCGAGCGCCGGGGCGGCGAGGATGAAGAGCTGCGGCTTCGCGACGAGCGCGACCGCCGCGAGGCCCGCCCGCGCCGGATGTCCGGCCCGCAGCGCGAGCACGACCGCCGAGAGCGCGCCGACCAGGAGGACGCCCCACTGCCCGATGACCAGCGTCAGCGCGCCGACCCACGAGAGGAGGAGCATCGCCGCGACGACCGCATGCGCGCGCGGGCGCGCCGGAAGATACGCGGCCGCGAGCGCCCGGAGCCCCGCGATGCCGGCCAGGAGGCTCGCCCCGAGCCAGACCCCCGAGGCGACCGGCAGCGGCAGGGCCGCGAGCGGCAGCAGCGCGACCGTCACCCAGGGCGGGTAGATGAACACCGCGGTGTCCGGCGCCTGGGTCCCCAGAGCCACCGCCGTCGCCGGCCACCGGGCCGGGTCGTACGGATCGGCGCCGGTGAGAACGGCTCGCGGTCCGGCCCAGATCCGCGAGAAGTCGTCCGCGCCGATGAGCTCGATCCGTCGCGAGAGCGCCCCGAGAGCCACCAGCGCGACGAGCGACAGGGCCACCGTGGCCAGGTACGCGCGGTCGGCACGTCGATCGTGGTTCGCCGGATCGCGAGCCGCGCCGGGGCGCATCAGTCGAATCCGCGTTCCCGGACGAGCCGGTCGAGCGGCTCGCGCTCGAGGGTCACTGACACCGCCGGATGGTCGAAGATCCGCGGCTCGACCACGAAGCGGCCCGGTTCATCACGAGCCAGCCCGGTCAGGGCACGTCGGTGCGGGATCACCGATCCGCGCGACCGGATCAACTAGCCGGCTTTGCCGCTTCGTCCACGAGCATCACCGGGATCCCGTCGCGGATCGGGTACCGGCGGCCGCACGACGCACAGACGAGACGGTCGAGCGATTCGGTGACCGGCGCGTGGTCGGCCGGGCACACGAGGATCTCGAGCAGCTCGGGCGCGACAGGCATGGGCCAACGCTATCCGAATGGCGGCACGCCGTACGCTCCGCGCGTGCGCATCCTCATGATCCAGCCGTGGATCCGCCTCGGCGGAGCCGAGATGCTCAGTCTCGAGCTGGCGAGCGAGCTCGAGCGTCGCGGGCATGTGATCCGGATCGCGGCGCTGTTCGTCGACCCAGCCGGGCTGCCCGACCTGGTCCAGGGCCGCGCGTATCTGCTGCCGCCGCGCTGGCTCGCCGCACGGTTCGCGCGAAGCCGGACGCTCTCCTTCGTCGTCGGCCCGTTCGTCATGCTGGCGCTCGTCGCGCTTCGTGGCGGAGCGATCGACCTGTTCAATCCGCATAACCTCCCGGGCCCGGTGATCGCCGCGCTCCTCGGTCCGGTCCGGCGGGTGCCCGTCGTGTGGAACCTGAATGAGGTCCCGGTGCCGTTACCGGCCGAGCAGGCCCACACCCTCGGCCTGGTCGAGCGATCGGTCTGGATCCTCGGTGCGGCGCTGTCGCGCTGGGCCGCGCACGTACCTCGCGCGATCCTCGTTCTCGACGAGAAGACCCGGCGGTCGGTCCGCGCGCACTACGGACGTGACGCCACAGTGGCGATGCCTGGGTTGCGTGTCGACACGTTCGCCCGTGAGGCGATGAACCGCCCCGAGCGCGACGGACCGGTGCAGCTCCTCGCGGTCGGAAAGCTCCACCCACAGAAGAACACCGCGCTCGCGATCGAAACGGCAGCGCTGCTCATCGAGCGCGGCCGTCCGGTCGAGCTCACGGTCATCGGCTCCGGCCCGTTGCGCGATGCGCTCAGTGCGCTCGCGGAGCGGCTCGGCGTTTCCGCCGTCGTCCGTTTCCGCGCGGGCCTGTCCCTCGGAGAGCTCGCCCGCGCCTACGGCCAGAGCGACATCCTCCTGGTCACTCCGACCGGCCATCAGGCGTGGGGCTTGACGCCGTTCGAAGGCATCGCTGCCGGCGTCCCGGCGGTGGTGTCGGATGAAGCGGGCGCATCCGAGATCCTCGCTGCGCGGGACGCGGCACTCGTCGTCCGCCCTGAGCGATCGGCGTTCGCGGACGCGGCCGAGCTCCTCATCGACGAACCGGATCGTGCGGCGTCGCTCGTGCGCAACGGCCAGGCGTTGCTCCGCGACGAGCTTACCTGGTCGAACTACGCCGAGCGCTGCGAGCGCGTCTTTCGCGAGGCGCTCGGGCCGCGCGCTTGATCGGGTCGCGCCGCTCCTTGGAGCGGCCGAACTCAGCGAAGTACGCGTGCATCACGTCACTGATGTAGCGGATCTCGGCCGATCCCACCTCCGGGTGGCAGCCAACGTAGAACCCCTGCTGATCGACCCGGTGCGCGTTCGGGTAGCTCGAGCCGATGTCGCCGAACAGTCGTTTGTAGATCGGCTGGCTCAGCAATGGGAGCATGTATCGCGTCTCGACCTTGTAGTACTCGAGGTGTCGGACGAGGCTCTCGCGATCGAAGCCGTCGGCCAGGACCATGGGGAACATCATGAAGACGTGCTCCGAGCCAGGGCGGATCCGCGGCAGCCGGATCGTGGGCTCGAGATCCGCGAGCGACGCCGTGAGCCGCTTCGCGTTCGCCTTCCGTCTCGCGACGAACGACCGCCATCGCCGCAGCTGCCCGACACCGATGGCCGCTTCGAGCTCCGTCGCGCGGTAGCTGTAACCGGCGTGGATGAACGAGAAGCGGCGCGAAACGATCTTGAAGAGATCGGTCGCGTCATCGACCTTGTCGTCGTCCATCGACGTGTAGATGGCGTCTCGGCCGTGGTTCGCCAAGCTCTTCATCATGACCGCGAGCTCCGGATCGTCGGTGATCGCCAGGCCGCCGACGCCGGTGACGAGGATGTGCGCCGCGTACGTGGAGAAGCAGGCGATGTCGCCGAATGAGCCGACCGGCTTACCGCGGTACCGCGCGAACATCGTCTCGCAGCTGTCCTCGAGGATCGCGAGACCCCGGGCGCGCGCGAAGGCGACGATCGGGGCCATGTCCGCGGGCTGGCCGGCCGGATGGACCGGGATGATCGCCCGGGTTCGCGGACTGATCGCCCGCTCGAGCTGCTGGGGATCGATGCCGAAGTGGTCAGGCTCGATGTCGACGAACACCGGCGTGAGGTTGTTCTGGAGGACGACGTTCACGGTCGCAACGAAGGTGAGCGCCGGGACGATGATCTCGTCGCCATCGGACCAGCCACGCGTCTCTTTCAGCGCGTGCAGCGCGACCTGCAGCGCGGACGTCCCGCTGTTCATGAAGATCGCGAATCGCCGGTCGTGGAGCTTCGCGAACCGGTTCTCGAACGCTCGCGCGAATGGGCCGTAGGAGAGCCGGTCGTTGTCGAGCGCCTGTTTCACCAGGCGCTTCTCGATCGCCGACAGCTGCACGCCACCGACGCCGATCTGCGTGCGGCGACGCGCGATCGCCTTCGCCGGTCGTGGCATCGTCGCGACTATACGGCCTCGTAGAGCGCGCGCTCGACGATGTCGGTGTGCGCGGCGAACGAAAAGCGCGCGACCGCGGTACGCCACGCGGCACGTCCGATCCGTTCGCGAAGCGCCGGGTCGTCCATCAAACGAACCACCCGCTCCGAGAACGCGTCGAGGTCACCCAACGTCACGCGGTGGCCGTCCAGGCCGTCGGTGATGATGCCGGTCGGTCCGGCGTGATCCCACGCGACGACGGGCGTGCCGTGCCCCATCGCTTCCACGATGCCCATCCCGAAGTCCTCTTCCGGCGAGGGGTACACGTACGCCGCGGCGCCCCGATACAGCCTGCGGAGCGCATCCTCACCGACCAGACCCATGAATCGCACGGCCGGTCGCAGTCCGAGCGCGGCGACCCTGCGACGGAGGACGTCGGTGTACGGCGTATCCGCGCCGGTGATGACGAGCATCGCTTCGGGGTGGCGCTCGCGGACCCGTGCGATGACCGGCAGCATGTCCTCGAAGCGCTTCTGCGGATAGTGGCGGTTGGTCAGGAGGACATACGGTCGCTGGACCTCGCGCCGGCCGATCTGGACACTACCCGCGGATCGCTCGGCCTGGTCGGTCGGCTCGGCGGCGGCAGGCACGGTGGACGCGGGACACGACCGCCACGCGCCGCCGTAGTGGGTCGTGAGCACGCCGGTCATGTAGTCCCCGTCGCCGAGCCGCACCGCGGCGTCCCGAACGCTGCGGCGATCGAGGATGTTCAGGATCGGCCGGCCGAGGCTCGCGGCGGTGTCGAGGAGAAAGAAGTCGCGTTTCATCACCAGCGATCGGGCCTCGAGGTCGACCGCACGGGCGTTGAGCAGGCGGTTGGGCTGGTTGAGGTAGACGACGTAGCGCTTCCCGGTCCGCATGGCGGCGGCGCGAGCCAGCCAGGCACCGGGTTGATTCGCCCCGAGGAAGACATCGGCCGTGATGTCGCGGACGACCGACCGCGCGAGTACCGCGGAGGCGAGCAGAGTGAGGCCGTCGCCGATGCCCGCCACGTTGGGGAGCCTCGGCAGCAGCCTGCGCGGCGCGATCTCGGCCATGAGCTCAGGGAAGCACACGTCCGGGTCGACGATCGGCGCGTAGACCTCGACCACGTGGCCGCGAGCCCGTAGCTCGCGGGCTTCCTGCAGGACGAGCTTCTCCCCTCCGCCCGAGTAGAAGAAGCCGAGATGGAATATCGCGATCCGCAGTCGGCGCGGCGCGAGCGACATCGCCGGAACGGTAGCGCCTCACGATGCGCTCGCGCATCATGACGGCCGTGCGGCAGCGCCTTCATCTCTTCGCGCTGATCCTCGTCCTGCTCGCCGAGCTGCCGATCCTGATCCCGCCGCCGTTCGGCCTGACCGATCACCTCGTGTTCTGGAAGGCCGGCCAGCTCGTCCTGACCGGCGCATCGCCGTACGACATGGCCGCCTGGATCGATGCCCAGCGGGTCTACGACAGCGGGCACCTCAAGCTGTTCGTCGACCTTTCGGCCGCGGTCTGGGTCTACCCGGCGTGGACGGCGTTCCTCTTCGTCCCGTTCGGCCTCTTGCCCTACCCAGCCGGCCCCTGGACGCTACACCTCAGCTACCTCGCGGTCGGGCTCTTCGCCGCCCTGCTGTTCGTCCGCTCGCTGCCGCAGCGCTGGCAGCCGGATGCCGAGCTCGCCGTGGCGCTCGTGGCCGTATTCCAGCCGCTCGTCATCGCCGACCGCTACGGGCAGTTCGGGGCGTTCCTCCTCCTCGGCCTCGTCCTCGTCTTCCGCGGTCTGCGCGGGAGGTCGACCATCCCACTGGCCGCGGGCGCCGTCCTGCTGTTCACGAAACCGCAGCTCTTCATCGTGGTCGGGCCGACGGTCCTGGTGATCCTCGTGCGTGCGCGACGCTGGCGGTCGATCGCGGCGGTCGCCGCCGTGCTGCTGGCCATCGCGGTGGCCACGACGCTCCGCTATCCGGAGTCGTTGGCCCTGTTCGCGCGCGGCGCGGCCGATCGGGCGGCGGTCTTCACGACCTACTCGAGCACGTGGGCCTTCGCGCACTACGTGGCCGGGACGTGGTGGCCGCTCGCCGGCGCGGCGCTCGTGGCCATCGCCATCGCATGCTCGGTCGATGCGGTCCGCCGGCTACCCGAAAGCCTCCGGCTCCCGGGGGTGCTGGCGGCGTCGGCGCTGCTCTCGCTGGCCGTCACGCCGGTCGACTTCCACTACGACCAGGTCCCGCTCGCGCTCGCCGCGATCCTGGCGACGGTCGTCGGCCGCCGGCCGTGGCAGATCGTGGCGACCATAGCCATCGCGGGCCTGCTGCCATGGCTGGTGTTCTTCACCGAGCTTGGGATCGGCGGGCCCGACTCTCAGTCCCTGTCCGGGGTCGTTCCGCTGCTGATCGCTCCAATGCTCTGGTTCGCCGCAAGATCGGCTTCGCCCGCGACGATGGTCTCGTCGCTGACCATCGCGAACACGCCGGCGAAGCTGAAGTAGTTCTGGAGCGACCGCCAGGCGAACCACAGGATCAGGCTCGGGAACACGAGCGTCCCGTTCGGCAGCTTGCGCCACGACCGCCACAACACGACGAGCAGCGCAGCCATCGCCGCGATCGACAGCGCGCCGTAGACGCCGCGCGCAAGGAGCGGCAGCTCGCCGTCGATCGCGAAGCGGATGAACCCGACTCCGTACGGCTCGAGCGAGCCGAGCATCGGCACGAGCACGCCGACGACGAAGTCGCGCGGTGCGGCGATGAAGAACGGAAGGTTCGGGATCGCGCCCGCGACCATGGCCACGACCAGGCGTCGTAACGCCTCGCGCCGGCCATCGCGCTTCCACACCGCGAGTACGTAGAACGGCACGAAGAACCAGGCCGGCTGCCGCGTCGCGCAGGCGAGCCCGATCACGATCGGCGAGACCCATCGCCGCCCGACGAAGAGGAACGCGAGCACGGTGAGGATCGCCCAGAGCGGATCGACCCCGGCGAGCACGTTCTGGCGGAGGATGATCGCGTTGCCCACGATCGCGGCGGTGACGAGGGGCCGCCACGGGACGCGCGCCTCGCGGATGAGCAGCAGGCTGAGGACGACGATCTCGCCCAGATAGAGGAACCGGATGTCGCGCAGCCCGAGCGCCACGAATGGCGCGGGCACGAGGAACGACAGCGCCGGGTAGTTGAACGACGGCAGGTCGGAGCCGTCCTGGAGGTGCGTCGCGAGCGCCGGGTCGAGCCCGAAGTGCCGCAACGCCTCCACGACATCGAGCTCGCGGTACGGGTCGTGGCCGGAGAGGACGAGCTCCGTCGCACGGTGCACGAGCGCGACGCTGTCGACGTGGTACCCCTTGCCGAGGAGCAACACGCCGGCTACGAGGACATACGCCCCGAGCGCGACCCCGGTCGCGAGGGCGTCGCGCACCGGGCGGCGCACCCGGGCGACCGCCAGGATCGCCAGCACCACGACGACGACGAGGGCCCACAGGTCGTCCGGCGCCAGGACGCCGGGCGACGACACGATGTAATGGCGGTCGCTGATCCGGGCGTAGGTCGCGACGGCCAGCAGACCGAGACCGATCCGCCGGATGCGCTCGTCGTCGTCGACCTCGGAGCGGGAGACGAGCACGAGGACCAGGAAGCACAGGGCGAAGACGCCCGCGAGCGCGACCGGCACGGGGTAGTCGCCGACGAACGGGTCCGCGGAGAAGAACCGGATCGCGGGCGTCCAGCACGCGAACGCCGCGACCGCGAGCGTCCGGTACCGCGCGGGCGTCACCAGATAGGCCAGGCCCGCGGCGATGACGTAGAGGGCGAGGCCGAGGTCATCCGGCTCGGGACCGGCGGCCGCGGTGAGGTACATGGCGACGAACGCACCGAACGCGAGAAGCGAGGCCCACCGGACCGGCCGCCGGGGAACGGCCGCGAGGATGAGCCCGAGGTACAGGAGGAAGCCCCAGGCGAACACGATGTCGCCGCCTTCGGTGATCGCCTGCCGCACGCTCGCTGCGGACACCACCCCGGTCGCCGTGAGGATCAGGCCGGCGCGCACGAGCACGCCGCCGGAGGCCCCGGACGCGGCGCCCGCCGGATCAGCGATGACCGCGCTCCCACGCGTAGGTGCCCACCGCCGCGAGCTGGGTGGCGATCGCCACACCGAGGACGACGCGCACGAGCGTCGCCGCGTCGTGCGGCGTGAGGACGATGAGCACGACCTCCGCGACCACGGCGAGCGCGAGGAGGTGGCCGAATCGCATCTCGCCGCGACCGATGAAGTGAGCGATCCAGAGCGAGAGCAGCGCGTTCAGCAGTGCCGCGAGCGCGTACGGGCCGATGAGCCGGGGGGTGAGCGCGTACTGATCGCCCACGACGATGCGGGTGAGCACGGTCGGGGCGAGGAGGTACGCGAGCACGACGACGCCGCTCGTGGCGAGCACGAAACCGAGCGCGACGAAGAGCGCGCGATCGGTGTCCTCCCCTTTCGCGTGCGCACGGGCGGTGCGCTCGAGCAGGATGAATCCCACGGCGACCGGCGCGAACAGGACGACCTTCGCCATCGTGACCGAACCCGCGTATGCGCCGGCGTCAGCGACCGGAAGGAGCGCCCGCGACGCGATGGCATCGATGTTCGTGAGCGCGGCATAGGCCAGCATGATCACGGACGCGAGGAGGAAGAATCGGGTCTCGGCCCGGCCGAGCTCCGCGGCGTGGGTCGCGCCGCGAGCGGCGCGGAACAACGGCCCGAGCGGCACGATCGAGCAGGCGAGCCCCGCGATCAACGCCGCGAGCGCGCCGATGAACGCCCCCGTCACGCCGAAACCGAGCACCACAAGCGTGACGCCGATCGCGAGGCGCGCGATCGCCTGGATGATGAAGTACCAGCCGAACCAGCCGAACCGCCGGAGCCCCTGGAGCAGTCCACCGGTGAACGTGAGCGGTGCGGCAATGAACAGCGCGAGGCCAAGGAGCACGACGTCCGCGACCGGAAGGGACAGTGCCGGACCGACGAGCGGCGCGGCGACGACGATCACGAGCGACGGCGGTCCGGCCAGGAGCAGAATGCGCTTGGTCCACCGCCGGACGAAGACGTGCAGCGCCGGCTCGTCGTCGCGGGCCCGGTACTGGGCCGCGAGCCGCGCGGTGGCCGACTGGATCACCTGCGCGGACAACGATTCGAGGATGAGGACTCCGAACAGCGCGGTCAGGATCGCGTAGTCGCCCGGCGGGAGCAGACGGGCCATCACGACCTGGTAGCCGTACGCGAACACGTTGGCGATGGTCGTCGCGGCGAGGACCCAGAGTGCCGGCCCGGCGTGCGCGTAGCGCCTCGCGAGAGCGAGCATGCGGCCTGAGTGTGGGGCCTAGACGGGCTGCGGCGTCTTCTGGGCGACGGAGAGGAAGTTCGCGAGGAGCTCGTCGGACTCAGGCGACACGTACTGCTCGATACCGCCGGCATCGGCGAGGCGCGCGATCTCGGGATCGATCGGGATCCGCGCCATGAGCGGCGCGTTCGCGGCGATGACCAGCTTCAGGCCCTGCGACGGACCGAAGACCTCGTTCCGCGATCCGTCGGGCATCGCGACGTAGGCCATGTTCTCGACCACGCCGAGGATGTCGCCGCCGAGCTGCTTCACCAGCCGCACGGCCTTGGTGACGACCATGGTCGCGAGGGCCTGCGGCGTCGTGACCAGCACGACCCCGGCGATCGGCAGGGCCTGCATCACGGTGAGCGGCGCGTCGCTCGTGCCCGGCGGGAGATCGACGATCAGGTAGTCGAGCTCGCCCCAGGCGACGTCGCTGAAGAACTGCCGGATCGCGCCCGAGACCATCGGGCCGCGCCAGATGACCGCCTCCTCCTCGCCGGGGAGCAGGAGGTTCATGGACATGATCGGGATGCCGCCGCGCGAGACCGCTGGCTTCAACGTGTTCGGGCCGGCGACCCCGGGCTTCTCGCGGACGCCGAACATCCGCGGGATCGACGGACCGGTGATGTCGCCGTCGAGGACGCCGACCGAGAACCCGCGCCGCTTCAGTCCGACGGCGAGCAGGCCCGCGACGAGGGACTTGCCGACGCCGCCCTTGCCGGACATCACCGCGATGACCTGGTCGATGCCCTTCTGCTCGGCCATGCCCTTGACCCGCATGCCGCCCCCGGCTGCGACGGCGCTCGCCTCGGGGAGGCCGCTCGGGAGGGTGCCGGTCGCAGCGTAGGTGTTGAGATCGCGCAGGAGGTCGTCGACGTTGACCCGGCCGCCGCCATGTCCGGTCGCTCCCTGGAGGACCGTCTCGCTCTTGCTGATCGCGCACGACGCGCAGCCGAGGCCGTACCGCGCGAAGATCCGGGCCGTGTCCGGCCAGCGTTCGGTGACGGAGGCGATGGTCATGTCGGGGGTGATCGCGTCGGCCACGAGCGGGCTCCCTTACGAGGCGTCGCTATGACGAAGCATAGGGCGTGCGGATCGATGCTCCAGCCCTAGCGGAGCGGGAGCTCCACGACGAATCGGACCGCCTTCGAGGCCGCGGAGCGCCGGTGGTCGAGGGTCCCGCGATGTCCTTGGATGATGACGCGCGCGAGCTCGACCCCGATGCCGCCGCGGTCGTCCGGTGGGAGCGCGAGGAACGGTCCGAGCCCGCCGGTGATGGTGAGCCTTGCCTTCCCGCCGTCGCGGCGGAGGTCGATGCTCACGTCCGACGTGCGCGTGGCGCGCGCCTCGTTCAGGAGGCCGCCGATCGCCTGGCGAAGCCGCGACTCGTCGCCCTCGACGACGAAGCGGCCGGACGCGAGCGTGAGCGGGATGCGCGGCCCGTCGCTCGGCCTGGTGCGAAGCTCCTCGACGAGCGCGGCGAGCTCGACCTCGCGATGCTGGAGCCACAGCTCGCCCGACTGCAGCTGCCCGAGCGAGACGACGTCACGGCTCAGGAACTCGAGATCCTGAGCCCGCTCGACGAGCGGCTGCAGCTCGCTCGCGGTGGCGCCGCCCGATTCCTGCAGGGTGCGCAGGCCGCGCGAGAGCTCCTGGCCCGGGCCGGCGAGCTCGTGCTCGAGGACGCGCATGAAGTGCGAGCGCTCGCGATCGAGGGCGCGCAGCCGCTCGCGCTCCCGGCGCACGACATCCACGAGCCAGGCGGTCGTGAGGAACAGCGACGCGCGGCTCGACGCGTTCCAGGCGATCGGCCAGATCGAGCCGGCGCGCCGTTCGATGACGTCGGCGAAGAGCCACGCGAACCCGGACGCGAGCGCGACGGCGACCCCCGGCCACCGGCCGAGGAGCCACGCCGCCGGGACCACCGCCAACAGGTAGAAGAAGCCGAACCCGTAGTCCGGTCCGGTCAAGACGTCGACCAGGCCGACCGCCCCGACGACCAACAGCCAGAACGTCGTACCCGTGACCACGTTGGATCGAAGTGTCGCGACCACATCGCAATCCTGGACCGGTGGGTGCATCGCGCACATCCGCCAAATGGATGAGTCGCGGCCGCGGCTAGATCCCGCCGACCAGCCGGGTCGCGGCGAAGATGAATGCCGCACCGGCGACGGTCCCGGCCATGACGAGGTCACCGCGGCCCTTGCGGTGTGCCTCGGGGAGCAGCTCCGCCGCGCCGACATACAGGAAGAACCCGACGAACAAGCCGAGGATGGCGCCGAGGACCGGACCTTCGATCGTGAGGAACAGCGCGACGACCGCGCCGATGACCGGCGCGGCCGCGTCGATCACGAGCCAGCGGAAGGCCACCGCCCGCGTCGCATCGTTCGCGAGGAGGACGCTCACGGTCGCGATGCCGTCGGAGAAATCGTGCAGGATGACGACGGTCGCCACGATGATCCCGAGCTCCGTGCTCGCATGGAACGACGCGCCGACCGCGACCCCGTCGAGGAAGCTGTGGACCGACATGCCGCCCGCGCCGAGTGCGCCGACGTGCTCGTGCCGCTCGACCGGATGGCCGGCCTCGTGCCCGACGTGCAGCAGCGTGATGCGCTCGAGGAGGTAGAAGGCCAGGAAGCCGATGCCCGCGAAGAGCATCGCGTCGTCGAGCGACCTGAGCTCGGTCGCCGACTCGGGGGCCAGATCGAAGAACGCCGCCCCGATGCGGACGCCGGCACCGAGCGCGATGATCAGACCGAGCTGGGTCGTGCTCCGCAGCGCGATGAGCCCACCGGCCAGCGTGGACAGGAACGTGGCGGCGACGACGGCGAGGACCGTCAGCGGATGGCTCTCATGAGATTGTGTCTCAATCTACGGAACATGAGACCGAGTGTCAAACAGCCTATCCTCGTGCGGTGCCCGCCACCGCGATCCCGGACCGCATGACGTCGCAGGGTCGGCGCCTCACCCGCCAGCGCGTGGTCGTGGCCGAGGCGCTCGCGTCGGCGAAGCGCGCGCTCAGCGCGCAGGAGCTGTACGAGCGGGTCAAGGCGGGCCATCCGACGATCGGCCGCGCGACCGTGTATCGGGCCCTCGAGGCCCAGGTCCAGGACGGCATGGCGAGCCGGTTCGAGCGCGACGGGCACGTGTCCGCGTACATCGCGTGCGATGCGGAGCATCACCACCACCTCGTCTGCACGAAGTGCCAGCGGGTCCTGGACCTCGGCGAGACGGTCGTCGCGCCGCTGCTCGCCTCCGTGGGCCGGCGCCATGAGTTCCTGGTCGACCATGCGGCGCTCGACTTCTACGGGCTGTGCCGAAGCTGCCGCCGAAGGCGCTAGCCCTCGCCGTTGTCGTCGCGCTCGGCGCATGCGCGACCGTGTCCCCGGCCGCACCGCGGACACCGACCGCGTTCGTGATCCCGACCGAGCTGCCGAACGGCCGCGTCGAGATCACGGTGTCGCCCGCCTACGCGCTCGGCGCGGCCGCGACGATCCCGCTGGCGATCGTGGTCGCCCGGGGCACGGTGACCGGGCCCCTGTCGGCCAGGGTCATGGCGAGCGGGATCAACGAGGCCGGATCGCCGGCCGAGGTCCTCGTCCGCGAGCTGGCCGTCGCGCCGGCGACCGTCACCGCCGGCACCCGGCGGTCCACCACGGTGACCTGGGACACGCGTGACGCGAAGGGAGCGGTCGTCCCCGCCGATGCCTACTCGCTCGTGATCGAGGTGCGCGTGGATGACGCCGGTGCGTCGCGGATCATGACCGCCGGCGCGACGCTGGAGCTCCGCTAGGACGCCAGACGACCCCGGCCGGCGAGCGCGACGGCGATCGCCGTCGTGATCGGGACGCAGAGCACCAGGCCGATGCTGGCGACGAGCACCGCGATGATCGAGCCGACGATCGTCTCGCTGTTCGCGGCGAGCGACAACGGCAGGTTGCCGAGCGAGAGCAGCACGATGAGCGGCATCGCGCCGCCGAAGTACGCGAGCGCGAGCGTGTTGACCAGCGAGCCGATGTGGTCGCGGCCGACGTTCAGGGCGCTCGCGTACAGCCGCTGGCCGCGCATGTCCTCGTGCGCGGCCGCGAGCTCGAACGTCGCGGAGGCCTGCCCGATGCCCATGTCGACGAGGGCGCCGAGCGAGCCGACGACGATCCCGGCCAGCACGAGCCGGTGGAGATCGATCCGGCCGGCCGAGCCGATCGCGAGGAAGACCGCTTCCTCCGAGCCGAAGCCGGTGATCCGCGCCGCCGCGAGGACGACGGCCGCGAGCGCGACGACGATGAGGAGGCAGACCGATGTGCCGACGAGCGCGGCGAGGCTCTTGCGGTTGAAGCCGTGGACGACGAAGACCGCGACCACGAGCACCGCGAGCGCGCCGGCCAGGGTCGCGACGAGCGGGTCGTCGCCACGCTGCACCGCGGGGACGATCGCGAGCAGGAAGACGGCGACGCTCCCCGCGAGGCCCGCGAGCGACGCGATGCCCTTCCACCGCGCGACGGCGACGAGCGCCACGACGAGCACGATGACGAACGGGAGCAGCGACGGAAGGCGGACGACGTCCTCGATCGCGTACTCGCGTGTGTCGTTGTCGCCGCGATGCTGCGAGACCAGGACGTGATCGCCGGGGACGAGCAGCCCGTTCGAGTTGAGCGCGACGCGGCCGCCCCACTCGAGCGTGACGCGATCGCCGCGGTAGAGTCCGCCATCGAGCTCGACCTCGACGGTCTGGAACGGCTGGCCGGGCAGTCCCGGCTGGCCGGCCGCTCGCGTGCCCTGGGTCACCACGCGCACGACGTGCGCGTCGATGACGCTGGAGGTCTGGCCGGTGTTCCAGTCGGCGCACGCCCCGAGCGCGAGTGCCGCGAGCAGGAGCGGGGCCCAGCGCACGGCTAGTACCCCAGCACGCCCTGGGCCGCCAGGCGGAGGGCCACGACGACGAGCGCGCCGGCGAGCAGCCGCACGATGACCGTGCCCTTGACCCGGGTCGAGATCCGCGCGCCGACCTGCGCGCCGGCGACCGCACCGATCGCGAGGTACACGGTGCGCGGCCATACATCGGCGAGGTCACCCGCCGCGATGTGGGTCAGCGTACCGACGGTCGCCATGATCGCGAGGACGAAGTGCGAGGTCGCGGTCGCGATGTGGACCGGGAAGCCGAGCACCGCGATGAGCGCGGGGACGTGGATGAACCCGCCGCCGATGCCCAGCAGGCTCGAGGCGAACCCGACGACGAACGAGATCGCGATGCCCAACGGCAGCTCGACGTGATAGCGGTGAATGGCGCCCTCGGCGTCGACGAGCTCGCGCGGGACCCGGCCCCAGGCACGACCCTCCGGCGCGGCCGGCCCTTGCTCCGCCCGCGTCCGCATGAGCACGAGGGCCAGGGCGAGCAGCACCAGCGCGAAGGAGACGTCGAAGGGCCCGCGGGGGATCGATCGCGCGAGCAGCGCGCCCGCGACGCTGCCGGGCAGGGTCGCGACGGCGAAGGCGAGGCCGGACCGGAAGTCGATCCGGCGCTGCCGGCTGTAGGCGAACGCACCGCTCGAGGCATTCGCGGCCACGACCGCGAGCGACGTCGCGGTGAGCGATCCGGTCGGCTCGAGCGGGAAGAGGATCGCGAGGACCGGGAGAAGGATGAACCCGCCGCCCGCGCCGATGAGCGTGCCGAGCGTCCCGACGCCGATCCCGAGCGCGACGAAGCCGGCTGCGGCGAGTGCCACGTCATACATGCGTCGAGTATGGCCGGAACGAGCGAGAGGGAGCCCGAAGGCTCCCTCTCGCGCGATGCGGGGGTGCGCTTACGTGCGGCGGCGCTTGATGACGAGAAGGCCGCTGCCCATCGACATGAGCGCCAGGCCCGCGCCGACGAGGTTCGCCGAGTCGGCGGTGCTGGTCGACGGAAGCGACTGGACGCCCGCGACGGCGCCGTTGCTCTGGGTACCGTTGACCGCGCCCGCGGTCGTCTGCGATCCGTTCGCTGCCGGGCCGGTCTGGAAGCCGGCGACGACGCTGCCGGCGCTCGGGCTGCTGTTCGCGTTGTTCGCCGCGATCTCGGCCGCGCTCGGTCCGACCGGCATGACGGCGGTCACGGTCGTCGGACCCGAACTGGACCCGGCGACGGTGGTCGGGTTCGGGTTGGTGCCTTCCTGCGTGCCGTTGGTCTTGCTCGCACCCGTCGCCGCGTTGCGGCCCTCCTTCGTCCCATTCGTCTTGCTGGCCCCGGTCGCGGCGTTGTTGCCGTTCAGGGTGCCGTTGGTCTTGCTGGCGCCGGTCGCCGGGTGCTTGCCCTCGGCCGTGCCGTTGGTCTTGCTGGCGCCGGTCGCGGCATTCTTTCCCTCAGCGGTGCCGTTGGTCTTGCTCGCGCCGGTCGCGGCGTTCTGTCCCTGCTTCGTGCCGTTCGTGTTGCTGGCGCCGCTCTTCTGCAGCCGGTCCTCCTCTTTCCCCTTCTCCTCGCGGGGCGAGAAGACATCGGAGTTCGGCATTCGGGTGGGCATCGTCGGCGCCGAGAGGATCGCGCTGTCGGACGTCATCGTGCCGACGTCGATGCCGTGGTACGTGGTCGCCGCCGCGTTCGCCGGGGTGCTCCATGACGCGAAGACGAGTCCGGCCGCGGTGGCGGCCGATGCGAGAGATCGAACGATCGTCATCCTGCGCTTGGCTTCCATGTGACCGCTCCTCCTTGATCGATCGCGCACCGCGCCGGGGCGCGTCGAGGGAGGAGGCTGCATGGGTGGTACGCGCGGGTCGGCGAATGTGAACGCCGGGCAACGCTCCACCTCGCGGTGGCGTAACGGAGCGGTCAGGGCTTCGCGAACACCCCCGACCGACGGCCTTCCACCGGCAGTCCACGCGGCCAAGCGAGCAGCTGGTCGATGTGGAAGTCCTCGAGGACGCCCTCGAGGGCGAGCGCCACCTGGCGCGCGGTCGGCCGTTCCGCCGGCTCGCTACCCAAACACGCGAGGATCACCCGGTCCAGTGTTGCGGGCAGCTGCGGGTACTGGTGGCGAAGCGGCTCCGGCTCTTCCACCAGCTGCGGATACCGCTCGGCCAGGACCTCGCTCTCGTCCCGGCCCTCGCTGAACGGCTGCATCCCGGAAAGGCCCTCGTAGAGGGTCGCGCCCAGACCCCAGAGGTCCGCCGCGGTCGTCACCGGCTCGACGCGACACTGCTCCGGGGACATGTACGCGGCGGTGCCCACCTCGCCGCCGAGCGGTACCGCGCCGGGTACGAATCGCGCGATGCTCAGATCCAGCAACCGTGGGGGATCTCCCATCGTCAGGTTCGCCGGCTTCACGTCGAGGTGGACGATCGAGCGACCGTGCATGTACGCGAGCGCGGAGCACATCCGGATCCCGAGGAGACAGATCTCGGGGACGCTGACGTCATCGTGCGCGGCAAGGTGATCCTCGAGCGTTTGCGCCCGTACGTACTCGAGCACGAGATAGGGCCGCGGCTCGGCCAGGTGCTCGCGCAGGAAGCGCACGAGGTTCGGGTGCTCCAGTCGCCGGGCCACCGACGCCTCCCGCTCGAACGCGGCGACGGCATGACGCTCGCCGAGGCGATCCGGTCGGAGGACCTTCACCGCGACCTCGCAGAACAGCGTGCGATCCCAGGCGTGGAAGACTTCGTACCGGCTGCCGGCGTCCTTCGCGCCGATCACGACCAGCGACTCGTCGATCTCGTCGCCGCGCTTCAGGCCCCAGCTCGACTCCACCGTGGACGACCCGGCAAGCGCCGTGCCCGCCCTAGCCGCGCGGGCCGAACAGCAGCTCCTGCAGATCCGGCAACGCGGTCCCGAGCCCGGCGATGAAGAACAGGCCGATGATCAGGCTCGACACGCCGGCCACGGCGCCCACGACCAGATACAGCGTCTGGAGCCGCTGCGCGCCGATGAACCCGGTCGCGCTCGTGACCGCGACGAGCGTGTTCGAGGCGAGCAGGCCGACGATGAACGCGCCGAGGATGACGACGCCCTGCGCGCCGGTCACGCCGGCGATGCCGGCGAGGAGCAGCGCCTGCGACCCGGTCTCGGCGCCGACACCGTGGATCATGCCGACCCCGAACGCGGTCTTCGGCCCGTACTGCGAGGCGTGCGCGATCGGCTCGTGCTCGTGGCCGTGGATCCGCGACTGGAGCCGGTCCCAGGCGTAGCGGATGCCGTCGAACACGAGCATCCACCGGCTGCGCATCCGGAACTCGCCCTTGCCGCGCACGTACTGCACGACCGAGATGAGCACCCACCCGCCGAGGAGCACGAGCGTCACGCCGACGACGCGCTCGAGGATGGGATCGACCCACCCGGGCAGCACCGCGCCGAGGGTCAGCGCGAGAATGCCCAGGACGAGCACGACGCTCGCGTGGCCGAGCGCGTAGAGGCTCGCGAGCGCGACGGCATGCCGCTGCTCGTGCGCGAAGCGTGACTCGCGGAGGACGTGCAGCGCGCCGGCGTCGTCGTGACCGTGGCCGTGCTCGGCCGGGCCGGCGTCGTGCGCGTGCCGCGGCATCGGCGCGATCGCGGGCACGTCCTCGTCGCCGTGCGACGTCGTCGTGGTGCTCGTGATGTCGGTGATCGCGGCGATGTGGTCCCAGTCGAATCCGTGGCGGAACCCGAGCACCACCATGCCGGCGAGGAGGCCGAGGATCCCGAGGTCCATCTGCGCACGAGCCTAGGAGGTCGCGCGCCGCGTTGGGCTAGCTGCGGTGATGGGCCGTCGGCGCGTGGTGATCGTCGCCGCCGTGCGTGCAGGGATCGGCGTGCACGATCACGTCGGCGAGCTTCGGCACCGCATGGAGCACCTCGTGCCGCGCTTCTTCGGCGATCCGGTGCGCGGCGGTCAGATCGAGCTCGCAGTCCATGAGCAGACGGGTCTCCGCCCAGAGCGCGTGGCCGACCCAGCGGATCCGGACCCCCTCGACCGCCTCCACCCCCGGCACCGCGGCCAGGGTCAGCTCGGCCTGCGCGACCAGCCCGGGGTCGACCGCATCCATCAGCCGGTGGTACATGTCCGCGGCGGCGCTCTTCAGCACGAACGCGATCAGGATGCTGATGAGGAGCCCAGCCAGCGGATCGGCGAACGGGAACCCGAGGAGGACGCCGAGGGCGCCGAACAGGACGGCCAGCGACGCGAACCCGTCCGCGCGGGCGTGGTGGCCGTCCGCTTCGAGCGCCGCGGAGCCGATCCGCCGGCCCTCGCGGATCCGGAAGATCGCGACGGCCTCGTTGCCCGCGAAGCCCACGATCGCGCCGACGATCACCCACCCGAGGTGGTCGATCGGCTGTGGGGCGCCGAGCCGGCGCAGCGACTCCCAGCCGGCGATCAGGGTCGAGATCGCGATGAGCAGGACGATGAACACGCCGGCCAGATCCTCGGCCCGCCCGTATCCGTACGTGTACCGGCGATCCGGGGCCCGCCTGCCGAGCCGGAACGCGAGGAACAGGGGGACCGCGGTCAGGGCGTCCGCGCCGTTGTGGATGGTGTCGGCGAGTAGCCCGACCGAGCCGCTCGCGAGCGCGATGACCAGCTGCACGAGCGCGGTCGCGCCCAGTCCGGCGAGCGACAGCGCCAGGACCCGGATGCCGCGCGCGCTCGACTCGAGGGCCGTGTCGGTCTGGTCGGCCGCCGCGTGATCGTGGCCGAGCAGGCCGCGCAGGGACCCGACGAACCCGGACGAGCGCGGGTGGTGGTGGTGCGGCGCCTCGGCCCGGGCGTGGTCGTGGATCCGGTCACGCCGTTGCGGCACACCCATGGCGCCGATATTATCTGAGTGATGGCGCAGATATGGAACTGACCGCGGACCGCTGCGAGACGGAGTGCCTCCACCCCGAGCTGGTGCGACCGCTCCTCGGGAAGGTCGTCGGCGCGACCGACGCCGACGATCTCGCCGCGATCTTCGAGCTGCTCGCCGACCCGACCCGGGCTCGGCTCCTCCACGCGCTCGCCCTGACCGACGAGCTGTGCGTCTGCGATCTGGCGCTCCTGCTCGAGCGCAGTGAGTCGGCGCTCTCGCACCAGCTCCGGATGCTCCGCGACCGCCGGGTCGTGAGCCGGCGCAAGGCCGGCCGGGTCGTCTACTACCGCCTCGCCGACCGGCACATCCGCCACGTGCTCGCCGATGGCGTCCGCCACGTGCGCGAGGCGATCCCGCAGCGCGACCGCGCCACGGGCTGATGGCCCACCCGGACAGCGCCGCCGGCGCGAACCGCGGCCGCCTGGCGATCGTGCTCGGGATCAGCAGCACGATCCTCGTCGCCGAGGTCGTCGTCGGCCTGTCGGCGAACAGCCTCGCCCTGCTCGCCGACGCCGGACACGTCTTCGCCGACGTCGTCGGGACGAGCCTGGCGCTTGCCGCGATCTGGCTCGCCGCACGGCCGGCGACGCGCGAACGGAGCTTCGGCTTCTACCGCTTCGAGATCCTCGCGGCGGTGCTCAACGCACTGATCCTCTTCGCGATCGCGGGGTACGTCCTGTTCGAGGCCGCGCGGCGCGTCGCCGATGCGCCCGACGTCGCGAGCGGGCCGATGCTGATCGTCGCCTCCGGCGCGCTCATCCTCAATGGGATCGCGGTCTCGCTGCTGCGCGCGGGTCAACAGAACAGCCTCAACCTGCGCGGCGCGTACCTCGAGGTGCTCAACGACGCGTTCGGCTCGGCCGCCGTGCTCGTCGCCGGCCTGGTCATCCAGCTCACCGGCTTCCGCCAGGCCGACGCGATCGCCTCGGCCGTCATCGGCCTGCTCATCCTGCCGCGGACCTGGGCCCTGCTCCGGGAAGCGGTCGACGTGCTGCTCGAGGCCACCCCGAAGAACGTGGATCTCGCCACGGTGCGCGAGCACATCCTCGAGGCCCCCGGCGTGCGCGATGTCCACGATCTCCACGCCTGGACGATCACCAGCGGCCTGAACGTCGTGTCCGCGCACGTCGTCGTCGACGAGGGGGCCACGAACGCGGCCGTGCTCGATGCCCTGTGCCGCTGCCTCTCGACCCAGTTCGACATCGCGCACTCGACGTTCCAGCTCGAGACGAGCGACCGGCAGCCGGTCGAGGAGGCCGCGCACCCGTGACCGTGGCGCCGCGTCCCGCGCTCCTGCGGCGTGGCGTTCGGCTCGAGTACCTCACCGTCGGCTGGAACGTGATCGAGGGCCTGGTCTCGATCGCGGCCGCGCTGGCGGCAGGGAGCGTCGCGCTGCTGGGTTTCGGCATCGACAGCATCGTGGAGAGCGCGTCGGGCGCGGTCATCGTCTGGCGGCTGCGCGCCGAACGCGGTGACGGGGATGCCGGCGCGATCGAGTCGATCGAGCGCCGCGCGCAGCGGCTCGTCGGCCTCTCGCTGTTCGGGCTCGCCGCCTTCGTCGTGCTCGACGCGCTGACGTCGCTCATCGCGCAGGAGCGCCCGGAGCCGAGCGCCGTCGGCATCGCCGTCACCGGGCTGTCGCTCGGAGTGATGTACTGGCTGGCGCGCGCGAAGCGCCGGACCGCGATCGCGCTGGGCAGTCGCGCGATGGAGGCCGACGCCTTCCAGACCACCGCGTGCTGGTGGCTCTCGCTGATCGTCCTCGGCGGCATCGGGGTGAACGCGGTCACCGGCTGGTGGTGGGCCGACCCGCTCGCCGCGATCGGAATGACCGCCTTCCTCGTCAGCGAGGGGCGCGCGGCCTGGCGTGGCGGCGAGCCCGGTCAGGCGTGAGCGTTCGCCGGCGCAGCGCGGTCCTACCCTCTTCCTGATGCGCCGGCTCTGCACCGTCGTGTTCGCGCTCGCCGCAGGGAGCAGCGCCCTGGCGGCCAACGGACTGGCCGTGCCGCCGCATGTCGAGCCACCGGGCACTCCGCGCCTCCACGATCACCTGCTCGCGGCGTACCGCTACCCGCTCGTCCTCCTCCGCCTGACGCCGGTGAGCCAGCGGCCGGCCGGTCCCGGCTGGACGATCGAGGCACCGAGCCGGCTCGCGCTCGACGCGCTGGTCCTCGCGACCGTCACCTGCGTCGTGCCGAAGCTCCCGCGCCCGACCCGCCGCGCCGTCGCGGTGCTTCCGGCGATCCGCCTCGCGCCGCCGCAGTGGCGGGCCTGGATCGCCCTCGCGCCGCCGCGGGCAGCCCTCCTCGCGACCACGTAAGAACGACAGGAGGGTCACATGACGCGCATCCGGTCCATCGCGGTGGCGCTCGCCGCCGTGGTGGCGTCACTCGGCATCTTCGCGAGCCCCGCCGCGGCGCACGAGACCCGCGCGGTCGGGCCATACACGTTCGTCGTCGGCTGGGTCAACGAGCCGGCGGTCGCCGGCCAGTCGAACGGGCTGTACCTCATGGTGACCGAGACGGCCGGCGGCGCGCCGGTGGTCGGCGGGCAGACGACCATCAGCGCCACGGTCATCGTCGGCGGCGGCGCCAAGAGCCGCGCCCTCCCGCTCGAGCCGGATGGCGACCGGCCCGGGGTCTACACGAGCGGCTTCGTGCCGACGCGGGTCGGCGACTACACGTTCCACCTGAGCGGCAGGCTCGGCGCGACCACGATCGACGAGACGTTCGAGTCGGGTCCGAACCGCTTCGACCCGGTGACCGATGGCGCCGGCCTCGAGTTCCCCGACCGGCTGCCGGCGGCGGCCG
>DASYXA010000099.1:0-7499 GCA_035935465.1 Candidatus Limnocylindria bacterium | reverse complement strand
GAGCCCCGTTCTGAATGTGGATGTCGATCGAACCATCGGCGTTCTGCATGAGGCCGGTGCGATCGCTCACGCTGTAGCGATCTATCGCATTCGCCACGAAGTGATTTCGCGCGTCACCCATCGTGATCGACCAGAAGGCGCTCGTCGGCGGAAGACCACCTGCGGGAAACTGCATGACGTAGTCGTGCGCACCGGACAGCGGATGGCCCGCGCCATCGACGTTCGTCCACCAATACATCGCCTCCTGCGGGAGGTTCACCGGGCCGGGAAAGAGCTGGGCGTGCGCGGCCCGCAGCAGCATGCCGTTGCCCGGCTCACCCAACCCGAACATGGTGATCCAGCCGTTGACCCTGGTGGCCTTCATCCGCGCGTAGACCTGCGCCGTGACGAACGCCAGCCCCGCGCCGATCAGGAAGCCTTGCACCACGTCGTTCCGCAGGTTGCGCGGCTGGGGGGAGAGGATCGAGTCGATGAGGATCGACTTGACGAGGAACCACGCGCAGACCAGTCCGACGACGGTCGCGAGATACGTGGTCGTTCTACTCATCCTGCTCATCCCGCCGCCCCGACGAACGGCCCATGAGGGCCCGGGCCGCGAGCCGTAGGTCTCCCATCAGAGCCCGGTCGGCGGCGTCCGGATGGCCGTGTACCAGAGCGCGATCGCGAGGACGATGAGCAGGAGCGCGAGCGCGAGATATGACGTGCCGCGGCCGCGGCGGATGAGGACCGTGAGCAGCAGCAGTGCCGCCGCGGCGACGAGTGCCAGGTCGAGGACGAGGAAGACGAGCTGCATCAGATCACGTTGTGCTCGGTCACCAGATCGCCGCGCGCGAACCGCTCGAACCGCAGCGCGCGCACGTCGACGCTCGGCGGCTCGCCGCAGATGAGCTGAGCGACGACCTCGCCCGCGGCCGGCGCGTGCATGAGGCCATGGCCGGAGAATCCGGCGGCACAGACGAACCCGGGCACCTGGTCGATCGTACCGATGATCGGATGACGGTCCGGCGTGTCCTCATAGAAGCCGGCCCAGCCGGTCTTCACCGTCGCCCGCTCGAGCACCGGGAGCCGGGCGAGCGCGCGCTCGACGACCGTCGGCAGGAACTCCCAGTTCACCGAGTCGTCGAATCGCGGCGGATCGGCGGGGTCGGCCATCCCGAGCAGGACGCCGCCTGACTCGCGGTGGACGTACAGGCCGGAGGCGAACTCGATGGTGAGCGGGAACTCGTGATCGAGGCCGGGGACCGGACCGGTCACGAAGATGTGTCGCCGGAGCGGCGCGATCGGCAGCGGCAGACCGACCATCGCGCCGACCTGCGCCCCCCACGCGCCCGCGGCGTTCACGACCGTGCCGCACTCGATCCGCTCGTCGCCCGCGCGCACGGCCGTCACGCGCCCGCCGCGCAGGTCGATCGCGCGGGCCGGCGCGCCTTCGCGGAACTCGACGCCGCGTTCCCGCGCGCGTGCGACATAGCCCTGCAGGACCGAGTGCGGATCGATGTATCCGTCCTTCGGGCAGAACGTGGCGAAGCGCACGTCGTCGACCCGGAGCTCGGGGAAGATCGCGCGCGCCTCGCCGCCCGTGAGGCGACGCGCGGGGACACCGAGCCGCCTCCAGAGCTCGAGCGAGCGCTCGAACGGCGCGACATCGCGCTCCTCGGTGATGAGGAACAGGTAGCCGACCTGGCGGAGCTGCGGATCGATCCCCATCTCGTCCTTGAACGCCTCCAGGCGCGGCAGCGCGAGCTGCGAGAGCCGCACGTTCACCTCGGTCGAGAACTGGAGCCGGATGCCGCCGGCGTTCTTGCCCGTGGACCCGGTCCCGAGGCGATCGCGTTCGAGCACGACGATCCGGCCGGCACCGCGAAGGCTCAAGTGGTACGCGATCGAGGCGCCGATCACACCCCCGCCGACGATGACGACGTCGGCGCCGCTCACTGCTCCGGCGGCACGGCGGACGGCACGATGCGGACCATCGCGAGGAGCGCCTTGTACAGCTCGAGGTAGTCGCGTGACGCGTACGCGACCGCGCGCGCGCCGCTGCGTCGCGTCCCCGGGATGAGCTCGGCCATGTCGGCCATGGCGGAGGTGAGGAACGTGAGCTCGATCTCGTTGCGTGCCTTCGGCTTCACGGGCTTCGCGTCGCGCGCCACGTCCATCGCCTTCGCGGCGCCGACCTGGAGGAGCTCCTGCACCCGCTGCGGGTGCAGCATCTTGGCCGAGAAGCGGCCGGTCGCGTCCTTCGTCTTCACGGTCACGCAATATGGCGCGATCGCGCGCGCCTCGCGGCACGTCGCGTCGTCCCCGGACACCAGGGTCACGCTCGCGTCGAAGTAGCCGGCGAGGTACACGTTCAGCGTCGTCTCCCCGACCGGCGTGCCGTTGAGCCGGCATTCGTAGATCGCGCGGCTGTTGTAGGTGTGGTCGAGGACGGCGCGGGGGTGTCCGGCGCGGCCGTGATACCCGATGAAGAAGCAGGTGTCGTAACCGCCGTCGATGCCCTGGCCCATGAACCACGGCTTCGCGGTGCCGACGAGGAGCTCCGCACGGGGGTCGATCTCGTCGGCGTAGAGGTTGTGCATGGTGCCGTGCGAGTCGTTGACGCAGAAACGCGCCGCGCCGTTCGATGCGGCGCCCTCGATCGCGGCGTTCACCTCCTGGGTCATCCACGTCCGAGCACGTTCGTACTCGACGCCGCTCATCATGACGTGGCTGTAGGCCGCGACGCCGCCGATGCCTTCCATGTCGACGGAGATCCAGACGCTCGCACGATCGCGCCTCGGCACGATCAGGGATGGTAGCGAGATGAGCTGGTTCTGTGCCGACGGCGGGACTCGAACCCGCACTCCCTTGCGGGAACCGCCTCCTGAAGACGGCGCCTAAGCCAATTCGGCTACGTCGGCGAAGAAGACGATTGTACCGTGCCGTCCGTTCCGGCATGGCGCTCGATGTAGCTCTGCCAGATCCGATACTTGCGTTCGAGTCGGGGCACGGTCGCGTCTCGGTACAGCAGTGGAAGCAATCGAAGGCCGTCGCGCTTGCCATAGCGGAGCGTCACGAACTCGTGCCGTTCCGCCGTCGCCGGCTTGACGCCGAGCCAGCCTTCCACGCCAACGAACGGTTTCAGCCTCTCGCGGAGCCAGGCGAGGTGGGCGCGACTCGCTGAGTTGAACCCAAGCACGATGCGTTCATAGCGATAGCTGGGATACGTCTTCTTCGTCGCCGCATGCGTGAAGTTCGTGATCCCGCCGTCGCCATCCATCAGGCCGCGCGCGCATTCCAAAAGGTATTCGTCCGGAACATTCAACGGCCCAAGGGTCAAGCTCTTCCGCGGGGTGATCCCCACGCCGACGAGCCACTTGCACAGTCGCACATCTCCGATCTGCGTCTTGTACATGACACCGCCGGTCCGCGTCCGGATCTCGGCGATCCTGTTCGTTTTGCCGAGACACCGGAGCAGGATCTCGACGAGCTCGCGGTCCGCGCTCGGGAACGCCAGATGCCTGCCGTCCGTCTGGCAGCCGTCCGTCGCGAGCAGCCCGACGGCGTACGCGAGCGTTGGCGTCCAGTCGATCGAGGCCGGAGGCGCCTTGCGGCGCCGATCCGCTCCCGGAGCGACATGTGAGACGTACGTTTTCCCGCGATGTGCCGCGGCATTCTTCGCGATCCGCGGATCGTTCGATGCCCTCCGACCCTTCGCCCAGCCCTTGCCTTCGCCTCTCGCCACGACACCGATATGCACAGGTCGGGAGAGCCGTGTCCATAGGACCCTCGCCTATCGCCTGATCACCGTCTTCACGTACCAGTCCTCGACGTTCCAGAACCGCTGCGGCGGATCGTTCACCGGCGCGACCTTGAAGCCCTGGACGGCGTGCGACTGCGCGTAGAGGTAGTCGGTGTAATAGAGGAAGACCACCGGGATGTCGGTCGCGATCGCGGTCCACACCTGGGCGAACAGCTCGCGCCGCTTGGCCTGATCGACCGTGCGGCGGGCCTGCTCGAGCAGCCGATCCATCGGGAGCGTCGAGTAGCCCGAGAAGTCGTCGCCGGGATCGGTCACCTGGCTCGAATGGAAGAACGGGTACGGATCGGGATCATTGCCGACCGTGATCCCGACCAGCAGCGCATCGAAGTCCCGCTGGCGCGCGATGCGGTCGACCAGGTCGGCGAACGGAACGGCTCGCACGTCGACCTTCATGCCGACGTTCGCAAGGTCGTCCGCGATCTGGCGCGCCGCCGCGAGGCGCGGCGGCTCGTTCGAGGTCGAGATCGCGAACGTCAGCGGGACGCCGGCCTTGTCGCGGATCCCATCGCCGTCGTGGTCGATCCAACCGGCGGCGTCGAGCGCGGCGTTCGTGTCGGCCACCGAGAAGGTGTACCTGGGTACGTCGCGAACGAACGCCCATGAGGTCGATGGGACGAACTCGTCCGCGACGCTCCCCCGGCCGTCCGCGGCGACCTGGAGCACCTTGCCGCGGTCGATCGCCGTCGCGATCGCCTGGCGCACCGCACGATCGCGGAACACCGGCTTGGTCGGCCGGACGTTCAGGAACAGCGCGGTGAAGTCGTTCGTCGGGAGACTGAAGAGGTCGACCGCCTTCAGCGACCGCGCCCGGCTCGCGTCCTGCGGCGAGAGGCCGCCGGTGCCGTCGACCTCGCCGCGGGCCAGCGCCGCGAACGCGTCGCTCTCGTCGCGGTAGAAGCGCAGGACGATCTTGTCGAGGTACGGCCGCGAGCGCGCGGGCTTCGTGCGATAGAAGTCATCCGATCGCACGAGCGTCACCTGGCGCGCGTCGAGCTCGCTCACTTTGAACGGCCCGGTGCCGATCGGCTTCGTATTGAACGGCTGGCGCGCGAGCTCGCCGAACGTGACCGAGCGCAGCAGGTGCGACGGCAGGAGCGGGACCGTCGTGCTCCCCGCGAACGGCGCGTACGCGTCGGGAAGCGTGAACCGCACGATCTTCGGCGCGAGCGCGGTCACGGTCACGCCGCGGAACGCGTCGGCGAACGGACCGGTGTAGGCCTTGTCCTGGAGCAGCCGGACCGTGTAGAGGACGTCGTCCGCGGTGACCGGCGCGGCGTCCTGCCAGTTCGCGTCCGGCCGGATCGTGAACGTCCACACCTTGCCGCTCGCATCGACCTCGTAGCTCGACGCGAGATCGGCGACGATGGTCCCGTCCCGATCGAATCGGGTGAGGCCGCTGAAGACGAGGCGCGAGACGTCCTGGTCGACGGTCGTGGCCGCGATGATCGGATCGAAGTTCAGCGGCGAGCCCGCGACACCCTCGACGTACGTGCCGCCGAACGCGGGATCGGCGGGGAGATCGGAGCGGTCCGTCGCGACGGCGACGACGCTCGTGATCGCCAAGAGGCCGACGAGGGCCAGGACGATGAGCTTGTGGCGACCGGTCACGGCTCAGCGGCCCCGATGGGCTGGGCGGGGCGCCGGATCAGGCGGCGGGCGACGTCGTCCGCGCGCCGACGAGCGAGATGACGATGAACACGCCGACGAGCACCACCGTGAGCCGGAACAGCGTCCGCTCGATGCCGCGCCGGCTGCGGTACGCCGTCGACTCGCCACCGAACGTCGACGAGAGGCCGGTCCCCCGGGCCTGCAGCAGGATCGACGTCGCGACGGCGACGGCGATGAGGAGCTGTGAGACCTGGAGCAGATCCATCGGAGCCCTCAGTGTAGCCGCTTCAGCGGGGCCGGTAGAAGAACAGCCCTCCCGGTCCGTGCGAGACCAGCCGGTAACGCGCGTCGATCGCCCGGACGAGCGCCGGCTCCCAGCGCGCGCGCTCGTACGCGGGGGCCGTGCCGAGCTGCGCGAGCTCGACCTCGCTCACGATCGCGGTGAACCGGGCCGATCCGATCTCCGCGAGGAGCGGGCCGGGATCGATGACCCCGCGGCTCGCGAGCCGGCTCCAGAGGAAGAGATCGTCCACCACGACGCGATGGCCCGTCGCCAGCAGTAACCCGCTGTCCTCGGCGAGCACGACCTCGTCGCTCGCGAGCGTCACACGTGCGGCGCTCAGGCGCGACGGGTCGCCCCAAGCACCGGTGGTCGCCGTTCGTCCGGGCACGAGGCCGAGCGGATCGAGCAGCAGCGCGGCCAGGACGAGATTCGCGATCGCGACCGATGGGTAGAACGGCGCCCGGGCGATCGCCGGTGCCGCGGCGGCGAGCGCGAGCGACGTCGCGGCCGCAAGGTCGAGCAGATAGTTGATCGTCGCGCCCTCGCGCCCCCCGAGCGCGACGATGCCGAGCCCCGCGACGGCGTATGCGGCGATCGGGCCGGAGAAGCCCCGCGAGACGAACGCGGCGCCGAGCGAGGCGGCCAGCACGACGAGGCCGAGGAACGCGAGCAGCAGCGCGGACCCGACGGTCCACGGGAGCGCGTTCCACTCCACGACGTGCCGCCACAGGCCCCCGTAGCCGAACGGCACGAGCGCCACCGCCGCGACGACGAGCGCGATCGCCGCCGATCGCGCGAACGGCCGCAGTAGGGCACGGTCGCGCCAGGCGATCCAGAGCGCCAGGGCCGCGCCGGGGACGATCGCGGTCGGCTTCGCCAGCGCGGCGGCGACGAGCAATGCCGCGGCGCGCCCGGGCCGGCGGCGCTCGACGGAGAGGACGGCGCCGACCGTGAGCGCGAGCGCGACGAGATCGGGCTTGACCGCGGGACCCCAGATCGCGACCGGCGACAGCGCGAGCCAACCCAGACCGACCGCCGCCGCGACGAGCCGGCCGCCCGCGCCCGCCCGCCAGGCGATGAGCCCGGCGATCGACAGCGTGGCGACCACGCTCAGCACGCGGCCGGTCACGAACGGATCGCCCACCGACGCGATGGCGAAATACAGCGGCGGGTAGTTCGCGGCCGTGAACGACGGCCCCGACGGATCGGCGTACGTCGCCAGCGCGCGCGTGAGGATCGCGGCGTGCGCGACGGCGCCCTCCCCATAGAGGACCGGGCCCGCCAGCGCGATCGCCTGACCCCACTTCATCAGCGCGAGCACGCTGACGAGGCCCGCGATCGCCGTGTACGCGAGCCACGCGCCGCGTGTCACCTGCGGGCGAGCAACGATCGCCCGGTCATCCGGTCCGGGACGGGGATCCCGAGCAGGCCGAGCAGCGTGGGCGCGACATCGGAGAGCTCCCCGTCGCGGATCGACCACCCGCCCGGGTCGCGCGACACGAACGCGACCGGCACCGGGTTCGTGCTGTGCTGGGTGTTGATGCCGCCGTCGGGGAAGCGCATCTCCTCGACGTTGCCGTGGTCGGCCGTGAGCAGCACGCAGCCGCCCGCGACGAGCGCCGCGTCGACGACGGTGCCGACCGCGGCGTCGGTCACGGCCATCGCGCGGAGCGCGGCGTCGAAGACGCCGGTGTGCCCGACCATGTCCGGGTTCGCGAGGTTCACGATCGCGAAGTCATATTTGCCGGATCGGATCGCCTCGGCCAGGCGCGCCGCCACCGGCGCGGCGCTCATCTCCGGCACCTG
>DASYXA010000098.1:0-3459 GCA_035935465.1 Candidatus Limnocylindria bacterium | reverse complement strand
CCGCCGCTTCGTTGCGGCGAAGGGTCGGTCGACGCGATCACAGCCGCGCTAATGCACGATGTCGTGCGGGTTCTGGGAGCGATCGACTGCACGATGTCCTGCTGGTTGCGGCTGCACGATGTGCTGCCGGTTGTCACCTAGCGGGGCAGCCGCGGGATCCCCTGCCGTGGCGGCGGCAACCCATTCGCGTGCGGCCGGACGACGAGCCGCGCGCCATCGGCCGTGATGTCGACGGTCCCGTCACGATCGGTGCGGTACGTGGGGACGCCCGCGAGCGCGGCGAGGGTCTCGGCCGTCGGGTGCCCGTACCGGTTGTCGCGCCCGACGGAGATGAGCGCGACCTCGGGACGCACCGCGCCGGCGAGCGCGCTCGCGTAGGGGGTCGCCGCACCGTGATGTGGCGGGACGTAGACCCGCGCGCGCAGCGTCTCGGGGCGCAACAGCAGGTCCGCCTGCGCCGCCTCTGTGGCATCGCCGCTGAAGAGCACCGAGACCGCGCCGACCTCGAGGCGCAGGACGAGCGACGGAATGTCGACGAGCGGGTCGTCGTTCGGGGCGAGCACGCGGATCGACGCGGCGCCGAGCCGCACCACCGACCCCGCACTCACGTCCGCGCGCGCGATGCGATGGGCCGCGATGCGCGCGTTCCACGCGTCGGCGAGCGGCGACGCGTTGAGGCCGCGCGGCGCGAGGGCCAGGCCGACCTCGTAGCGGTCGAGCACCGCGACGAGGCCGGCGCCGTGATCGAGGTGTGCGTGGGTGAGGGCGACGAGATCGATACGCCGGTGCCACGCCGGCAGGCTCGCGCCGAGCTCGGCGAGCAGGCGAGTGGGGTCGGGGCCGCCGTCGATCAGCGCGAGCTTGCCCCCGGCCTCGACGAGGAAGGCGTCGCCCTGCCCGACATCGAGCGCGCGCACCCGGAACGCGGGGGCGGCCGACGCGACCAGCCCGGCCCCGATCGCGGCGGCGACGACGATCGGTATGGCGGCGAGCGCGATCGACCGCCGTGCCGGCACGGCCGGCAGCGCGACGCGTGGCACGGCGAGCGAGAGCCGCACGCGCCGGGCGGCGAGCACCGCGCCGGCGCAGAGGAGCAGCAACACGAGCGCGGTGAGCGGCCCGCGCGGCACGTCGATGGCCGCGAGCGGCAGCCCGGCCGTCGTTTCGACGACGACGCGCAGCGCGAACGCGACCGCGTACGCCGAGAGCGCGAACGGCCGAGCGAGGTCGGGCGACAGCGCGCCCGCCGCCACGGTCGCGACGCTCGTCGCCATGAGCGCCGGGAACAGCGGCACCGCGACGAGATTCGCGAACGGTGAAACGAGCGAGATCCGTCCGAAGATCCCGGCCACGATCGGCAGCGTCGGCAGCGTGGCGGCGACGGTCGCCGCGAGCCCGTCCCCGACGAGCGACGGCAGCGACGCGAGCCGCGCCGCGATCGGCGCCTGGAATGCGAGGAGCCCCGCGGTCGCGCCGGCACTGAGCAGGAAGCCCGGATCGCCGATCGTCGCGGGCTCGAGCGCGAGCATGACGGCGACCGCTGCGCAGAGCCCGTTCGCCGCGGCCGCGCGCCGCCCCAGCGCGACGCCGAGCGACGTGATCGACGCCATGACCGCGCTCCGCACGACGCTCGCGCCGAGACCGACAAGGAGGCTGTACGCGAGGACCGCGGCGACGGTCGCGATCGCGCGGACGAGCGCGCCGGACCGCCCGCGGAGCAGCGCCGCGACCGCCGAGGCGACGAGCGTCATGTTGAAGCCGGAGATCGCGAGCAGGTGGCTCGTCCCGCTCCGGGAGAACGCGTACGAGAGGTCGGCGCCGACGCTCCCGCGATCGCCGAGCGCGATGCCGAGGAGGATGCCGCTCTCCGGCTCGGGCACGAGCCGGCGCAGCGGCTCGCCGAGCGCGGCGCGCAGGTCCGCGAACGCGCCGGCGCCGTCGGCCGGAGCAGCGGGGAGCGCGACCCGGAACGCGGCGCAGGCGAGCGCTATGGCCGCGCCAGCGAGCGGCACGAGCTGCGGCAGGAACGAGGCGAGGAGCGCGAGTGCGCCCGCGGCCAGGGCGGCAGGCAGGAGCGGGAGCGCGCTCACCGGACGGTGACGCGGTCGCGCAGATCAGCGAACACCTTCGGTGAGACGAGTCCGCGGGTCTGGAGCTCGTCGATCGCCGCGAACTGCTTCGCGCCGCGAGACCGGACGATCGCGGCAGCCGTCGCGGGTCCGACGCCCGGAAGCGTGTCGAGCTCGATCGCGGTCGCGAGGTTCAGGTTCACCTTCAGCTCTGCGGTGCTGCCGAGCGCGCCCGCGGGGACGGCCTCGCCGGGCCGCGGCACGTAGATGCGCGCGCCATCGCGGAGCGGCGCGGCCTTGTTGAGCGCGAACAGGTCGGCGTCGCCGGTCATCCCTCCGGCCGCGAGGAGCGCGTCGAGCACGCGCGCGCCGGCCGGCAGGTGCACCACGCCGGGACGAGCGACCGCTCCGACGACGTCGACGATGATGAGCTGCGGTGTCGGCGCGGCCGTGATCTCAGGGAGGGTCTCGACGACCGGTGGCTCCGTCCCTGAGCGCGCGGCGACGGCGATCGCGGCGCCCGCGAGCGCGACGGCCAGGATCGCGAGGACGAGCCAACGGCGCATGACGCGAGGCTGCGCAGGTCAGCGGGGTCGCGAACAGGGGGCCGTTCGGCCATCGGCCGGGGTCACGGTGACCTACCCGGTCAGTTCGCCCGGCCCTTCTGCTGCGGCGCGGCCATTTGCCCGATCGAGACCGGCAGGCTCCCGGCCGCCTCGCCGTCGATCTCGAGGTCGAACCGGTGGGTCCCGTAGGTCGTGAAGCTCAGGTTGTTGAGCTCGACGATCACGTTCACGTCCTGGCCGGCGATCGCGTTCACCGAGATCTCCGGCGCGTTCGGCATGGCCTGTCCTCCGTCGGGCGTGCGCAGCCGGACGACGACGGCGTGGGTGCCGGCGTCGAGTCCGAGGATCGCGACCAGGAACATCCGCGGGTGCTGCGCCGGCAGGCCGGTGACGCTGATGTTCCGGAACACGCCGAGGATGCTCACCTTGCCGTCCTGGCCGACGAGCGCGTGATCGCAGAGCGCCGCCAGGCGGATCTCGGGCTGGGTCACCGTTCGGTCACGACGTTCACGAGCCTATCTGCGACCACGATGACCCGCGCGATCGACTTCCCGGCGATGGCCTGCTTCACCTTCGGGCTCGCGAGTGCGGCCTGCTTCAGAGCGTCCTCGCCGGAGCCGGCGGGCAGCTCGAGCCGGTCCCGGATCTTGCTGTCCACCTGCGCGACCACGGTCACGACGGTGTCACGCGCGATCGCGTGGTCGTACGCCGGCCACGTCTGCCGGTGGACCGATCCGGTGCCGCCGCGACGCTGCCACAGCTCTTCCGTGATGTGCGGGGCGAATGGCGCGAGGAGCAGGACGAGCGTGTCGGTCGCATCGTCA
>DASYXA010000097.1:0-48965 GCA_035935465.1 Candidatus Limnocylindria bacterium | reverse complement strand
GCCTAGCCGTCCGTACGCTTCACGGTCAGCGAAGAACAGGAGCTTGTTGAGCTTGACCGCGCCGAGGCGCGTGTCCTTCTCGCTCCGCTTCACGACGTAAAGGATCAGTTCCCGGAACTTGTCCTTGTTGTACCCAACGCGGACAGAATGCGGGGTCATGTCCCGCTTTGCCGCTGCCTCTTCTCGGCGCGGCGCCGCCACCTTCGCCACAATGGCCCTCCCGAGCACTCGCCCACGACCTGTCTTCCTCCCCTCCGACCCTCCCCTGAGTCGTCGGTGAGCTGGTGCCTTTGTCATGGTCTCAAACATTCGTTCGGAAGCAAGTTGCGGTTTCGTATTCCGAGCGTGTGTCCCTGATTATAGAACAGCCGTTCTGTTTCGGAGGACCGACTGGAGGCCGTAGCGTCCCTGTCAAGGTGTCCACATAGTACTTGGTCTGACGGGATCATCATCGAAAAGCCCGACGTGCTGAAAGCGTCCACGCCGGGTGGCCATCCCGTCATCCGGGCGGCCTGGCTGACCGCGTTCGGGCTGCTGCTCCTGGCCGCCGCGCTGTTCGCCCTGCGGTCGTTCCTGTACCCGGCGCCGGCAGCTCTGGCGCTCGGGCTCTTCGCCGCGGGGCTCGTGGCGTACCTCGTCCGGCATGCGCGCTTCCTCGGCACGCTCACCCGGGGCGAGCAGGCCCTCCGGGCGGGCGACCTCTCGGCCGCGCGCTCGCTCGTGGCGCCCCTGATGGACCGGTTCCCGGTCTTCCCACCGGTCCAGCGTCTGGCGGGGTTGATCCTCTACCCGAGCGGCGACCCGCTCTCGGCGGCGACGCTCCTCGAGCAAGCGGCGCGGTCGACGACCGACCGCGACGTCGTGGTCACGCTCGTCGCGGCGTATGCCGCGCTCAACAAGGCCGGCGACGCTCGGCGCGCGGCGGCGCTGCGGCCCGGCGACCCCGATGTCGCGCTCGCGCTCGCGTGGGCTGAGCTCGTCGCCCTCGGCGGCGACCGCGCCCGCGGGGCCCAGCTCGCGGACACGCTCCCGTCGGACACGCCGCCGCGCGCGGCGATGGCGGCCACGCTGCAAGCGATCGCCGCCGCGCATCGCCGCGACACGCGCGCTGTGCGTGAGCGGCTACGCGACGCGGAGGATCGCTACATCCTTCTGGCCGACGACGAGCGCGCGTTCCTCGGCTACCTCGGCGGCGTCGCACTGCGCGAGCTCGGCGCGCTGGACGATGCGCGGACCACCTTCACGCTCGCGATGGCGGCCGCGCCGGACACGATCGGCGAGGCGCTCGCGCGGCGCGAGCGGACTCACATTCCGTCGGGCTCGGGCTCTCCGCCGTCCTCGTCGCCCCAGCCCTCGTCGGACTGAAGGTCGTCGGCGAACAGCTCGACGTCGAAGCCGAGCTGGTCGATGACCGCGACCAGGCCGTTGCGCTGCTCGGGCGGCGTCGTGCGGATCCAGCCGCGGACGACGTCCTCGACGAGCACCTCGTCGGCCGCGCGATCGGACGCGACGAGCTCGCTCTCGTCACGCGCGGCAGCCGTGGCGAGCTCGCGCAACGTGGCCGGCACCATCTCCGCGAGCGTGCGGAGCGTGCGCTCGGCCTGACCGTCCCAGCGCATGGTCATCGGCGAAGGAGGGCTGTGCCCGACCGAGCCGCAGGGCCCACCAGATCGGAGCAGCCGAAGGCGGCGAAGATCTCGGGGTTCAAGAGATGGCGTCGATGCCGGTCGCGAACCGGCTGATGATGAGCTTCTGGATCTGGGTCGTGCCCTCGTAGAGCCGGTTCACCCGCGCGTCGCGCCAGTAGCGCTCGACCGGGAACTCGTCCGAGAAGCCGTAGCCGCCGTGGATCTGGATCGCGTTGTCCGCGGCCCGCTGCGCGGCCTCGGTCGCGTACAGCTTGGCGATGCTCGTCTCGCGGGTGTTCGGGCGGCCCTTGTTCTTGAGGTCGCCGGCGCGCCACACCAGCAATCTCGCGGCTTCCGTCTCGACCGTCATGTCGGCGATGAGCTCCGCCACGAGCTGGTGGCCGGCGATCGGCTTGCCGAACGACGTCCGTTGCGTCGAGTACGCGACCGACGCGTCGATGCAGGCCTGCGCCACGCCGACCGCGCCCGCGGCGACGGAGTACCGACCCGAGTCCAGCGCGCTCATCGCGATCCTGAACCCCTCGCCGACCTCGCCGAGCCGGTTCGCGTCCGGGACGCGTACGTCGTCGAGGATGAGCTCCGACGAGTCGCTCGAGCGCAGCCCGAGCTTCCCGTGGAGGCCCTGGCTCCCGTAGCGCTGCTTGTCGCGCTCGAGCAGGAACGCCGCGATGCCGTGGTGCCCCTTGCTCGGGTCGGTCTGCGCGAACACGAGGGCCAGCCCGCTCACGCTCCCGTTGCTGATCCACATCTTCCGTCCGCGGAGGATCCAGTCGCCGCCGTCGCGCGTCGCGGTCGTGCGCAGCTTGGTCGCGTCGCTGCCGACCTCCGGCTCGGTGAGGCCGAAGCAGCCGATGACCGTCCCGCTGCAGAGCGCCGGCAGGTGCTGTCTCTTCTGCGCCTCGGTGCCCCACCTGAGGATCGTGAGCTCGACCAGCGAGATCTGGACCGACAGCGTCGTGCGCACGGATGAGTCCGCGCGGCCGATCTCCTCGGTCACCAGGGCGTGGGAGATGTAGTCGAGGCCATGGCCGCCGTACGCCTCCGGGATCGGGCCGCCCAGGAGGCCGAGCGGGGCCATCTTCCGCAGGACGTCGGCCGGGAACGTCTCCGTACGGTCGCGCTCGCGGGCGCCCGGAGCGATCTCCCGTTCGGCGAAGTCGCGCGCGAGCTTGCGGATCTCTTCTTGTTCGGGGGAGAGGTCGTAGTCCACGCGCTCGCAGTCTAGGTTCGATACGGGCGCGCGATCCGCATGACCAGGCCCGCCTCGACCGGCTCCCAGCCGAACTTCGCGTAGAGGCCGTGCGCGTCGCGGGTCGCGAGGACGAAGCTGCGCTGCGCCTGCAGGTCCGGATGCCCGACGACGGTCTCGATCAGCCAGGTCGCGAGGCCGCGCCCGCGATACGCCGGCAGCACGAACACGTCGCAGAGCCAGGCGAAGGTGGCGTTGTCCGTCACCACCCGGCAGTAGCCGGCTTGGCTCCGGCCCGGCTCACCTTCGAACAGCCCGAAATTCAGGGAGCGCTCGATGGAGCGATCGAACAGATCGCGCGGCAGGCCCTTCGACCAGTAGGCCTCGTCGTGGAGGTACCGGTAGATGACCTCGCGGTCCAGGTGCGCGCGATCGGTCGAGATGGTGAACCCGTCGCGCGCCCACATGCATCGGAGTTTACCGTCGCGTCGCGGCGATGACCGATAGCATCGAAGCGATGTCCCCGGCTCGCAGCGCGTCGCCACTCGCGATCTGGTCCGCGCTCGCCGCGGTGTACGTCATCTGGGGCTCGACGTACCTCGCGATCGCGATCGCGGTGCAGACGCTGCCACCGCTCTTCTCCGCGGGGATCCGCTTCTGCATCGCCGGGCTCGTGCTCCTCGGGTTCATCGCCGCCCGTCGCGGCCTGCGCGTCGAGCGCGCGCAGCTCATCGGGGCCGCGGTCGTCGGTCTGCTCCTGCTGGTGGGTGGCAACGGGTTCGTGGTCCTGGCGGAGCGGACGGTCCCGTCGGGCCTCACCGCGCTGATCATCGCCTCGGTCCCGCTCTGGATCGTGGTCTTCCGGCGGATCGTCGGCGACCGGATCCACCCCTCGACGTTCGTCGGCGTCGCGGTCGGCTTCGCCGGCGTCGCGTTCCTCGTCGTGCCGCGCGGCGCGAGCGGTACCGTCGACCCGTTCGGGCTCGGCCTCCTGTTGTTCGCGACCGTGTCCTGGGCGCTCGGGACGTTCCTCGCCCCGCGACTCAGGATGCCCCGCGACGGGCTCCTGTCCACGGGGATCCAGCAGCTCGCCGGCGGGATCGTGCTCGTGATCGCCGGCGCCGGCGTGGGGGAACTCACCCACCTCGAGCCCTCGGCGTGGTCCGCGCACTCGCTCCTCGCGCTGGGCTACCTCGTCGTGTTCGGCTCGCTCGTCGCGTTCACCGCGTACAGCTGGCTGCTCCAGCACGCGCCGGTGTCGCTCGTGTCGACGTACGCCTACGTGAATCCGGTCGTCGCGGTGCTCCTGGGCGCGCTCGTGCTCGCCGAGCCGGTCACGCCGTCGATCGTCCTCGGCGCGGCGATCATCGTCGCTGCCGTGGCGTTCATCGTCACCCGCGAAGGCGCCCGGCAGCGCGCGGCGCGCGCGGGCAACGAGCCGCGCGCTGCGGCGAGCGAGGCGGACTAGGGTGGCGGCGGTGGATCCCGCGCGCTTCGTCGAGGAGCTCTGGGGCTACGCGCGCGAGCTCGAGATGCGCGAGCACCCCTGGTTCAAGGGCGTCGTCGAGCACCGCTGGACCCGCGAGCAGATCGTGCTCGGCGAGCTGCAGCACTACCTCCGGGTGAGCCAGAACCCGGTGTTCTTCGGCTACATCGTCACGAACGTGACGGCCGAGAAGAACTACGACCTCATGCCGATCGTCATGGAGAACTTCATGGAGGAGCTCGGCGGCGAGCGGACGCACGTCGATGTGATGCTCCAGATGCTCGATGAGGCGGGGATGGACAAGACCGCCGCGGATCGCGCTGAGCCGGCTCCCGGCACGATGGCCGCGATCGAGATGATCGTCGGCGGCTGCCAGCGGCGGAGCGCGCTCGAGGGCATCGCGCTCCTGAGCTTCGTCGAGGCCATGCACGGCGGCCCGACCGGCGCGGCGGCCGGGATGTTCGAGGCGCTCACCACGCACTACGGCTTCTCGAAGCGCGCCGCGGCGACGTACGAGCTGCACGCGGAGCAGGACACCGGGCACGGCGACCGTCAGATCGACGCGATCCGCCGCTTCGCGCGCGACGAGGGAACGCAACGGAAGGTGCGCGCGGCGGTGAAGCTCGGCCTCAACGCCTTCAACTTCGAATGGGACGGCCACGTCCAGGCGATGACCGGGAAGCGCGAGTACTGGAGTGGGAAGGCGCCGATCACGCTCGACGTCCCGACGTTCACGCTCCCGTAGGCAGCGTCGAGACCGATCGGAGGTGTAGCCGTGCGCAAGATCGTCGTGTACGAGCTGGTGTCCCTCGACGGGGTCGCCGAGGACCCGGACACCTTCTTCGCGGAGTGGGACGACGCGATGGACGCCAACCTTGCCGCGGTGATCGCGACCCAGGACGCGGTCATCCTCGGCCGCCGCAGCTACACGGAATGGGCGCGATTCTGGCCGAGCAGCCCGATCCAGCCGTTCGCGGCCTTCATCAACGCCGTCCCGAAGCATGTCGCGACCTCGACGCCCCTGGACGGCGGATGGGCCAATGCGACGGCGATCGGCGGCGGGCTGGTCGAATTCGCTCGTGAGCTCAAGCAGCGGCCCGGAGGCGATGTCGGCGTGCACGCGAGCATCTCGGTCGCGCAGGCGCTGCTCGCCGCGGACGTCGTCGACGAGCTCAGGCTCGTGGTCGCGCCGCGGATCGCCGGCCGCGGCCGGCGGCTCCTCGACGGGGTGCCGCCGATCCACCTCGCGACGATCCGCAGCGAGATCTCACCGACCGGCTATCTGCTCGTGGGCTATCGCGTCATCCGCCAGGAGCGGGATCGCTAGATCGGCCACTGCTTCGGGAGCATCGACCGGAGCCTCTTGTACTCGGGGTCGTCCTTCGAGCGCGCGCGGATCCGCTCGAGCTGTCCCCGCAGATCGTCCAGCTCCAGGTCCAACGCGCTCGAGACCATGCCCATGGTCTCCTCGAAGCCGCGGCTTCAGTTACGGCGTCAGCCGTTCATCCGCTCGAGGACATATCGATCAGCCGGGTCCACTGAATCCGACCTCCTGCACGTCGATCCGCTCCGTGACGGGATGCGGTACGCCGTCGGCGCCGACGCGCACCCGCATCCGGGCCAGTATCCGCCAGGTCTTGCTGCCGGCCTCCGCGGTGAAGATGAGGAACGTGTTCTCGAGCTCGCTGTCCGGAGGCTCCCTGCAGGCGATCTCGAGCTGCGGCTCGAACGTTCCCCCCGCGGCGAGCGCGACGTCGATCGCGCGATCCGGGGAGCGGAATCGGCCGTGCGGCGCGGCGATCGACGCCAGGCGGAGCGGCACGTCGTGGTTCGTGACCCGCCAGCGGACCTTCCATGTGCCGGCGCCTGCTCGCGTGACGGCGAGCGGCTCGATGGTGACGGCCGGTGTCATGTCAGGTGAGGATCGTCGCGCCGAGGGTCGCCTCGAGCTCGCGCAAGGCACTTGCGTGCGCCTCGAGATCGAACGACGTCACGCCGTCGCGCACGACCTCGACGCCGTAGCCGAGGTTGCGTGCGTCCGCGGCCGTGTACAGGACGCAGATGTTCGTGCAATCGCCGACGAGCCGGAGCGTGTCGACACCACGCTCGCGGAGCGTGAGGTCGAGATCCGTGCCGAAGAACCCGGAGAAGCGGCGCTTCGGGATCACCACGTCGCCCGCGCGCGCAGCGAGCTCGGGCACGATCCTGGCACCGTCCGTGCCCCTGATCGCGTGCGGCGGGAACTGTAGGAACTCCGCGTCGTCGGGCAGGTGCTCGTCGGTCAGATAGACGACCGGCTCGCCCGCCGAGCGCGCGCGCTCGAGCTCGCGCTCGATGACGAGGACGACCTTCGCCATCGATGGGCCGCAGTAGAGCGCGCCGCCTTCATGGACGAAGTCCTCGATCATGTCGACCACCACGAGCGCGCGGTGCATGGGGCTAGACGCGCTCGAAGATCGCCGCGATCCCCTGGCCGCCGCCGATGCACAGCGACGCGAGCCCGTACCTGCCCTTGCGCTTGCCGAGCTCGGTGATGAGCGTGAGCGCGAGCCGCGCGCCCGACGCGCCGAGCGGATGGCCGAGCGCGATCGCGCCGCCATTCACGTTCGTCTTCTCGCGATCGAGGCCGAGCTCCTGCTCGACGGCGAGGTACTGCGTCGCGAACGCTTCGTTGATCTCGACCAGGTCCATATCTCCGATCTTGAGGCCCGCGCGCCGCAACGCCTGACGGCTCGACGGCGCCGGGCCGATCCCCATGATGTCGGGGTCCACGCCGCACACGCCACCCGAGACGATCCGCGCGATCGGGGTGAGGCCGGCCTTCTCGGCGGCCCCCGCCGACGCGATCACGAGGGCCGCCGCGCCGTCATTGATCCCGCTCGCGTTGCCGGCGGTGACGGTGCCGTCCTTCTCGAACCGGGCGCTGAGCTTGCCGAGCGCCTCGACCGTCGTGTCGGGCCGGATGTGCTCGTCCTTGTCGACGACGGTCAGGCCCTTCTTCGTCTTGACCTCGACCGGGACGATCTCCTCGCCGAACCGGCACGACTCGCGCGCCTTCGCCGCGAGCATGTGGCTGCGGTACGCGAACTCGTCAGCCGCCTGGCGGCCGATGCCGTACCTGCGGCCGAGATTCTCGGCGGTGTTCGCCATGCCGAGGCCGTTGTACGAATCGACGAGCGCGACCCACAGGTAGTCCTCGAGCTTCTGCTCGCCGAGGGGCAGTCCCCACCGCGCACCGCGGATCATGTGCGGGGCCATCGACATGTTCTCGGCGCCACCGGCGAGCACGAAGTCCGCCTGGCCGAGCTGGATCTCCTGCGCGGCGAGGAGGATGGCCTGGAGTCCCGAGCCGCAGAGCCGGTTGATCGTGAGCGCGGGCGCGTCGATCCGCGCGCCGGCCTTGAGCCCGATGTGCCGCGCGAAGTAGACGGCGTCGCCGCTCGTCTGGAGGACGTTGCCGAAGATGACCTGGTCGATCGTGTCGGCCGAGACCTTCGATCGCTCGAGCGCGCCCTTCGACGCGATGACCCCGAGGTCGGTGGCGGAGGTGTCGCGGAGCGCGCCGCCGTAGGTGCCGAAGGCGGTGCGCGCGCCGCCCAGGACGACGACGTCGTTCATGTCCTCATTGTCCCACCTGCCGATCTCACCGCCCGGACGATCGCCTGCTCGACCGCGTCCGCGGCCGCGACCTGCAGAGCGATCGGATCCGCCTCCGTCTCGCCGTAGGCCAGCGCGAAGATCGTGTCGCCGTCGAGATCGGTGTGCGCCGGCCGGATCGCGCGCCCGAGCCCGTCATGCGCGGTCATCGCGACGCGGCGGACGGCCTCGCGTCCGAGCTTCGCGTCCGTGAGGACGGCGCCGATGGTCGTGTTGGCCCCCGCCGCGGGAGCCGTCGGGCCGGGCTGTGAGCGCGCCACCCACTCGTTGCGTTCGCCATCCCACACGTCGCCGATCGCGTTCACCACCATGATCGCGGCCACCGTCGCAGCGCCGGCACGCGCGGTCGCGATCCCGAGACCGCCGGGGACCCGGCCGCCCTTCAGCTTCGCGACCGTGCCACCGGTGCCCGCGCCGACGAGTCCCTCGGCGGGCACAGCGGTCGCGGCGCCGGCGGCGGCGTAGCCCGCGTCGGCGCCCGGGCGAACGTGACCGTCGCCGGCCATGAGGTCGAAGATGACCGCGCCGGCGACGTGCGGCACGCGCCAGTCGCGGACCGCCACCCCGACGCCGCGCTCCTCCAGGAACCGCATGACCCCCGCGTACGCGGCCAGCCCGAACGCGCTGCCACCGGTGAGCAGCACCGCATGGAGGATCCCCGTCGCCGACGCGGGTCCGATGATGTCGGTCTGGATGGTGGCCGGCGCGCCACCGCCCATGTGCACGCCCGCGGTCGCGGCACCGTCGCACAGGATCACGGTGCATCCGGTCAGCGCGACCGGATCGGTCCAGTGCCCGACGGTGAACCCGAGCGGCAGCGTCATGCTCGCACCGAGTCTGCCACCATTCCGGCGTGGCGACCCGCAGCGAGCCCCGGTTCGCGAAGACCGAAGCCTCATCGAACGGCGCGCTGATCACCGCGGAGCATCCGCTCGCGGCCGAGGCCGGCGCGCGGATCCTCCGGGCCGGCGGTAACGCGGTCGACGCGGCGGTCGCGGCCGCGTTCGCGATGGGCGTCGTCGAGCCGACGACGAGCGGGCTCGGCGGCGTCGCGTGGTGCGTGATCCGCCAGCCCGACGGTGCGATCACGACGATCGACGGCGGCGGCGCGGCGCCGCTCCGCGCGACGCCGGATATGTACGAGCTCCAGCCGTCCGGCGCCGCGGGCATGTACGGCTGGCCCGCGACGGCGGGAGACGCGCAGAACGTCGGGATCCGCTCGGTCGGCCGGATGGGCGCGGTCGGCTGCCTCTGCCGCGCGCTCGAGCGGTACGGGACGATGGACCGGCCGGCCGTGATGCGCGACGCGATCGCGCTCGCGGCCGACGGCTGGGAGGTCGACTGGAACCTCACGCTCGCGCTCGGCCTGTACTACGACCGCCTCGCGCCGATCGAGGCCTCGCGGGCGATCTTCTTCCGGCCGAGCGGCGCGCCGCTCCGCGCGGCGACCGGCTTCGAGGCCGGCGACCGGCTCGTCCAGCGCGATCTCGCCGAGAGCCTGCGCGCGATCGCCGCGAGCGGGCCCGAGGTCCTGTACGGCGGCGAGCTCGGCCGCGCGATCGTCCGCGACGTACAGGCCCGGGGCGGCCTGCTGACCGACGACGACTTCGCGCAGGTTCGGACGCGCGAGAGCCCGGCGCTCGCGATTGACTACCGCGGCCTCCAGGTGCGCACGCTGCCCGGCGCATCCGGCGCGATCACGGTGGTCGAGATGCTCCGGATCCTTGACGGCTTCGACCTCGCGCGCAGTGAGGCGCTCTCGGCTCCGGCGCTCCATCTGATGGCCGAGGCCCAGCGGCGCGCGTTCGCCGACCGGTTCACCTACCTCGCGGATCCCGCCGTCGTCGGCGACGCGATCTACGACCGGATCGCCTCGGCGGAGCACGCCGCGGAGGGACGCAGGACCATCGACCCGACGCGCGCGACGCCGGCCGCCGCCGCCACCCCGGTCCCGCCGTCGAGCGACTGCACGACCCACGTGAACGTCGTCGACCGCGAGGGCCGGATGGTCGCGCTCACGACGACGCTCGGCGGCGCCTTCGGATCGGGCGTCGTCGCCGCGGGGACGGGGATCATGCTCGCGAACGTGATGACCTGGTTCGATCCACGGCCCGGCCGCCCGAACTCGATCGCCGGCGGCAAACGGATCCTTTCGGCCATCGCGCCGATGGTCCTGCTGCGCGGGGGCGCGCCGTTGTGCTGCACCGGCGCGCCGGGCGGACGCCGGATCATGAGCGCGATGCTCCACGTCATCACCAACATCGTCGATTGGGCACAGGCGCCGCAGGACGCGGTCAACACGCCGCGCACCCACTGCGAGTCGGCCGACCTGCTCGTCGACACGCGGATCCCGCTCGCCACCCGTGATGCGCTCGCGGCGATGGGCCATCACGTGGTCCCGCGGCTCGAGACGTTCGCGTCGTCGCACTTCGCGCGGCCGAGCGCGATCGTCGTTCGCGGGACCGAGCGCTGTGCCGGCGTCGGCGCGCTGAAGAGCTCGACCGCGATCGGCGTGGACTAGGGCGTCAGGCCACACCCAGCAGCGTCACGGTCGCGAGGGCCATCACCAGCGTGGCATCCGCCAGCTCCGAGCGGTCCACGTACTCATCAGGGCGATGCGCGGTCTCGAGCCGGCCGGGCCCGTACGCGATGCAGTCGGTCACGCCACCGCGCCGCACGACGTGCTTCTGGTCGTAGGTCCCCGGGCTCGCGATGACCTTCGCGTCCCGTCCGCGCACCGCGCGCACGGCGTCGCGGACCGCGCGCGCGACCGGGCCGTCGGCCGGCGTCGTCGTGGGCTCGACGAGCATGAGCTCGCGGACCGACCAGCGGATGTCGCGGTCGGCGTCGGCCTGGCGTGCGACGAGCGCTTCGATCTCGCGCCGGACGTCGGCGCTCGATTCCTCGGCGATGAACCGCCGGTCGAAGACCGCGACCGCGACGTCGGGCACGACCGGCGACTGGTCCGCGCCGATCGGCTGCCCGGCGTGGAACGCGTTCAGGCTGATGGACGCGTGCCGCGCCGCGGGCGGCTCGACCGGGACCGCCGTGACGCGCGACGCGAGCTTCGGCCCAAGCTCGGACTCGATCCGATCCACGAGCTTCGCCAGCGCGACGGCCGCGTTGCGCCCGAGCTCCGGCATGCTCCCGTGGGCGACGACGCCGCGCGCCGTCACCTCGCACCAGTACACGCCGCGATGACCGATGCAGACGCGGTCGACGTCGAGCGGCTCGGTGATGATCACGTGGTCCGTGCGCTGCGCTGAGATGAGCCCCTGGTCGCAGAGCTCGGCGACGCCGGCGAAGCCGCCGGTCTCCTCGTCCACGGTCGCGCTCTGCTCCACGCTGCCGCGCAGCCGGAGGCCCGCGCGGCGGATCGCCTCGACCGCGTAGATCGACGCCGCGATCCCGGCCTTCTGATCTCCGGTGCCGCGGCCCCACAGGCGGCCGTCGGCGATCTCGCCGCCGAACGGCTCGCGCGTCCACGCGGCCGGATCCCCGATCGGGACCACGTCGACGTGGCCGTTGAAGTGAAGGGTCGGCCGCGCGAGGGGGCCCTCGAGCCGCCCGACCACGTTCACCCGGGGCGGCCGGTCATCCGTCGTCGCTGGACGCACGTACTGCACCGCGTACCCGAGCGCCGCGAGCCTGTCGCCGACGAGCCGCGCGCAGTCCGCGTAGTGCTCGCCGGGCGGATTCACGGTCGGGATGCGCACGAGCTGCTGGAGGAACGCCTCGCACTCCGGCCGAAGCGCATCCACCGCGGCGCGGATCCGCTCGGTGTCGGTCACAGCGGGAACGGCGTGCGCGCGATCGCGATCGTGAACGCGAGCGCGGCGGCGAGCGAGATCCACTCCAGCGACGTGAAGCGCTCGTGGTGGACCGCGCTCCGGCCCGCGCCGCCCACGTAGCAGCGCGACTCCATCGCGATGATGAGGTCCTCGGCGCGACGGAAGGCGGACACGAAGAGCGGCACCGTGACGGGGACGAGCTGCCGGGTGCGCTGGATGAACTGCAGCCGGCCGGGCCGGCCGAAGTCCGCGCCGCGCGACGCCTGGGCCTTCATGAGCCGCTCGAGCTCCTCCGCGACCGTCGGCATGAACCGGTAGGCGATCGCGATGATCATCGCGATCTCGTGCCCGGGCACCTTGATCCGCCGGAAGGGCGCGAGGAGCCCTTCGATCGCCTTCGACAGCGCCGTGATCGGCGTCGTGAGCGTCAGCAGGCTGCCGAGCAGGATGAGGTCGAGGATCCGGAACACGCCCTGGATCGTCTGGCGCATCGAGTTGTCGGTCACGGTGAACGCGAACTGCCATGGGCCGATCCCCACCGGGGTGTGGAAGAGCACGGCCGAGCCGGTCGGGTCGTAGTTCCCGAGGAACAGGAAGTTGAAGATCGTGTAGACGACGAGGATCGGGAAGATCGGCCGGATCCCGCTCAGGAGGTAGCCGATCGGCAGCCCGCTGAGCCGCACCAGCGCGAGCACGGCCGCGAATGCGATCGCGTTGCCGATGTACGAGGGCGTCGTGATGACGGCGGCGATGATGATGATGAACGCGAGGATCTTCGCGCGCGCGTCCAGGCGGTGGATGAACGACGTGCCGGGGATGTACTGGCCGACGGTTACGCCGCGGGAGAATTCGAACTCGTCCACATCGCCTCCACCGCGTCGTCGATCGTGAGCACGTCCCCGCGCAGCGGCACGCCGCGCGCGCGCAACGCGCCGGCCAGCTCCGCGGCGGCCGGCACGCCGAGTCCGAGCTCGCGGAGCCGGGCGTCCTCGCGGAACACTTCGCGCACGGTCCCCGACAGCACGGTCTTGCCGCCCGCGAGCACGTCCACGCGGGTCACGAGCTCGGCGACCTCGTCCATGTTGTGCGACACGAACACGAGCGCCGTCCCGCGCTCGTCGTGCAGCGCGCGGAGCGACGCCAGGAGCTCGCGGCGGCCGCGCGGATCGAGGCCGGCCGTCGGCTCGTCGAGCACGAGGACCTCCGGCTCCAGCGCGAGCACCCCGGCGAGCGCGACACGGCGCATCTCGCCGCCGGAGAGGCCGAACGTGTAGCGGTCCTTGAACGTGTCGAACGGCAGGCCGACGGCGGCCATCGCGCCCTGGACGCGGCGGCGGACCTCGGCATGATCGAGGCCGAGCTTGCGCGGACCGAACGCGATGTCGTCGCCGACCGTCGGATCGAACAGCTGCTGCTCCGGGAACTGGAAGACGAGGCCGACGCGGCGGCGGAGTGGCCGCGGGTCCGTCTTCGGGTCCGCGAGATCCGCGCCGAAGACGCGGACCGTTCCACGGTGCGGCCGCAGCAGCCCGTTGAAGTGCTGCACGAGCGTCGTCTTGCCCGAACCGGTGTGGCCCATGATCCCGACGATCTCGCCGGGCCGCAGCTCGAACGCCGCGCCCTCGAGCGCGACGGACTGGAGCGGCGTGCGGCGCAGGTACCAGTGCCACAGGTCGCGCACCTCGATGATCGGCTCGCTCACCGGCGTGCCGCCACGTACGCGTCCGCGAGCTCCGCGACGGTGAGCGGGACCGGTCCGAGATCCAGGCCGCGGTCGCGGAGCCGTCGCGCGATCTCCGTGACCTCCGGGACGTCGAGCTCGAGCTCGCGAAGACGACCGGGCTGCGCGAACAGCGCGCGCGGGACCGCCTCCATCGCGACCGTGCCTTCGGAGAGGACGATCACCCGATCGGCGAGTGTGACCTCGCTCATGAAATGGGTGATCGCGACGATCGTGACGCCGTCGCGGTGCAGCGCCTGCGCCGCGCGAAGGACGTCGGCCCGGCCGGACGGATCGAGCATCGCGGTGGACTCGTCGAGCACGAGCACCGAGGGCCGCATCGCGAGCACGCCGGCGATCGCGACCCGCTGCTTCTGCCCGCCCGAGAGCTGGTGCGGGGCGCGCTCGCGGAGATCTTCGACCTCGAGGCGGCGCAGCGCGTCGGCGACGCGCGCGACGATCTCGGCGCGGGCCAGGCCGAGGTTCTCCGGGCCGAACGCGACGTCCTCCTCGACGATCGTCGCGACCAGCTGGTTGTCCGGATCCTGGAACACCATCCCGACGAGCTGGCGGATCCGCTTGCGCTGCTCGTCGTCGCGCGTGTTCAGTCCGTCGACGGTCACCTCGCCGCGGCCGGGGATGACCAGCCCGTTGAACAGCTTCGCGAGCGTGCTCTTCCCGGAGCCGTTGTGGCCGACGATGGTGAGCCACTCGCCCCGCCGCACCTCCAGCGTGACGTCGGTCAGGGCCTGCACCCGGCCGCCGGGGACCGGGTACGCGACCGAGACGCCGTCGACGCGGATGAGCGGCTCGCCGGCCGCGCTCACAGCGGCGGCTGGAACCGTCCGTCGGCCGCGGTCCACCCTCCGTCGACGAGCATGACCGCGCCGGTGACGTACGAGCTCGCATCCGACGCGAGGTACACGACCATCCCGGCGAGCTCCTCGGGCTTCGCCCAGCGCCCGAGGATGCTCTTGCGCGCGTAGCCGCCGTACCACTCGGCGTTCTGCTTGATCGGCGCCGTGAGCGGCGTGTCGACGACACCGGGTGCGATCGCGTTCGCACGGACGCCGTTCGGTCCCATCTCAGCGGCGAACGCGCGGATGAGCTGGACGATGCCGGCCTTCGTCGCGGCGTAGACGCCCTGGCCCGGTTCCACGGTCAACGAGCGGATGCTCGAGAACGCGATGATGCTGCCCCTGCCGCGCTCGGCCATCGACGCGCCGGCCGCGCGGAGCAGGCGGAACGTCCCCTTGAGGTTGACGTCGATCACGCGGTCGAACTCGTCATCGGTGATCTTGAGCACCGGCTTGCGAACGTTGATGCCCGGCGTGCTCACGAGGACGTCGAACGCGCGATCCTTCGCGAACGCGGCGGTCACCGTGCTCGTGTCGCGCACATCGACCATGAGCGCGTCGGCCGCGTGGCCCGCGGACCCGATCGCCGTGGCGGTGCGCTCCGCGGCCGCGAGGTCGACGTCCGCGCAGGTCACGTGCGCGCCGAACGCCGCGAGCGCCTCGGCGCTCGTCTTGCCGATCCCGCTGCCCGCGCCCACGACCAGCGCGCGCCGGCCGTCGAGGCGGAACAGCGCGGCGTAATCGAACACTCAGCGAATCCCTCTCACGAACAGGCCATAGGTCTGGAGCACCACGCTGCCGAGCATGATGCTGCCGAGGGAACGGATCCCGGCCCGACGGAGATCAACGTGATCTCCGCCGGGGCCGTGGTCATTCGCGATCAGACGGTCGACTTGCGGGCGCGGCCTGCGCCGCGGACCGCGAGGCCCACCGCGAGGGTGATGATGCCGCCGACGATCGCCTCCGGGACGCCGTTCGTCCCGGCGACGGTCCACGCGACATTGGCCGGGAGGTAGGGCTGTCCGTTCGGACCGGTGAGCAGCACGGCCATGCCGAGGACGAGCACCGTGTTCGTCGCCGTGCCGAGCACGCCGGCCGCGAGCAGCGCCAAGGGCTCATTGATCCGGCGCAGGCCGCGGTACACGAAGTACGCCACGACGCCGATGAGCAGTCGCGGCCCGAATGCGATCAACGGGTTCTGGAAGAGCGGCGTGGTCGCGCGCAGGAAGCTGAACAGTCCGAAGATGCCGCCGACGGCAAGACCGGCGATCGGCCCCTCCATCACGCCGGCAAGGATCGCCGGGATGTGCAGGATCGTCGCGTTGACCCCGGTCGGCAGCGGGATGAATCCGATGCCGGTGAAACCGAGCGCCAGCTGGATCGCCGCGAGGACGCCCGAGACGACGACCGTACGAACGGTCCGGTTCTGCGGCATCAGCCCCATGTCGTCGGACATCGCGCCGGGTCGCGCAGCAGTCGCCATTTCCCCCTCCGTCGCGTTCGCTTTGGGCGGGACTCTACTCCTCGTCACGCGCGTGGTGGGCGTATCGTCAACGCCGATGCGGGTCGCGGTCCTCGGCCTCGGGGCGATCGGCACCCTCGTCTCCCGGACACTCGATGGGCGCCTGCCCGTCACCCGCGTCGACCGGACGAAAGCGCCACTGAACGGGCAGATCGAGCCGGTCGACCTCGCGATCGTCACGACGAAGTCGCAGGGCACCGCGTGGGCCGCCGAGACCGCGAAGCGCGTGCTCGCGACGCGCGGAACGGTCATCACGATCCAGAACGGTCTTGGGCACCGCGAACGCCTCGCGGCGGTGCTCGGCGACGAGCGCGTCGCGGTCGGCGTCATCTACGTCGGCGCGGCGCTGACCGATGGCGAGCTCCGCACGACCGGTCCGGGCCGGGTCGAGCTGGGCCGCGCGCCGTACATCGACGAGCTGGCGGCCGCCCTCCGGGCCGGCGGCATGGCGGCGACGGTGGTCGACGACCCGTGGCCCGCGGTCTGGCGCAAGCTCGTCGGCAACGCGGCGGTGAATCCGGTGAGTGCGCTCGTCGGCGTCACGAACGGCGAGCTGCTCCAGCATCTGGCGTCGCGGATCGTCGACGCGGCCGCGCGCGAGACGGCACGCGTTGCGACGGCGGAGGGCGTGCCGATCTCCGACGACGAGGCGCAGGCACTCTGGCGTTCGATGGCCGAGCTCACCGCCGCGAACCGCTCGTCGATGCTCCAGGACGTGCGCAGCGGCCGGCCGACCGAGATCGACTGGATCAACGGCGAGGTCGCGCGCCGCGGCCGGCGGCACAGCCTGCCGACCCCGGTGAACGACGCCCTCCTGAAGCTCGTCGAGGTGCTGGAGGCGTATCCCTAGGGGTTCGTCACCAGGTCGGCGATCACCTTCGCGTCCTCGAACGTCCGGCCGGCCCTCGCTTCGACGCCGTCGATGCGCCCCGTGCGGAAGCTCCGGAAGATGGCTGCGTCGATCGCGGCCCCCGCCTCCGGCAGGCCGACGTGATCGAGGAGCAGCGCGACCGCGCCGATCGCCCCGATCGGGCTCGCGGCCTTCTGGCCGGTGTACTTCGGCGCGGAGCCGTGGATCGGCTCGAACATCGACACCCGGCCCGGGTGGATGTTCCCCGACGCGCCGGTGCCCAGGCCGCCACAGATCGCGGCACCGAGGTCCGTGATGATGTCGCCGAACAGGTTCGTCGTGACGATGACGCTGAACTGCTCCGGCTTCTGTACGAGCCACATGCATGCCGCATCGACGTACATCGCGTCGTGCTCGACGTCCGGGTAGTCGGCCGCGACCGCGTCGAGCACGTCGCGCCACAGCTGCTGGATCGGGACCGCGTTCGACTTGTCGACGAGCGTCACCTTCTTGCGCTCGAGCGCGCGCGCTCGCTCGAAGCCGTAGCGCGTGATGCGTTCGATGCCGCGGCGCGTGAACACCATGTCGACCGAGACGCGCTCATCCGCGGTGCCCTGAGCCGTCCGGGTGCCCTCGCGCCCGTAGACGTCCTCGGTGTTCTCCCGCATCACGTAGATGCGGATGTCCTGCTCGGTCTTGCCCTTCAGCGGCGTCAGCCGCGCGTCGTAGAGGATCAGCGGCCGCAGGTTCACGTACAGATCGAGGCCGCGCCGGAAGCCGAAGATGATGTCGGCCTCGAGCATCCCGCGCGGGACGCCGGGATGCCCGACCGCCCCGAGGAGGACCGCGTCGAGCGTCCGGATCGGCTCGAGCGCCGCGGCGTCGAAGCGCCGGCCGTCGCGGAGGTACTGCTCGCCCGACCAATCGAACGCGGTCCGCTCGGTCCGGAAGCCGAATCGCGCCTCGCAGGCGTCGAGCACGAGCAGCGCCGCGTCGACGACCTCGGGCCCGATCCCGTCGCCGCCGAGCACGCCGAGCTTGATCGTGCGTCCCGAGCCGCTCACCGGCGCGCCGTCCGCTTCTTCTCGGCGAGGGACCGGACGACGTCGTCGGACGTGAGGCCGAGGTCGGTCGCCAGCAGGAGCAGCGCGTAGACCAGGTCGGTGAACTCCGAGAGCGCGCGCTCGGGTGACTCGGCGACGCTCGCGAGGGCGAGCTCCGTCGCCTCCTCGCCGACCTTCTGGGCGATCGCCGTGCGGCCCTGCTTGAACAGCTCGGCGCTGTACGAGCGATCGGGAAGGTCGCGCTTCCGTTCGCGCAGCAGCGTGGCGAGCTCGGCGATCGTGCGGGCGAGCGGCGGCGCGGGATCGTCGCCCCAGCACGTCGGGCTGCCGGTGTGGCAGACCGGCCCGTTCGGATGCGCGCGCACGAGGATCGCGTCCCCGTCGCAGTCGGCGCGGAGCTCGACGGCGTGCAGCGTGTTGCCGCTGGTCGCGCCCTTCCTCCAGAGCGCGTCGCGCGAGCGGCTGTGGAAATGGACCTCACCCGTCCGTTCGGTCGCCGCGATCGCGTCGCGGTCCATCCACGCGAGCATCAGCACCGTGCCGGTGCCCGCGTCCTGCACGATCGCGGGTACCAGGCCGCGCTCGTCGAAGCGCACGTCCGCGATGTTCACGCGAACGCCCGCTCCGGCGGGCGCACCGGGATGCCGGCCGCCGCGAGGACCTCCTTCACGCCGCCGACGGTGAGCTCGCCGTGGTGGAAGATCGACGCCGCGAGGCCCGCGTCCGCCTGCGTGCGCCGGAACAGCTCGACGTAGTCCTGCGCGGACGACGCGCCACCCGACGCGATGACCGGCACGGCGACCGCATCGGCGATCGCCCCGGTGAGGGCCAGGTCGAAGCCGAGCTTCGTGCCGTCGCGGTCGATGCTGTTGAGAAGGATCTCGCCCGCGCCGCGGGCCACGGCCTCCTTCGCCCAGCCGACGGCGTCACGCCCGGCGGCGACGCGGCCCCCGTCGATCACGACCTCCCACCCGGTGTCCGCCCGCCGGGCGTCGATCGAGAGGACCGTCGCCTGCGACCCGTAGCGGCCGGCGATCGCCGAGATGAGCGCAACGTCGCGCACGGCGGCGCTGTTGAGGGCGACCTTGTCCGCGCCGGCGCGGAGGATCTCCCCGGCGAGGTCGGCGGACGAGATGCCGCCGCCCACGGTGAACGGGATGAACAGCGTGTCGGCCACGCGGGCCGCCAGGTCGACCACGGTCCGCCGCTTCTCGGCCGACGCGGTGATGTCGAGGAACACGAGCTCGTCGGCGCCCGAGCGGTCGTAGCGCGTCGCGAGCTCGATCGGGTCGCCCGCGTCACGGAGGTCCGCGAAGCGGGTGCCCTTCACGACGCGGCCGTCCTTCACGTCGAGGCAGGGGATGATGCGCTTGGCGAGCATCAGCGGCGCCCGCTCGCGAGCACGCCGGCGTCCGCCGTGGCGAACGCGCGAAGCAGCCGGAGGCCGTTCGCGCCCGACTTCTCCGGGTGGAACTGCACCCCGAGGAGGCCGTCGCTCCCCGCGATCGCGAGGCGCTGGCCGCCGTAGTCGACTGTCCCAAGGGCGACGTCCTCCGTTGCCAGAGCGGCGTAGCTATGCACGAAGTAGAAGTGGTCGCCCTCCGCCACGTCGCGCAGCCACGGGTGCGCGCCGACGTTCCGGACCGCGTTCCAGCCGATCTGCGGGACGCGCGGCGCGCCCGCGAGCTTCACCACCGACCCGCGATAGAAGCCGAGGCCGGGCTCGCCGCGGTCCTCGTCGCTGCCCTCGAAGAGGAGCTGCATGCCGACGCAGATCCCGAGCAGCGGGACGCCGCGGTCGCGTGCCGATCGCAGCGCGGGCGCGAAGCCGTACCGCCGGAGCTCGCGCGAGCAGTGCCCGAAGTTCCCGACCCCAGGCAGCACGATCGCGCTCGCGCGTTCGAGCGCCGCGGGGTCGCGGACGAGCTCGGCCCGCGCGCCGACGGCCAGGAGTGCCTTCCGAACGCTGGCGAGGTTGCCGACGCCGTAGTCGACGATCGCGATCACGCCCTACGCACCCACGCGACCCTTGCTCGAGGGCGCTCGCGCCGCGCGCCGCGGGTCCGTGCGCGCCGCCGTGTCGATGACCCGGCCGAGCGCCTTCATCGTCGCCTCGAGGAGGTGGTGCGGATTGCCGCCCCGCACCTGCGTGACGTGCAGCGCGAGCCGGCCGGTCTGCGCCAGCGACTCGAGGAAGTGCGGCATGAGGATCGTGTCGAAGCTCCCGACGATCCGCTCGGACGGCTGGAGGTCATAGGCGAACGCCGGCCGGCCGCCGAGGTCGATGGCCACGTTCACGAGGCACTCGTCCATCGGCAGCGTGATCGACGCGAACCGGACGATGCCGGCCCGATCGCCGAGGGCCTCGTCGAGCGCGCGACCGAGCACGAGCCCGAGGTCCTCGACCGTGTGGTGCTGGTCGACCTCGAGGTCGCCCGTCGCCTTGACGGTGAGGTCCATCAGCCCGTGCACGGCCATGAGCTCGAGCATGTGGTCCATGAACGGGATGCCCGTCGAGACGCGCGCCGTGCCGTTCGCATCGAGCTTCAACGCGATGGCGACGTTCGTCTCCTTCGTCTTGCGCGAGCGCGATGCCCTGCGCGCGGCGCTCACGCTCTCACCGCCGAGAACACGGCGTCGATCGCGGCGATGACGCGGTCGTTCTCGGCCGGCGTGCCGATCGACACGCGGAGACAGCCGGCGCACCCCGGCCAGCCGGAGACGTCGCGCACGAGGACGCCGTGCTCGAGGAGCGTCGCGTGGACGTCGGCGGGGGCGCGCTCGGCGAGCCGGAACAGGATGAAGTTCGTGACCGACGGGAACGCCTCCACGCCGGGGGCGCGTCGCAGGGCCGCGTAGACACGCTCGCGTTCCGTCGCGCACCGCGCGATCCGACGGCGCACGTCGTCGCCGCGCCGGGCGATGCGTCCCGCGACGACGGTCACCAGCGGGCTCACGTTGTACGGCAGCTGGACCGCGCGGAGGGTGCCGGCGATGCGGGGGTCGGCGATGAGGACGCCCAGACGCAGGCCGGCGGCCGCGCGCGCCTTGGAGAAGGTCTTCGTGACGACGATGTTCGGATGCGCGGCCAGCGCGGGCACGATCGTGTTTCCGGCGAAGTCGCTGTAGGCCTCGTCGACGAGCACGAGCGTCTCGGGGTACCGCTCCGCCGCCGCGAGGATGACCGACTCGTCGATGAGGTTCCCGGTCGGGTTGTTCGGCGTCGTGAAGCACACGATGTGCGGCCGCACGCGATCGAGCGCCGCGAGCGCCCGCCGCCCCGAGAGGTCGTACGGCAGGCCGATCGGCTCGTCCGCGACGGTGCCGCCGGCGGTCTGGGTCAGGCGGCCGTGCATCGAGTAGGTCGGCTGGAAGAGCAGGGTGGTGCGGCCGTGCCCGCCGAACGCGAGGAACGCGTAGAGCAGGACCTCGTTGCTGCCGTTCCCGAAGATGAGCTGGTCGGGCGCGACGCCGAGCTCCCCGGACAGCGCCTCGCGCAGCTGCGCGCCGGCGTGCGCGGTGGGGTAGCGGTTGAGGAGGATGGCCTCGAGCTCGGCGGTGGCGAGGTGATCGCTGGCCGGGTTCGGGTCCGCCCACTCGTTCGCGTGGACGCGGACCTCCGCGGCCAGCTGCTGCGTGCGGTAGGGCGCGAACTCGGTCAGATCGGCGCGTGGGCGCGGCAGCCGGTCGCTCACATTCACAGGCTAACCGCGGAGCTCCATCGAGGCGGCGTGGAAGTCCATCCGTTCGTGCTTCGCGATCGCCGCCCCGGCGCGCGCTGCCGCGCCGACATCCCCTCCGGCCGTCACGACGGTCGTCCAGTGGGTGAAGTCCTCGACCCGGAGCGGCGACGCCCAGCGCGCCGTGCCGCCGGTCGGCAGGCAGTGATTGGATCCAGCGACGTAGTCGCCGAAGGCCACGGCCGTCCGGGTGCCGACGAAGACCGCCCCCGCGTTCCGCGCCCGTCCGGCGAGCCGTCCGGCGCGTGCGCCCGCGAGGTGCAGGTGCTCCGGCGCGGCGAACGCCGCCGCTTCCACGGCCGCGCTGAGGGACGGCACTCGGTACAGGCCGATCGCGCGGTCGCCGCGACCGAGCGTCGAGAGCACCGAGCGGACCACCGCGAGCAGCCCGTCGTCGTCGCTGAGCAGCGCGGCGAACGGCCGGCCACCGTGCTCGGCCTGGGCCTCGAGGTCGAGGACGATCGCCGCGGGCTCGGCGTCCTTCGATGCGATGACGATGAGCTCGCTCGGACCCTGGAGCGCATCGATGCCGACGTCGGCGGAGACCAGCCACTTCGCCGCGGTCGTGTAGGCGTTGCCCGGACCGACGATCTTGTCCACCGCGGCGACCGTTCGCGTTCCGTAGGCGAGCGCGGCCACCCCGGCCGCGCCGCCGGCGCGGTAGAGCCCTCGCGCGCGCACCTTCGTCGCCGCGTACGCGAGCGCGGGGTCGATGCTGCCGTCCGGCCCCATCGGGGACGCGAGGACGAGGTCGTCGACGCCCGCGACACCGGCCGGCACGCCGATCATCAGCGCGGTCGAGGGATACGCGACCGCGCCGCGCGGTACGCAGCCGCCGACGCGCGCGACCGGCCGCGGCACGAGCGTCTCGCGGAACGCGGTGCCCCGATGCGCGATCGGCTTCGGGCGCTGCTTCTGGTGGAACGCGAGGATCGCGTCGTGCGATCGGTCGAGCGCGGACCGCAGGCCGGGCGGGCAGCCGCGGGACGCCTGCCGCAGCGCGTGCGCGTCGACCCAGAGATCCGACGCGGCTGCCGCGGCGCGGTCGAACCGTCGCACGTGCGCGAGCACGGCCGCATCGCCGCGGCGCCGCACGTCGGCGACGACCCGCTGTGTCGCGCGACGGGTCGCGGCGTCGAAGACGGCGGTCGCGCGCCGCCGCAGCACGGCCCGCCGGAACGCCGCGAGATCGCCGATCCGCACGGTCATCGCGCGCCCGCCCACGCCTCGAGCGTGGACGCGAGGGCGGCGATGCGCTCGCGATCGCGCGCGTAGCTCACGCGGTTCGCGATGAGCCGCGCCGTGCAGGTCGCGATCTCCTCGACGATCGAGAGCCGGTTCTCCGCGAGCGTGCGGCCGGTGCTCACGAGATCGACGATCCAGTCGGCCAGGCCGACCTGCGGTGCCAGCTCCACCGAGCCGTTGAGCTTGATGATCTCGACCTGCATCCCGCGCAGCTGGAAGTGGCGATGGGCGACCCGCGGGTACTTCGTCGCGACCTCGAGCGACCCGAGGTGCCGGTACTCGTCGAGCGAGCGATCGACGGATCCGGTCGGCGCCGCGACGACGAAACGGCACCGTCCGTAGCCGAGATCGACGAGCTCGAGGACGTCGGCGTCGGTCTCGAGCAGCACATCTTTCCCGACGATCCCGATGTCCGCGGCGCCGTGCGCGACGTGCGTCGGCACGTCGCTCGGACGCGCGAGCACGTACTCGACGTCCCCGATCGGCAGCACGAGCCGCCGCCCGCCCTCGCTGAGCACATCCGTGGCGAGCCCGGCCGCCGCGAGCGCGACCCGCGTATCGGCGAGCAGCGTTCCCTGCGCGAGCGCGATGCGGAGCGCGCTCATCGCGGCGCCGCGGCCAGGGCCGCGATGACCGCCTCGATCGCGCGCACCGCGCCCTCGTACTCCAGGTGCCCCTCGTCGACCACCCGCGCCCGGCGGACATCCTGCCCGGCGGCCTCGGCGACATCCCCGATCGCGACGGCGATCCCGGAGCCGCGCAGGGACCGGGCGACCCGGAGGGTCGTTGCGCCGTCGCCACCGCCCGGAAGGAGCACGAGGAGCGGCGACTCGGCCGGGGTCCGCCAGCCCGCGCTCACGAGCGCCTGGTGCAGGTGTGGGATCGCGATGCCGAAGCCCGTGGCCGGGCGATCGGCGCCGAACTTCGCAAGGAGCCCGTCGTACCGCCCGCCGGTCGCGATCGGGAACCCGAGGCCCGCGACGGTGACCTGGAACACGACGCCGGTGTAATAGGGGAGCGCGGGGATGTAGCCGAGGTCGAACCGGATCGCACCCCCGACGCCGGCCGCCTCGAGCAGCGGCCGGAGCGCGTCGAGCGTGTCGAGCGCGTCCTGCGAGCGCCGGGGCGCGCCGGAACGCGCGGCGCCGAGGTCGGCCGACCGGTGGCGAAGGCCGCGCTCGAGGGCGCCGACACGGTCAACGCCCATCCCGCCGGCGCGCGCGAGCGAGACGGTACCGACCAGGTCGCCCGACCGGGCGGCGGCGCCGGCGGCGGCGGCCACGTCCGCCGGCAGCGCCGCGAGGAACCCGTCGAGGTAGCCGACGTGTCCGATGTCGATGTCGGCGGCGAGCGGCCCGCACCGCGCCAGCGCGTCCCCGAGCAGCGCGATCACCTCCGCGTCCGCGCGCAGCGTCGCGTCGCCGATGAGCTCGACGCCGGCCTGGTCGTACTCGCGCTCGGAGCCGCGCATCGAGGCCTCTTCGCGGAAGATCGGGGTGAAGTACGCGAGCCGCAGGGTCGCCTCTGCCTCGCGGTAGCGCTGCGCGACGACCCGCGCGACCGCCGTCGTCACGTCCGGTCGCATCGCGAGCAGCCGGCCGTCCCGATCGAGGAACCGGACGGTCCGGCGCTCGTCGACCGTCACCGCGCGTTCCGCGAACTCGACGGTCGGTGGCTCGAGGGGCACGTAGCCGTACCCGGCGAACGCGCTCATCAACGTCCGCTCGATCGCGTGGAGCTCGCGCGCTTCGGTCGGAAGGATGTCGCGGAACCCGCGGGGAACGGCGCCGTTCACGCGGGCTGGGCGAACGCGTCGAGGCGCTCGAGGCCGATCAACGAGTCACGCAGCTCGCGGAGGGACCCGATCCGCGCGTCCGGCGAGATCGTTCCGGCGTTCGCCCTGCGCGTGGGATCGAGCCAGATGCCGCGCACGCCGGCGCCGCGCGCGCCGGCGATGTCCCGCTCGAGGCTGTCGCCGACCATCACCGCGTCGGTATTCGCGACGCCGATCGCGTCGAGGGCCGCCCGGAAGATCCGCGGGTCCGGCTTGCCGATGCCGAGCTCGCCCGAGATGACGATCGCGGCGAACCGCGTGGCGAGCGTCGTGCGCGCGAGCTTCTCGCGCTGCACGTCCGGCGCGCCGTTGGTGACGAGCGCGAGGCGGTGATCGCGACGCAGGTCGTCGAGCACCGCGACGGCGCCGGGGTCGATCGGCTCGAGCGCTCGGCGGAAGGCGCGGAACGCCGCGGCCAGGTCGTCGACCGACGCGTCGTCGTCCACGCCCGCGGCCGAGAGCGCACGCGCCCAGACCGCGCGGCGGAAGCCCGGCACGAATGCGCGCAGCGCACGCAGGCCGCTGTGCTCGCCCGCGAAGTCGCCCCACAACGCTTCGCCCCACCAGATCCCCATCTCGTCCGCGTACGTGAACGTCGGCGACGTCTGGAAGATGGCCTCGGCCGCGGCACGAGCGGCGGCAGCGACGGTCGCCGGGTCCGCGCCGGCGCGCGCTCCGGCCAGCTCGCTCGTCTGCCGGAGCGCGCGTTCGGTGGCCTCGTCTTCGAGCAACAGGGTGTTGTCGAGGTCGAAGAGGACCGCGTTGATGGGCATCGCGCGAGTCTAGGGACGCGATCGCCTCATCACGATGTGCACGTTGCACTGGGCTTGCGGCGCCGCCGCCCGGGGTGCTACTACTCGATGGATGACCACAGCAGTCGGAATTCGCTCGAACGATCGAATGCGAATGACCGCCTGCGTCTGTCTCTAGGCGGCGAGGCCGGAGCCCCGGACCCTCGGCGCCAGGCCCGCGGAGCCCGGCTCCGCGTCGACCAACGAATACGACAGAAATGAAGGTCATTCCCAATGAGCGCTCTGCTTCGCGTTGTCGTCGTCCTCGCGCTCGTTTCCGCGGCCTGCGGCGGGACCCGCCTGGCCCCGACCGCGCCATCCGCTGAGGGCCAGGCCGATCCTGCGCTCGCCGAGCTCCGCCTCGACTACGCGACCTATTCGCCGCCCTCCCTCGTGTTGAAGAAGCAGGGCCTGGTCGAGGCGGCGTTCAAGGGCACCGCCATCAAATGGGTGTACTCCGCCGGATCGAGCAACGCCCTGAACTTCCTCCAGGGGAACGCCATCGACTTCGGCTCGACCGCGGGCTCGGCCGCGCTCCTCTCCCGGGCGAACGGCAACCCGATCAAGGCGGTGTACATCTACGAGCAGCCCGAGTGGACCGCGCTCGTCGTCGCGAAAGACTCGAGCGCGACGCGCATCACCGACCTCAAGGGAAAGCGGATCGCCGCCCAGAAGGGGACCGACCCGTACTTCTTCCTCCTGCGGACCCTGCATCAGGCCGGCCTGTCCCAGGCCGATATCCAGCTGGTGAACCTTCCGCACGCCGACGGCCGCACGGCCCTCGAGCGCGGCCAGGTCGACGCGTGGGCCGGGCTCGATCCGGCCATGGCCGCGACCGAGCTCCAGGCCGGGAGCAAGCTCATCTATCGCAACCCGGACTTCAACACCTACGGCGTCCTGAATGGCCGCGAGGACTTCGTGCGGAAGTACCCCCAGGCGACCAGGACGCTCATCGGTCTCTACGAGCAGGCGAAGCGGTGGATCTCCGATCATCCGGACGACGCCGCGAAGATCCTCGCCGACGCGGCGCAGCTCGACGTGTCGGTCGCGAAGCGCGAGCTGAACGACCGGATGAGCTTCACGGTCAGCGGGATCCCGGGGGACACGGTCATCGGGGTCTTGAACGCGGTCGTGCCGATCATCAAGGCCGAGCAGCTCGCGGATCCTGGGGCGAACGTCGATCAGGCGGTGATCGACCTGATCGACGGCAGCTACGCGAAGGCGGTGATCAAGTAGCGGCGCCACACATCGCGCTGACGCGAGCCACCGCCGCCCGCACCCTCCGGCGGCGGTGGCCCTCGGCGTTGCCCTGGATCCTTCCGATCGCGATCGTCGCGTCGTGGTGGGCCTCGGTCGCGCTCGGGATCTTCGCCCCGTACCAGCTCCCGCCGCCGCCGGCGGTGCTCGAGGCCGCCCTCGCGCTCGGGCGGCGGGGACTGCTCCTGCAGGATGCGCTGGCGACGATCGGCCGTGTCTTCGTCGGCTTCGCCATCGGGTCGTCGCTCGCGGTCGCGTTCGGCACGGTCACCGGGCTGTCGCGGCGGATGGAGGAGGCGCTCGGACCGACCCTGCAGGCGCTCCGCACGGTGCCGACCCTGGCCTGGGCGCCGTTGCTGTTGCTCTGGCTCGGCATCGACGAGCCGCCGAAGCTGACGCTTGTCGCGATCGGTGCGTTCTTCCCCGTCTACGTCAACCTCGCCTCCGGCATCGCGAACGTCGATCGCAAGCTCGTCGAGGTCGCGCGCGTCTACGGGCTGCGCGGTCGCGAGATCGCGCGGCGCGTCGTCCTGCCCGCGAGCCTCCCGAGCCTGCTCACCGGTCTCCGCCTCGGGCTGTCGCAGGCCTGGCTGTTCGTCGTGGTCGCGGAGTTCTTCGGCGCGTCGCAGGGTCTGGGCTATCGCCTGACCGACAGCCAGCAATCGTCGCGGGTCGACCTCATGTTCGTCGCCCTGGTCTGCCTCGCGTTCCTCGGCAAGCTGAGCGATACCGGCCTGCGGACCCTCGAACGGCGCGCGCTGCGGTGGCGCGATACGTTCGGCACCGAGCGCGCGGCATGAGCACACCGCTCCACCTCGCGGACATCCGCAAGCGCTACGAGGGGGTCACCGTCCTCGGGGGCGTGACGCTCGACGTGGACGCGAGCGAGATCGTGGCGGTCGTCGGCCCGTCCGGCTGCGGCAAGAGCACGCTGCTGCGTCTCGTCTCCGGGCTCGACACGCGCTTCGATGGCCGGATCGCCGTCGGCGAACGGGACGTGCGCGGTCCCGATCGCGCGGTCGGGGTCGTCTTCCAGGAGCCACGGCTCCTCCCGTGGCTGTCCGTCGCGGACAACGTCGGGTTCGGGCTGCCGCACCGTGGCTCGTATCGGTCGCGGGAGCTCGTGCACGAGACGCTCGAGGTCGTCGGACTGACCTCGTTCGCGCGCGCGCTGCCGAAGGAGCTCTCCGGCGGGATGGCTCAGCGCGTGGCGCTCGCCCGGGCGCTCGTGACCGAGCCGCAGGTGCTCCTGCTGGACGAGCCGTTCAGCTCGCTCGACGCGTTCACTCGCCTGCGGCTCCAGGATCACCTTCTCGCCGCGTGGTCCCGCTACCGGCCGACGTTGGTGCTCGTGACCCATGACCTGGACGAGGCCGTCTACCTCGCGGACCGCGTCGTCCTGCTCACCGACCGTCCGGCGCGGGTCGCCGACGTGCTGCGCGTCGCGGCGATCCGGCCCCGGGACCGCCGCGACCCGAAAGCGCTCGGGCTGCGCGTCGCGCTCCTCGAGGCGCTGCACCTCGAGCGGAGCGCGCTCGACGCCGCGGGCTGAGCGGCCGGGCGGCCGCGGGGCCCGCGGTGCTCGCCGGACGCGGGGCTTGGCCGGAGCGGCGGTCGGTGGTACCGTTCGGGGCGATGCGGTCCGTCGTCCTCCACGTCATCGTTATCGAGCTCCTCATCGGGGGCTCGAACGACGCTGGGAGGCGCACCACCACCGCGTAGCGAAAACACCGAAGCCGGAACCACCAAGACCTCCCAGAGATGGGAGGTCTTTTCAGTTTCCGGAGGGGAGCAGAGATGGACCCGCGGCGCGAGCTGGCACGGCGACTGGCGGGGCTGGGCATGCCCTTCGAAGGCGAGCGGCTCGATCACGCCGAGCGGATCGTGCGCCTGCACGCGCCGCACCATGACTCGCTCACCGACCTCGTACTGATGACGATCTGCGTCGAGGCGTACCGCACGACGGACGTCGACCTGCCGGCGTGGGTCTGAGCGTGTAGGCGTGGACGGCGCAGGGTCGCGCACCTACGTCATCGCGTTCCTCGGGGAGGAGCGCGGAGACGAGCGGGCGCCGACCCGGACGATGGTCCTCCGCCTTCATCCGGACGACGACGCGCGCGCCGTCGCGGAGTCGCTCCGCCGCGAGCAGGCCGACCGTCGGGGTGACCCGACCGTCTCCGTCGGCCTCGGCGGGCCGCGGGACCCGGAGCGGTCCATCCGGCTCACCGCGCTCCATGCCGAGCAGGCGGTGCGGGTCGGACGGGCGTTGAACGGGCCAGGCCACGTGACGGCGTTCGAGGACCTCGGACCGTACTGCTTCGTCCTCGGCCGGCCCACGGCGGATATCCGTTCGTTCTGCGTGGCGGTGCTGGGTCCGCTGGCCGAGAGCGCGCAGCACGACGAGCTGCGCACGCTCGAAGAGTTCCTCCGCGCCCACGGGAGCGTGAATGCGGTCGCCCGCGCGCTGTTCCTGCACCGCAACACGGTGCGTCAGCGCCTCAAGCGGATCGGCGAGCTGACCGGCGCGGATCTCGAGGACGCGGATCAGCGGGTCCAGCTGTATCTCGCGGTCCTCGGCCAGAACGCGCTCCGCGAGCTCGCGTCGTGACGAGCGTGCAGCGGACGGGCCCGCGGGCCCGGTGAGACGCCAGGCGACTGTGCACAGTGCACCGACTTCACCGCCGCACCTTGACCGCGGCGGCGCGGCTCGCGCATCGTCCTGCTGGATGCAGCGCCTCATCGTCGTCGTCCGTATCGGCATCGTCCTTATCCAGGACGACGGGAGACGGCTGGGAGGCTAGCGGCACACACCACACCCCACGAGCGACGTGAAGGCCTCCCGGCAACGGGAGGCCTCTTCTATTTCCCACGGAGAAGGAGGCGACGGCGATGGCGATGCTGACGAAGCGCGCGATGCCCGAGGCGGCCGCGGTCACGCACCGCGGCGCCGATCTGGTCTGGCGCGCCCTCGAGCACGCCGGCGCCGATGTGGCATTCGGCTATCCCGGCGGCGCGTGCCTCCCGCTCTACGACGCGCTGCCCGATCACCCTCGCCTGCATCACGTCCTGGTGCGCCACGAGCAGGGCGCCGCGCACATGGCCGACGGCTATGCGCGCGCCACCGGACAGGTCGGCGTGTGCGTCGCGACCTCCGGACCCGGCGCGACGAATCTCGTGACCGGTCTGGCCTGCGCGTTCATGGACAGCGTGCCGGTCGTCGCGATCACCGGCCAGGTGTCGACGCCGCTCATGGGTCGCGACGCGTTCCAGGAGACCGACGTGCTCGGGATGGTCGGTCCGGTCACGAAACACTCGTTCCTCGTCGGGGCGGCCGAGGACATCGAGCCGACGATCCACCGCGCCTTCGCGATCGCCCGGGCCGGCCGTCCGGGCCCGGTCGTGGTCGACATCCCCAAGGACATCCAGCTGCGCACCGCACGGCCCCGCCCGCGGCCGGCCGATCCGGCCGCGTCGCCGGCGGGCGCCGATCCCGGCGACATCGACCGGGCGGCCGCGCTCCTCGCCGGCGCGGTCCGGCCGGTGATCATCGCCGGGCAGGGCGTGCGCCTCGCGCGGGCGCACGGCGAGCTCCGCGCCTTGGCCGAACGGCTCGACGCTCCGGTCGTCACGACGCTCCTCGGGATCGGCGCGATCTCCGAAGAGCACCCGCTCGCCGCGGGCATGCTCGGGATGCACGGGAGCGCCCGCGCGAACCGGATGGTCAACGACGCCGATGTCATCCTGGGCGTCGGTCTGCGATTCGACGACCGCGTCACCGGCAAGATCAGCGCGTTCGCGCCCGGCGCGAAGATCGTGCACGCCGACATCGATCCGACGCAGATCGGGAAGAACGTCCCGACGGCCATCGGGATCGTGGGCGATGCCGGCGCGGTCCTGTTCGCGCTCGCGGTGCGGCTCGAGCGCACGGCGCGGCCGGCGTGGCTGGCCCGGCTCGAGCGCGATCGCCCGCGGCCCCATGTCGCGGAGTACGAGCGACGGGTCGAGCTCCCGCCACGCCTCGTCATCCGCGCGATCCGCGAGGCGGCGAGCGACGATGCGTTCTTCGTCGCCGACGTCGGCCAGCACCAGATGTGGGCGGCGCAGCACCTACGCCTGACGCACCCGGATCGATTCCTCACCTCCGGCGGTCTCGGCGCGATGGGCTACGCGCTGCCGGCCGCGATCGGCGCGCAGACCGGGCGGCCGGGGTCCGAGGTCTGGGCGATCGCCGGCGACGGCAGCGCGCAGATGACCATCCACGAGCTCGGCACGGCCGTTCAAGAGCGCACGCCGGTCAAGCTCGCGATCCTCAACAACGGGTATCTCGGCATGGTCCGGCAGTGGCAGCAGCTGTTCCATGACGGCCGCATCTCGCAGACGCCGATCAGCAGCCCCGACTACGTGAAGCTCGCCGACGCCTACGGCGTGCTCGGCCTGTGCGTCGAGCGTCGCTCCGATCTCGGTCCCGCGCTCGCCCGCGCGAAGGCGTATCGCGGTCCTGCCGTCCTCGACATCCGGATCGAGCGCGAGGCGAACGTGTGGCCGATCGTGCCGCCCGGCGGCGCGAACGCGGACCTGATCGAGGAGCCGCTCGCGTGACCGACGACACCCAGCACACCTTCGAGCTCACCGTGGACGCGGTCCCCGGCGCGATCGAACGGGTGCTGTCCGTCGTGCGCCGGCGCGGGCTCGGGCTGCGATCGTTCCGCGCGGACGCCGGGGATGGCGGCCGGTGGGTGGTCCGGATCAGGGCCGGTGCCGCTCCGACCGAAGCCGCGCTCGCGCTCCGCCAATTCACGTCGCTCATCGACGTTCGCACCGCGTGTCTGGGCGAACGCGATCACCCGGCGAGCTAAGGAAACCGAGCTAAGGAAACTGGGAGGAACAGATGGCCACCATCTATTACGACAGCGACGCGGACCCGAAGGCCCTGGCGGGCAAGACCATCGCGGTCATCGGCTACGGGAGCCAGGGCCACGCCCATGCCCAGAACCTGCGCGACAGCGGGTGCCAGGTCGTGGTCGGTCTCGCCGCGGGCAGCAGGAGCTGGGCGGCCGCCGAGCGCGACGGCTTCGACGTCCGCGAGGTCGCCGATGCCGCGCGCAACGCCGACGTGGTCGTCATCCTGGTACCGGATCCGAAGCACCGCGCGGTCTATGAACGGATCGCGCCGTCGCTCGGCCGCGGCCGCACGGTCGTCGTGGCGCACGCGTTCTCGGTCCACTTCAAGGAGATCGTCGCGTCGCCGGAGATCGACGTCGTGCTGATCGCGCCGAAGGCCCCGGGCCACCGGATGCGCGAGCTCTTCGTCGAGGGCAAGGGCGTCCCGGCGCTCGTCGCCGTCCATCAGGACGCGAGCGGACATGCGAAGCGGACCGCGCTCGCGTACGCCCGGGCCGTCGGCTCGACGCGCGCCGGCGTGATCGAGACGACGTTCGCGGAAGAGGTCGAGACCGATCTCTTCGGCGAGCAGACCGTGCTCTGTGGCGGCATCTCCGAGCTGGTGAAGGCCGGCTTCGAGACCCTCGTCGAGGCCGGCTACCAGCCCGAGATCGCGTACTTCGAGTGTCTGAACGAGCTGAAGCTGATCGTCGACCTCATGTACGAGGGCGGGCTCTCGTACATGCGCTACTCGGTGAGCGACACGGCCGAGTACGGCGACTACGTCTCGGGCAAGCGCGTGATCGACGCGCGGGTCCGGCAGACCATGCGCGAGGTGCTGGCCGAGATCAAGGACGGCAGCTTCGCGAGACGCTGGATCGCCGAGGCCCGGGCCGGCGCGCCGGAGCTGCTCGCGACGCGGGCGAAGGAGCAGGACTCCCAGATCGAGCGGGTCGGCCGCTCGCTGCGCTCGATGATGCCGTGGCTTCCGCGGCGCGAGCTCGGCCAGCCCGCTTCGCCCGCGGCGCCGAAGCGCGAGCCCGCGGGGGTGGCCTGATGGACCCATTCCGCGAGCGGCTCGCGCGCCTCGGCATGCCCTTCGGCGACGAGCAGCTCCGGCGTGCCCATGCCCTCGTCACGCGGTACGGCTTCCTCCCCGAGGAGCTCACCGACATCCAGCTGATGACCATCTGCGTCGAGGCCTACCGGCACCCGGATACCGATCTGCCGATGTGGATCTAGCGCGTGGCCGCGCGAAGCCCGAAGCCCGCGATGCCGTTCGGGAAGTACCGGCCGTTCCGGCCGCTCGAGGGCGGCCTGCCCGACCGCACCTGGCCGGATCGCTCGATCGAACGCGCGCCGGTCTGGTGCTCCGTCGACCTGCGCGACGGCAATCAGGCGCTCATCGATCCGATGGACCCCGGGCGCAAGCTCGGGCTCTGGAACGTGCTCGTCGGCATGGGGTTCAAGGAGATCGAGGTCGGCTTCCCGGCCGCGTCGCGGCCCGACTACGAGTTCATCCGGCTGCTCATCGAGCGGGACCTCATCCCCGAGGACGTCACGATCCAGGTGCTCACGCAGTGCCGGCCGGAGCTCATCGAGCGCACCTACGCGGCGCTGGCCGGCGCGCCGCGCGTGATCGTCCACTTCTACAACTCGACGTCGGTCTGCCAGCGGCGGGTCGTGTTCCGCGAGGACAAGCCGGGGATCACGAAGATCGCGGTCGACGCGGCGCGCCTCTGCAAGCGCCTCGAGCCCACGCTCGCCGGGACCGTGGTGCGCTACGAGTACTCGCCGGAGAGCTTCACCGGCACCGAGCCGGACTACGCGATCGACATCTGCGCGGCCGTCATGGCTGCCCTGGAGCCCCGGCCGGATCGGACGATGGTCCTGAACCTCCCGGCGACGGTCGAGCTGTACCAGCCGAACGTGTACGCGGACGTCATCGAGTGGTTCGGCCGGTCGATCGGGCGGCGCGACGCGATCGTCCTCTCGCTGCATCCGCACAACGACCGCGGCACGGCGGTCGCCGCCGCCGAGCTCGGGATGCAGGCCGGCGCCGAGCGCATCGAGGGGACGCTGTTCGGGAACGGCGAGCGCACCGGCAACGTCGACGTGGTGACGCTCGCGCTGAACCTCATGAGCCGCGGCGTCGATCCCGGTCTGGACGTCAGCGACATCGACGCGCTCCGTCGCGCCGCCGAGCACGCGAACCGGATGCCGGTGCACCCGCGGCACCCGTACGCCGGCGATCTCGTCTACACGGCGTTCTCCGGGTCGCACCAGGACGCGATCAAGAAGGGGCTGGAGGCGCAGCCATCGGGCTACGACGTCTGGGACGTGCCGTACCTGCCGATCGACCCGAAGCACGTCGGCCGCACGTACGAGGCGGTCATCCGGGTGAACAGCCAGTCCGGCAAGGGCGGCGTCGCGTACATGATGAAGACCGAGCACGGATTCGACCTTCCGCGGAGGCTGCAGATCGAGTTCTCGCGGCGCATCCAGGCGGCCACGGAGGACAGCGGTACGGAGATCACGCCGGCCGAGATGTGGGCCGCCTTCTCCGCGGCGTACCTGCCCGCGCATCCGGAGATCGAGCTCGTCAGCTACGACACCGCGACCGCGGGTCCGGGCACCGCGCTCGTCGCGCGCCTCCAGGTGGCCGGCCGTGACCGCACGATCCGCGGAGCCGGGAACGGACCGGTCGCCGCGCTCGTCCATGCGCTGCGCAGCGAGTTCGCGCTGCCGTTCGAGGTGCTCGACTTCAGCGAGCATGCCGTCGGCGCCGGCGCCGATGCGACCGCGGTCGCCTACGTCGAGGCACGCGACGCCGCCGGCCTCGGTGGTGGGGCGGTCCGCTGGGGGGTGGGGCTGCACGAGAGCGTCCTGACCGCCTCGCTGCGCGCCGTCGTCGGCGCCTTCGGCGCGCTGCACCCGGCGGCCGGCCGGCCGGGGACGCGGGCCGGCACGCAGCCGGTCGCATGAGCACGCCGCCCCGATCGCGCAGCGGCGTGATGCTCGACGGGCCGAATCGCGCGCCCGCGCGCGCGATGATGCGGGGTGCCGGCTACACCGACGCCGACTTCACGAAGCCGCTCATCGGCGTCGCGCACAGCTGGATCGAGATCATGCCCTGCGCCGTGCACCTGCGGCGCATCGCCGAGTGGGTGAAGGAGGGCATCCGCGAGGCCGGCGGCACGCCGGTCGAATGCAACACGATCGCCGTATCCGACGGGATCGCCATGGGGACCGAGGGAATGAAGGCGTCCCTCGTCTCCCGCGAGGTCGTGGCCGACAGCATCGAGCTGGTCGCGCGCGGCCACCAGCTCGATGCGCTCGTCGCGATCTCCGGCTGCGACAAGACCATCCCCGGCTGCGTGATGGCGCTGGCGCGCCTCGACCTGCCGGGCCTGATGCTCTACGGCGGCTCGATCATGCCCGGCCGGTTCGAGGGCCGGGACGTGACCATCGGCGACGTCTTCGAGGCCGTCGGAGCCCACAACGCTGGGACGATGAGCGCCGAGCGGCTCCTCGAGCTCGAGCGGGCCGCCTGTCCCGGCGCCGGCGCGTGCGGCGGGCAGTTCACCGCGAACACGATGGCGACCGCGTTCGAGGCCATGGGGATCTCGCCGGCCGGGTCGAGCGGCGTGCCGGCGCTGGATGCGCGGCGCCAGGCCGTGGCCCGCGACGCGGGCCGGCTGGTCATGCGGCTGCTGACGGACGGCCTGCGCCCCTCGCGCATCATCACGAAGGATGCCGTCGAGAACGCGATCGCGGCGGTCATGGCGACCGGCGGATCGACGAACGCGGTGCTGCACCTGCTTGCCGTCGCGCGCGAGGCGACGGTCGAGCTGTCGATCGACGACTTCGACCGGGTCAGCGCCCGCACGCCGCTGCTCGCGGACATGAAGCCCTGGGGCCGCTTCACCGCGCCGGACCTGGATGCCGCCGGCGGGATCATGCTCGTGCTGCAGCGGCTCCTCGCGGCCGGTCTGCTGAAAACGGATGCCGTCACCGTCACCGGACGCACCATCGGCGAGGAGGCCCGCGCCGCCCGCGAGACCACCGACCAGCGGGTGGTGCGCCCGCTCGGCGATCCGCTCGCGCCGAGCGGCGGTCTCGTGATCCTCCACGGATCGCTCGCGCCCGATGGCTGCGTCACCAAGGTCGCCGGACACGACACCCCCCCGCGGACGTACGTGGCGAGGGTCTTCGACCGTGAGGAGGATGCCTTCGCCGCGATCGAGCGGAAGGCGATCGCCGCCGGCGACATCGTCGTCATCCGCTACGAGGGCCCGAAGGGCGGGCCCGGGATGCGCGAGATGCTCGCGGTCACCGGAGCGCTCGTCGGCGCGGGCCTCGGCGAGACGGTCGCGCTCGTGACCGACGGCCGGTTCAGTGGCGCGACCCACGGCATCGCGGTCGGGCACGTCGCGCCCGAGGCCGCGAGCGGCGGCCCGATCGCCCTGGTCACGGACGGCGACCGGATCAGGATCGATGTGGCGAACCGGCGGATCGACCTCGACGTCGATGCCGCGGAGCTCGGGCACCGCCGGAGCGCGTGGCGCGCGCCCGAGCCGCGCTACCGGACCGGCGCGCTCGCGAAGTACGCGAAGCTCGTGTCGTCGGCCGCGGAGGGCGCGGTCACCGGATGACGATCACCGTCGCTCCCGCGCTGACCGTCGCCGGGGCGGCGGCCGCGATCGCCGGCCGGGTCGAGCGGACGCCGCTCATCGCCTCGCCGGATCTCTCCGCGCTCGCCGGCTGCGACATCCACCTCAAGCTCGAGAACCTGCAGCGCACCGGCGCGTTCAAGCTCCGCGGTGCGGTGAACCGGCTCCTCCAGCTCGACAGCCGCGAGCGGTCCGGGGGCGTGGTCACCGCGTCCGCCGGCAACCACGGGCAGGGTGTCGCGGTCGCTGCGGCGGCGCTCGGCATCCCCGCGTGCGTCGTCCTTCCCCGTGGCGTCCCGCTCGCGAAGCTCGCCGCGATCCAGCGCGCCGGGGCGGAGATCGTCATGGCCGGCTCGGGCTACGACGACGCGTACGCCGCGGCGTGCGACCTCGCGGCCCGTCGCGGAGCGGTGTACATCCACGCCTTCGACGACGCGGCGGTCATCGCGGGCCAGGGGACCGTCGCGCGCGAGATGCTCGAGGACCATCCCGGCCTCGATGCGATCGTGGTGCCGGTGGGTGGGGGTGGCCTGCTGGCCGGCACGGCCCTCGCCATCGCCGAAGCCCGCGCGAGCGTGTTGCTCGTCGGCGTGCAGGCCGCGGGTGCCTGCGCATTCGCCGACGCCGTGCGGAGCGGATCGGTCGTGACCGGCGGCGCGGCGACGATCGCCGACGGCATCGCGGTGCGCGAGCCGGCCGCGCGCACCGTGGCGATCGCGCGCGCGAGCGGCGTCACGATGCGGATCGTCACGGACGAGTCGATCGCGCGCGCCATCGTGCTGCTCCTCGAGCGGCACAAGCTCCTCGCCGAGGCCGCGGGCGCCGCGGCCGTCGCCGCGATGCTCGACGGCCCGCGCGAGCTCGCCGGCAAGCGGGTCGGCATCGTGGTGAGCGGTGGGAACATCGACCCGAACCTTCTGGGCAAGGTCCTCCAGCAGGGGCTCGCGAGCGCCGGGCGCTACCTCGCGTTCCGCACGTGGCTCGACGACCGCCCCGGGCGGCTGCACGCGCTCACCGGGATCCTGGGCGACGAGCACATCAACATCCTGCACGTCGGGATCCATCGCGTCGGGCCGTACACCGCGCTCGGGCGGGTCGGGCTCGACGTGATCGTGGACACGCGCGACGCGGCCCACGCCCAGGAGGTCCTCGCGCTCGTCCGGCGCGCGGGCTTCCCTGCCGAGCAGCTCATCGACGCGCGGCCGGAGCAGTGAGCGGCCGGACCCTCGCGGAGAAGGTCTGGGACGCGCACGTCGTGCATCGCGCCGACGGCGAGCCCGATCTGCTGTACGTCGATCTCCACCTCGTGCACGAGGTGACCTCGCCCCAGGCGTTCGACGCGCTGCGGCTGGCGGGCCGCCGGGTCCGTCGCCCCGACCTCACCCTCGCGACGGCGGACCACAACATCCCGACCGTGCTGGACCGGCCGGTCGCGGATCCGGTCTCCGCGCGCCAGATCGAGGCGCTGTCGGCGAACTGCGCCGCGTTCGGCATCCGGCTCTACCCGCTGGGCGACGCGCGCCAGGGCATCGTGCACGTCATCGGGCCGCAGCTCGGCCTGAGCCAGCCGGGCATGGTGATCGTGTGCGGCGACAGCCACACCTCGACCCACGGTGCGCTCGGCGCCATCGCGTTCGGCATCGGTACGAGCGACGTGGAGCACGTGCTCGCGACGCAGACCATCCCGCGCGCGCGACCCAAGACCATGGCGGTCACGATCGACGGCCGGGCGCCGGCCGACGTCAGCGCGAAGGACCTCATCCTCGGCGTCATCGGACGGATCGGGGTCGGCGGCGGCGCGGGACACATCGTCGAATACCGCGGCGCCGCGATCCGGGCCCTCTCGATGGACGGGCGCCTGACCGTATGCAACATGTCGATCGAGGCGGGCGCGCGCGCCGGCATGATCGCGCCCGACGAGACGACGTTCGCGTATCTCAAGGGCCGGCCGCACGCGCCCGCGGGCGCCGACTGGGAGCGCGCGCTCGATCACTGGCGCCGGCTCCCGACCGACGCCGGCGCGTCGTTCGACCGTGAGGTGCGCATCGACGCGCGCGAGCTGCGGCCGTACGTCACCTGGGGGACGAATCCCGCCCAGTCCGTCGCGCTGGACGGCGCGGTACCGGATCCCGAGACCCTCGCCGGCCACGCGGAGCGCGACAGCGCACGGCGGGCGCTCGCGTACATGGATCTGCGTCCCGGGACCGCCATGCGCGACATCCCGGTCGACTCGGTGTTCGTCGGCTCGTGCACGAACGGCCGGATCGAGGACCTGCGCGCGGCGGCCGAGGTGCTGCGCGGCAAGCGGGTGCGCGCCGGCCTGCGCGCCCTCGCGGTCCCGGGCTCGATGACGGTGAAGGCCCAGGCCGAGGCCGAGGGCCTCGACCGGGTCTTCCGTGAGGCCGGGTTCGAGTGGCGCGGCGCCGGATGCTCGATGTGCCTCGGGATGAACGACGACGTCGCCGCTCCCGGCGAGCGGGTCGCGTCCACCTCGAACCGGAACTTCGAGGGCCGCCAGGGTCCGGGCGCGCGGACCCACCTCGTGTCGCCCGCCGTCGCGGCGGCGACCGCGATCGCCGGCCACCTCGCGGCGCCCGCGGACCTCGGGCGATGAGAGCCGTCGCCCGCGTGGCCGGCCGCGCGCTGCCACTGGACCGGCGCGATGTCGACACCGACCAGATCATCCCGAGCGACTGGCTGAAGCGCGTGGAGCGCTCCGGCTACGGCGCCGGGCTGTTCTCCGCGTGGTGCGCGGATCCCGCGTTCGTGCTCAACGACCCGCGGTTCGACGGCGCGGCGGTGCTGGTGGCCGGCGCGAACTTCGGGTGCGGCAGCTCGCGCGAGCACGCCGCCTGGGCCCTCGAGGACCGTGGCTTCCGCGCGATCGTCGCCCCGAGCTTCGCCGACATCTTCCGATCCAACTGCCTCGCGATCGGCCTGGTCCTCGCCGAGCTGCCCGGGGCCGACGTCGCGCGCATCCTCGCGGCGGTCGCGGCCCGGCCGGAGACCGAGATCGCCGTCGACGTGGAGCAGCGGATCGTCGAGGTCCCCCTGCTGAGCTACCGCGCGCCGTTCACGCTCGACGACGCCTCACGGAGGCGCCTGCTCGCCGGCCAGGATGAGATCGATGTGAGCCTGGCCCGCGAAGCGGAGATCGCAGCCTACGAAGCGCGGCGACCGGCCTGGCTGCCCAGCGTCGCTAGTACAGGACGCGCGTCCGGATCGTCCCCCCGATCGCGTCCAGCTGCGTCCTGAGCGTCGCCGAGAGCGGCCGGTCGGCGCCGTCCACGTCGATGACCGCGTAGCCGACCTGCCGGCTGGTCTCCAGGTACTGGCTCGCGATGTTGATCTTCGCGCCGGCCAGCACGGCGTTGATCGCGGCGAGCATCCCCGGGATGTTGCGATGCGTGTGGAGCAGCCGGTGCTTGCCGCGGTGCTCCGGCAGGGCCACCTGCGGGAAGTTGACCGCCGTCATCGTCGAGCCGTTGTTGCTGTACTTGAGCAGCTTCGCCGCGACCTCGAGGCCGATGCTCTCCTGGGCCTCGACGGTGCTGCCGCCGACGTGCGGCGTGAGGAGCACGCTGTCGAACCGCCGGAGCGGCGAGTCGAACGGCTGCGCGTTCGATTCCGGCTCGTTCGGGAACACATCGATGGCCGCGCCCGCGATCGCGCCGGCGTCGAGCGCGGCCGCGAGGGCGTCAAGGTCCACGACCGTACCGCGCGAGGCGTTGATCAGGTGCGCGGTCGGCTGCATCCAGCCGAGCTGCTCGGCGCCGATGAGATGGACCGTCTCCGCGGTGTCGGGTACGTGCAGGGTGACGACGGCGGAGCGCTCCAGGAGCGTGCGGAGGGAGTCGACCGGTGTCGCGTTCCCCAGGGCCAGCTTCGGCTCGATGTCGTGGTAGATCACCCGCATGCCGAGCCCCTCGGCGAGCAGACCGATCTGCGTCCCGATGTGGCCGTAGCCGACGATGCCGAGCGTCTTGCCGCGGACCTCGGTGGCGCCGGCGACGGACTTCAGCCACTCGCCGCGGTGCGCCGCGGCGTTGCGCCGTGGGATGCCGCGGCAGAGCATCACGATCTCGGCGAGCACGAGCTCCGCGACGCTGCGGGTGTTCGAGAACGGGGCGTTGAAGACCGGGATCCCCTTCGCCTCCGCCGCGTCGAGATCCACCTGATCCGTCCCGATGCCGAAGCAGCCGATCGCGATGAGCCTGTCCGCGTGCTCGAGGACCCGCTTCGTGACGTGGGTCCGCGATCGGATCCCGAGGAGGTGCGCGCCCTTGATCTCCGCGACGAGCTCGGCCGCCGGGAGCGCCTGCTTGTGGCTGACCACGTTGGTGTGCCCGTCGGTCCGGAACGCTTCCACCGCGCCGGGGTCGATCGACTCGAGGAGCAGGACCTTGATCTTGTCCTTGCCGAGCGACGTCTCCGCCATCAACGGAGGGCGGCGGCGATCGTTCGCAGCTGCCCGGCGACATCGTCGCCGAACACCTGGAGGCACACGTGGTCGGCGCCGCGCGTGCGGTGCTCGTTCGCCCGCGCCGTCACGGCGTCCACGCCGCCCCAGGCCACGATCGCGTCCACCAGGGCGTCGCTCCCGCCGTTCCCGATGTCCGCGTCGCCCCAGCTGAGACGGCGGAGGTTGTTCGCGTAGTTGTCCAGCTCGAGGTAGCGCTTCATGTGCCGGCGCGCGATCTCGCGGGCCTTCGTCGCATCGACCTCGAGCGTGCACGCCTGCTCGACGGCCAGCAGCGGATCCGGCCCGAGCTCGGCGCGCGCGATGGTCGTGTGCTCGACCGGGACGAAGTACGGGTGCGCGCCGAGCGACCGCTCCGCCGACAGCCGAAGCATCTGCGGGCCGAGCGCGGCGAGCACCCGCGGCGCCGGTGGATCGTTGCGGTTCGGGCCGACGTACGGGGCCCGGTCCATCGCCTCGAGGTAGGCGCGCATGCGGCTGAGCGGCTTGGAGTAGCCACCGCCGAGGCGCGCGTCGATGGTCGGCTTGTGACTCACGCCGACGCCGCAGAGGAACCGGTCCGCGTACGCCTCCTGGAGCGTGCGCGCTCCGTTCGCCATCGCGACCGGATCGCGGGCCCAGATGTTCGCGATGCCGGATGCGACGACGAGCGTCTTCGTCGCGGCGAGGAGGATGGCGGCGTGCGCGAACAGCTCCTTGCTGCCGAGCGACTCCGGGATCCAGAGCGCTCCGAACCCGAGCGCCTCGACCTCCTGCGCGAAGCGGCCCTCGTCGGCCGCGGTCATGCGCTCGAGGTCGAAGCTCCAGACGCCGATCGGGCCGAGGCGGGCGGCGGCCTCACGTGCGGTCCTCATCCGATGCGCGCATTCTCCCATCATCAGACCGTTCCGTTTCGCCATCACCGCCGGCCGGGCCGAGTCGGGCGACGCGTGGCGGGCGAAGGCGCGCCGGATCGAGGAGCTCGGGTACGACACGCTCCTGGTCACCGATCACCTCGGGCCGCAGCTCGCGCCGGTGCCGGCCATGGCCGCCGCCCTGGAGGCGACGACCCGGCTGCGCGTCGGGAGCTACGTCTTCTCGAACGACTATCGCAATCCGGTCGTCCTCGCGAAGGAGATCGCGACGCTCGACGTGCTGTCGGCCGGCCGGGTCGAATTCGGCCTCGGCGCGGGCTGGTACCAGCGCGATTACGACATGCTCGGCATCCCGTACGACCCGCCGGCGACGCGCGTCTCGCGGCTGATCGAGGCCGTCGCGCTCATCGACCGGCTGTTCGCGGAGGACCAGGTCGACGCGAGCGGCGCCTTCTACACGGTCCATGGCGCGCGCGTCCTGCCGAGGCCGGTCCAGACGCCGCGGCCGCCGCTCATGATCGGCGCCGGCGGACGGCGGATGCTGCGCTTCGCCGCGCGGCACGCCGACAGCATCGCGCTCAATCCGCGATTCGACGCGAACGGGCAGCCGGTGTTCGCGGACCTGACCACCGGCGAGGTCGAGCGCAAGCTCGCCGCGGTCCGCGCCGCGGTCGGGGCTCGCCTGGACCGGGTGGAGCTCAACGTCTTCGTCGTCGACGCCGGCGTGACGGACGCGCCGCGTTCGTTGTTCGACGCGTTCGCGACGAGGGTGAAGGGCGCCGCGGCGCAGATCGTCGATTCGCCGTTCTTCCTCTACGGATCGACCGCGCACCTGAAGCAGCTGCTGCTCGAGCGGCGCGACCGGCTCGGGATCACGTACTACGGCCTGCCGGAGAAGGCGATGGAGCCGTTCGCCCCGCTCGTGCGGGAGATGCGCGGGCGCTAGGTCAATCGGCCGTGACGTCGCAGGTACGTCACGACGCGATGCACCGCGAGCACGAAGATCCCCGCCGCGACGACGGCGATGAGCACCTGCGGGCCGAAGCCCTCGTGCGCGAGCGGATCGGGATCGCGGAGCGCCTCGAACCAATCGAGCAGGAGCACGAGCGCCGCCGCTCCGCTGAACGTGCCGACGATCAGCCAGAACAGCAGCATCCCCACGTCAGGGGCTCGCGATCGGTGGCGTGGTCAGGCCGACCCTAGAGCCCATACCGCTCGGGCGTCCACGGCAGGCGAAGCGCGCTCGGCGGCGCCATGTACCCGAGCAGCGCGGACGAGGCGACCACCGCGGGGCTCGCGAGGTAGCCCTCGCCGCCGACCCCCATCCGGTTCTGCCAGTTGCGGTTGAACGAGGTGATCGCGCGCTGGCCCGGCTCGAGCGCGTCGTCGCCCTGGCCGAAGCACGGGCCGCACCAGCTCATCCGGATCTGCGCGCCGACCGAGCGCAGCACGTTCGCGATCGAGTCGCCGTCGAGCCGCTGGTCGGGTCGCTCGATCGCGTCCTTCACCGAGCCGGACCCGGGGAACACGACGAAGTCGGTCGCGGCCTTCGTGTGGCCGGCGTCGCGCGCGTCGCGGACCACGAGCGCCGCCTGCAGGAGGTCTTGGTAGCTCCCGTTCGTGCATGATCCGATGTAGGCCTTGTCGAACGTCAGGTGCTCCTGCGCGACCGCCTCGGCGGCAAAGGCGTTGCCCGGCGAGTAGGGCTTCGCGATCATCGGGACGACGTCAGAGAGATCGAGCGTCTCGTCGATCTCGTAGTGCGCCTCCTTCCCGGGCTGGACGAGCGGGTAGGGGAGCGCGATCCCCCGTTCGCGGTACCACGCTGCGGTGATCGCGTCGGCCGCGAAGATGCCGTTCTGGGCCTCGCCCTCGGCCATCATGTTCGCGATCGTGTTGCGGTACGCGATCGGGAGCTGCATCCGCTCGTCGACGAACTCGACTGACATGCCCTGCGACTGCGCGTTGCCCCAGCGTTCGAGGAGCGCCAGGACGATGTCCTTCCCGCTCACCCAGGGCTGGAGCGTCCCGGTGAAGACGACGCGCCGGGCCTTCGACAGCGTCGTGAAGACGTAGCCGGTGGCCCAGCCGAAGCCGAGCGTCGTGGAGCCGACGCCGATCCCGACCGCGCCGTACGCCCCGTACGCGCGCGAGTGCGAGTCCGCGCCCGCGACGAACGACCCGGGATGCACGAGGCCCTGCTCGGGGAAGTAGAAATGGAAGATCCCGTCGCCCGGCGTCGCGTAGTACGGCGTGCGGATCCCGTACTTCGCCGCGAAGGCCTTGCCGATCGCGGTCTGCTTGTCGTCGGCCTCCTTGCGGGTGAACACGAAATGGTCGTTCGCGATCGCGATCTGCCGCGGGAAGATCGTGCCGCCGCCGGTGATCTGGTCGAACGTGTGGATCGCGAACGGCGCCGTGCCGTCGGACGCCGGCAGGAGATCGGCGTACACCCGCAGCGTCGCGCCCGGCGTGACCAGGGCGTCCTTGTCCACGCGGTGCGCCCACACGATCCGCTCGGTGGTCGTCAGCCGTCGCGCGGTGTCGTCGTCCGGCCACTCGATCGCGGGCGGCCGCCGCACGGATTCCGCGAACTCACGCCGGCCGATCGTGAAGATCCCGCCGGAGCGGCGGATCTCATCTTCCTTCGGCGTGAGCGGCAGCGGGTCGTACCGCTTGCCCTGCGTCTCGTTGGTGAGCCTGCGCGTCACCGGCTCGAAGCTGAAGACGTCGCCGTCCCGCGCGTCCGCGACCGCGTCGGGCGCCTGCACGACCTGCAGCCCGAGGTTGAACGCGTTGCGGCGGAAGATGTCGCCCATGTTGTCGCCGCAGACGATGACCAGCTCGAGCCCGGCCTCTTCCGCGACGGCCTTCAGGCCGGCGGGGCTCATCTCGCGGGAGCTGCCGATCGCGAAGCGGTCGCCGGCGATGACGAAGGTCTCGCCCGCGTGCACGCGCGCGCGGAAATCGGGCATCAGGAACCGGAACGAGCCCGCCTTCCAGCGCTCGTCCAGCGTCTCGAGGCTCTCGGAGACGCAGTCCTTGGCCGGGGTGATCTGGTCCGTGTCGATCGCGTCGAGCTTCTTCCCCGGCCGGCGGCCCGAGCGGTCCCAGAAGATGAGCGCCTTGCCGCGGATCGCGCTCTCGGCGCGCGCGGCCGCCGGCGCGGGCGTCCGGCGCTCGAGATCCTTCGGGTCCACGCCGGGGAGGAGCTTCGCCGGCTCGATGCGCTGACGCACGTCCGTCACGCGTTCAGTCTAGGCGCGCGAGCGCGTCGAGCTCCTCCTCGCTGAGCACCCGATCGGAGGCTTTCGCGGCGCCGATGAGGCGGTCGATCCGCGCGCGGCTCGCGACGATCCCGCGCTGCTCGAGCCAGAACACGACGTTCGACTCGCCGCTCATCGGGCCGACCTCGATGCGCTGCTCGCGGCCGACCACGGACGCCGGGACGCCGCTGTACACGCGGTCGGCGAGCGCGCGGTCACCGCTGCGGAGCGCCTTCACCACGGCGGCCGCATGGACGCCCGTGCCGGTCCGGAACGCGTCGGCCCCGAGCGCCGGGTAGTTCGGCGGCAGCGTCGCGCCGCAGTGCTCGACGACAAGGGCCGTGTACTCGACGAGCGGCTCGAGGTCGGTCGCGATGAGGTCCCACAGGCGCAGATTCACGAGCAGCTGGTCCAGCGAGGTGTTCCCCACGCGCTCGCCGATCCCGAGCGCCGTGCCGTGCACGCGGTCGGCGATCGCGGTCGCGGCGAGGGCGTTGATCGTGCCGAGCCCGCGATCGTTGTGGCCGTGGAAGTCGAGCTTCACGTCGCGCCCTTTGATGACGTCGGACCGGATGAACGCGAGCAGGTTCCGCACGCCTTCGGGCGTCGCGTGCCCCACCGTGTCCGATGCGCAGATCCGCTTCGCGCCCGCGGCGATCGCCGTCTCGTACAGCGTGACGAGCGTCTCGGGGTCCGCGCGGGTCGTGTCCTCGGTCACGAACATCACCGGCAGCCCGTTCTTGACCGCGAGCGCGACCGAGTCCTCCACCTGGGCGCGCATCGTGTCGATCGACCAGCGCTCGGCGATCCGACGGATCGGGCTCGAGCCGATGAACGCGCAGGTCTCGATCGCGACGCCGGAGTCGACCGCGGCCTGGATGGCGGCCTGGATGTCGGCCGGGTGCGTACGGCAGGCGACGTTCGGCGTGATGTGGAGGCGCGTGGTCTCCTTCGCGAGCGTGACGATCTCTTCGCGCGCGCGCGCCGATGCGCCGGGGAGGCCGATGTCCGCGCTGTCGATCCCGAGCCGGTCCATCAGGTGCAGGAGCCGGAGCTTCACCTCGAGCGGCGGATTGCGCACCGAGGGGCCCTGGAGGCCGTCGCGGAGCGTCTCGTCGTCGAGCTCGACGGCTCGATAGTCGGCGCGCGCCGCCCGGCCGTCGCGGTTCCAGTCGTAGACCAGCGCGTCGAGCTCGCTCATGGCGTTGGCGCCGCGGTCGGGTGCGCGACGACGACGCGGCCGCTCTCCCAGGCCAGCAGTGCGATCTCACCGCTGTCGATGCCGATGTGGCGTATGGCGCTGAAGCGGTAGGTCGTGGCGATGCCCGCGAATGTACCGCCCTCGATGCGCGCCCGCGTCCGCTCGGGGTCGGGAGCGCCGGCGGGATCCGCGCTCGCGGCGAGCAGGGCGATCGCGTCGGTCGCGGTCGCGGCGTGCGTGCCGCGGCCGGCGGCCGCCGGACGGCGCAGGCCCGGCCAGCGCGCGCCCGGCGCGGCCGCGCCCAGGCGGCCGGCATCGGTCGGATCCGTGAGATAGGAGAGGAACACGAGCACGCTGGTCGTCGCGTCCGCGGCCGGCACGACCCGCTGCGGCGCGAGGTAGCTCATCGCCGGGCCGGTGAAGAACATGCCCGAGCCCGTGCCGAGCAGCGGCCTGACGCGCTGCGCGAACAGATCCCGATCCGGCAGGGCGCTCAGCACGAACGGCATCGGCCGGCCGTCGGCGCGGAACGTCGCGCTGAGCGCCTGCTCCTCGCGGCCCGACGCGAGCGATCCGCTGGTCACGACGATCCCGGGCGTCGTGCGGGAGGGCAGCGCGTCGACGAGCGCGCGCGCGATCGCGTCGGGTGTTGGCGCGAGACCGAAGATCCAGCGCGCCGCGTCGCCCCGCGGCTCCGCGATGGGCAGCGTGAACAGGAACGGCCGCTTGACCAGCGCGATCGCCGCCAGGAGCGGGTCGTCGAGGGTCGCGGGCACGCCGACGATGAACGCATCCGTGTCTCCGGCGTCGCTCGCGCGCTTCAGCTCGAGCAGGAGCTTCGCCTCGCTCCCGCCGACGTCGACGATCCGCAGCTTGATCCGTGGCGCCGCCTGCTGGGTATCGGACCACTGCTGCAGGGCGGTCCGCTGTGCGTCGCCGCGCGGGCCACGGATCCCGGAGAGATCGAGCAGCGCGGTCACCGCGTACGTGCCGGCCTCCCGCGTCGGCGACGGCGTCGGCGACGCGGTCGATGGGGGAGGCGCGGCGCATCCGCCCAGCAGGACGAGCGCGAGGCACATCGCGCGCATCAGCGGTCTAGGCGCGGGTACCGCCCGGGATGCCTTCCTTCGCGTACACGTGCTCGAGGAGGTCCTCGGCCCGCGGATCGGGCGCGGAGGCGGCCTCGTCGATCGAGCGCTCGATCTCGGCGGCGATGTCCGCGCGCATCGTGTCGAGGTCCTTCTGCGCGACACCCTGCGCGAGGAGGTACTCCCGGCCCTTGTCGACCGGGTCCTTCGCCTGCCACTCCCGCAACAGGTCCTTCGAGCGGTAGCGCGAATCGTCGTCGTCCGAGCTGTGCGGCTGGTAGCGGTAGCACTTCGCCTCGACGATGCTCGGGCCCTCGCCGCGGCGCGCGCGGTCCGCGGCCTCCTTCGTTTTCGCGTACACGTCGAGGACGTCGGTCCCGTCGGCGATGAGCCCCGGGATCCCGTAGCCGGCCGCGCGGTCCGCGACGTTGGGGACGCTCATCTGCTTCGAGGTCGGCGTGGAGATCGCGAACAGGTTGTTCTCGATGATGAACACGACCGGCAGCTTGTGGATGGCCGCGAAGTTCACGCCCTCGTGGAAGTCGCCGGGGCTCGTGGCGCCGTCGCCGCCGTACGTGAACACGACCTTGTCCTCGTTGCGGATCTTGATCGCGAGCGCGATGCCCGCGGCCTGGGGGAACTGTGTCGCGATGCAGACCGAGCCGGTGACGATGTGCGCCTCCGGAGAGCTGAACTGGTTCACGACCTGGCGGCCACCCGAGTTCGGGTCGGTGGCCTTGGCGAACACGCCGAGGAACTGGTCCGTCGCGGTCTGCCCGAGCACGAGCGCGACGCCGACGTCGCGGTAATACGGATGGACCCAGTCGTGACCGCGCCGGATGACCCACGCGGAGCCGACCTCGGCCGCCTCGTGGCCGTCGGCGACGCCCACGAATGCGGCCCGGCCCATGCGGTTCAGCTGCATCATCCGCTCGCCGAGCATCCGCGTGAGCAGCATCGCCCGGTACATGCCCTTCGCGTCATCGAGCGTGAGCCCGAGCGCCTCGTGGCGGGGCAGCGGCTGCGCCTTGTTGTGGCTGGTCGTCACTGCCATCAGCCTGATGCTACGAGCGGCGGGTCACGACCGCGACGAGGAGCAGCCCGTCGCCGACCTCCACGCTCCCGCGGCGCTCGGTGAGCTCGTTGCTCACGCCGCGCGTCGAGCCGCGCACGAGGTCCTCGTGCCGGAGCGGGTACCGCAGGCCGTCGGTCGCGACGCCCCGCGCGACCTCGGAGAGCGGCTCGAGCGTCACCCAGTCGCCCGGTGCGCCCTCGAGCTCGAGGATGCCCGGGCCGAGGAGCGACCGGAACGTCGCGCGCTCGGTGACGAGCGCGACGTCGATCGCGGCGAAGTCCTCGTGCGCGAGGAGCATCAGGTTGCCGAGCAGGTGGTCGAGCCGCGCGCCGCCGAACGCGCCCACGACGACGATCTCGTCGGCGCCGCGGTCCACCGCGGCCACCAGGGCCAGCTCCGCGTCGGTCTGTTCCTTGTCGTCCGGATGGATCTCGAACGAGACACCGGATCGTTCGAGCGCGCGCTTCGTGTCGGGCGCGAGCGAGTCCATGTCGCCGACGACGAGGTCGGGCCGCCGTCCGGATCCGGCCAGCCGGTCCGCGCCGCCGTCGGCGGCGATGACGACGTCGGCGCTCCGCGCGAGCCCGGTCAGCCACGCGTCGCTGCCGAGCGGATCGCCGTCGAGGACCACCAGGGCGCGCATCGCGAGCGAGCCTAGGTGACAACCGGCAGCACATCGTGCAGCCGCAACCAGCAGGACATCGTGCAGTCGATCGCTCCCAGAACCCGCACGACATCGTGCATTAGCGCGGCTGTGATCGCGTCGACCGACCCTTCGCCGCAACGAAGCGGCGG
>DASYXA010000096.1:0-5643 GCA_035935465.1 Candidatus Limnocylindria bacterium | reverse complement strand
TCTTCTCCGCCGCCTCCTGCCTCGGCTTCTCGATGAAACGCTTCACCCTGTGGACCGGCAGCGGCGACGCGATGTCGAGCGTCTCGCCCGCCTCGATGTACCCGAAGCCGGTGTCGGCACGCTCGGGCGTGACGCCGAGGGTCACGAGCCAGCCCGCGTCGGCGGCGGCGGTCGCGGCGAGGAGCACGCTCCGGAACGCGCTCTTCTTCGCGACGACGTGGTCCGATGGCAGCACGGCGACGATCGCATCGGGGTCGAAGGCCTGCAGTGCGGCCATGGCCAGGCCGATCGCCGCGGCGTTGCCGCGGGGGTACGGCTCGATCACGACGTGGTCGTTGCGGAGCTCGGGGAGCTGCTCGTGGATGAGCGCGCGGTGCTCGGGCGGCGCGACGACGAAGATGCGCTCGTCCGGGATGATCTCGCTCACCCGGTCGACGGTGTCCTGCAGCATCGTGCGGTCGCCGACGAGATCGAGGAATTGCTTCGGCTTGCGCCTGCGCGAACGCGGCCAGAGCCGGGTGCCCGCGCCGCCGGAGAGGATGAGGGCGTAGAGCCGTGGCACGCGGCGCTAGAGGCCGAAGTAGTCGAGATGCATGGCTTCGCGGACCTGGTGCAGCGTCCGCTTGGCCTCCTCGCGTGCCCGCGCACTGCCGCTGTAGATGATCTCGTCGATGCGCTTCGGGTCCGCGGCATAGAGCGCGCGCCGCTCGCGGATCGGCTCGAGGAACCGCTCGAGCGCGACGACCAGCTTCTTCTTGACCTCCACATCGCCGACCTTGCCGGCCCGGTAGCGCTCTTTCAGGTCGTTGACCTCCGCGCCATCGGTGTTGAACGCGTCGTGGATCGCGAAGACCGGATTCCCTTCGACCGTGCCGGGGTCGGTCGCACGGACGCGCGTCGGATCCGTGTACATCCCCATGACCTTCCGCATCACCGTGTCGGTGTCATCCGTGAGCATGATCGCGTTCCCCAAGCTCTTCCCCATCTTCCCGGCACCGTCGATGCCGGGAAGGATCCCCATCTGCGGGATCAGCGCGTCAGGGACCGGGAACACCGGGCCGAAGAGGTCGTTGAACTTGCGCGCGATCTCGCGCGTGATCTCGACATGGGATTCCTGGTCGCGCCCGACCGGGACGAGATCTCCCTTCACCATGAGGATGTCCGCCGCCTGGAGCACCGGATACCCGAGGAGCCCGTACGTCGGCTCCTTCAGGCCGTGATCCCGAAGCTGGTCCTTGAGCGTCGGGATCCGCTGGACGCGAGGAACGGACACCAGCATCGTGAAATAGAGGAAGAGCTCGGTCACCTCGGGAATGAGCGACTGGAGATAGATCGTCGTCTTGTTCGGGTCGATCCCGACCGCCAGGTAGTCGATGACGAGCTCGCGGATGTTGCGGCCGATCTCCTCGAGCGACTCCAGCCGCGTGGTCAGCATGTGGTAGTCGGCGATCAGGAAGAAGCTCTCGCACTCGTCCTGAAGCCGGACGCGGTTCGCCAGCGTGCCGTAGTAGTTGCCGAGGTGGAAGCTCTTCGCGGTCGGGCGATCGCCCGTGAGGATCCGCTTCCGGGTCCTCGTGGTCCCGGAAGACACGGTCGGAGCGGTCGTTTCTGCGGTCATGGAAGACGTCAGTCTAGCCGGAGGTCCTTCGCCAGCTGGGCCGCGATGATGCCCCCGACCTCGTTGCGCTTGTCGCCGAAGAAGTGATCGACGCCCTTCACCTCGGCGATCCGCGCGCGCGGATACGCCGTCCGGAGCTCGGCCGCGGTGCCGAATTGATCGAGCTCCGCGGCGACGATGAACGTGCCATCGGGGACCGGCGGCAGGTCGGTCGCTTCGAACGCGACCGACCGCAACGGCAAGCCCGCGAGACCGACGGCATCGGCCTGACCGCCGGCGGCGAGCCAGCGGAGCGTCGTGACCGCTCCGAAGCTGAAACCGGAGAGCGCAAGCGGCAGGCCCGGCGCGATGTCGCGGGCCGCCGCGATCGCGTCGTCGAGGTCCTCGACCTCGGCGACGCCGCCGGTCCATTCGCCGGCGCTCTCCCCGACGCCGCGGAAGTTGAAGCGCAGCGCGTAGAGGCCGACCGCGGCGGCGGCCCGGGCGATGCCCGCCACGAGCGGGTTGCGCATCGTCCCACCGTGCGTCGGTAACGGGTGGCTGACCACCGCGATCCCGCGCGGCGCGCGGTCCGGGATGCGGAGGGTGGCCTCGAGGCGTCCGGCGATGCGCCGCGGCTCTTCCCTCACCGAGGTCGCCTCACTCTCAAGAGCGATGAGTGTGGCAGGTCGGGTGCCACAATGCGGCATGGTGCGTGGGATCCGCCCGATCGGGCAGGCGTTGCTATTGGCCACCCTGCTCGCGAGCTGCGCGAGCGGTCGCGATGCGGCAGGCGGCGTGATCCGCCCCGACGGCGCACCCGCGCTCACCGAGACCGTGATCCAGTCCGGCCTGTCGGTCCCCTGGGACATCGCGTTCGCGCCGGACGGCCGGATGTTCATGACCGAGCGCATGGGCACCATCGTCATGTTCGCGAGCGCGCGGACGAACGCGAAGCGCCTCACCGACCTGAAGGTCCCCGACGTCCACTCGATGGGCGAGGCCGGGCTCATGGGCATCGCGCTCGATCCGAGGTTCGCCGACAACGGCTATCTCTACGTCTGCGCGTCCCGAATGGACGGCGGTGAGTGGCGCAACCAGATCCTGCGGTACAAGGCCGGCGCCGACTCGATGACCTTTGACCGCTACGTGATCCGCGCCGGGCCGCTCGCGGCGCCCATCCACGACGGCTGCCGGCTGGAGTTCGGTCCCGACGGGAAGCTCTGGGCGACGATGGGCGAGAACGGGAACGGCCGGCTGGCCCAGGACCCGAGCTCGCTGAACGGCAAGATCCTGCGGCTGGAGCCGGACGGGACGATCCCCGCTGACAACCCGATCCTCCCGGGTGCCTCCGCGCGGACGTACGCGTTCTCGATGGGCCATCGAAATCCGCAGGGCCTCGCGTTCCAGCCGGCGTCGGGCGCGGTCTTCGAGGTCGAGCACGGTGCCACCACGAACGACGAGATCAACATCCTTGCCGCCGGTGGGAACTACGGCTGGCCGGACCAGGAGGGGATCGGCGGGACGGCGAAGGGCTTCATCGATCCGATCTGGACCTCAGGCCCGCTGACCTACGCGACGAGCGGGGCGGCGTTCGTGACCGGCGCCGCGTGGGGCGCGTGGTCGGGCTCGCTGTTCGTCGCGACCTTGAAGGAGCAGGATCTCCGGCGCTTCGCGGTGAATGGCACCGCTGTCGTTCCGAAGGAGGTCCTCGACGACCAGAAGTACGGCCGGCTGCGGTCGGTCGTGCAGGGACCGGACGGCGCGCTCTACGTCACGACGAGCAATGGCTCGGGGGATCGGATCATCCGCATCGCGCCGCACTGATCCCATCGCGGATCGGGTACCGGACCGTGACGTTGCCGGTCGCCGCCGGCTCATCGCTCCTGAGCCGTCGCCCGAGCGGCCGTGGCCGGGGCCGCCGTCGCCGCCCGCGCGAACCTGCCGTCGCCGCGGTCGACGATCGCGCCCGCGAGCACGAGCGAGACGAGCCGGGCGCGGAGTGCCGACCGGTCGGTGCGCGTGCGGTGCGCGAGCGCGTCCAGATCCAGCGGACCGGCGGCGAGCGCCTCGAGCAGCGGGTCCGCCGTCGCTGCGCTCGCGCGCGCGTCCAGGCCGAGGACGCGGGCGACGTCGCTCGGTCCGAGGCAGGCCCGCGCGGCCCCGCTGGCGATGAGCGCGTTGGTCCCCTCCGCGGTGCGGGCACCGAGCGGGCCGGGGACCGCGAACAGCGGCCGGCCCAGCCGGACGGCGTCGGCCGCGGTGATGAGCGCCCCCGAGCCGACGGGCGCCTCCACGACCACGACCGCGCGCGAGAGGGCCGCGATGACCGCGTTCCGTTTCACGAACATCCAGCCCCGGGCCGGCACGATCGGCGGGTACGGGGAGAGCAGCGCGCCGCGCTCGCGCAGCGCGACGGCCAGCCGGCGCCGCCGGCCGCGCGCGTTCGCCAGGAACGACGTGACCCCCTCGCCGAGCACCGCGACGCTGCTCCCGCCCGCCTCGATCGCGCTCGCATGCGCGGCGCAGTCGATGCCCTGCGCGAGCCCCGAGACGACGACCGCGCCCGCGCGGGCGAGCGCCGCAGCGAGCTCTCGGGCGACGCGCTCGCCGTACGGGCTCATCCGGCGCGTGCCGACGATCGCGACGCACGGGCCGGCGATGACGCGGACATCGCCGTCGATCCACAACGGATCCGGGGCGGGCGCGAGGTCGCGCAGCGCCGGCGGGAAACGGTCGTCGTCGGGGTGCAGCGCGATCACGGGGTCGCCCGGAGCAGCAGCGCGGTCGCGAGGTGATCGGCGGTGATGCGCTCGTCGCCCGCGAGATCCGCGGCCGTGCGGGCCACCCGAAGCACCCGGTGGTAGCCGCGTGCGGAGAGTGCCCGGCGACGCATCGCCTCGCCGAGCAGCGCCTCGGCATCGCCGTCGAGCCGGCAGTCCCGCTTGGTCTCCGCGACGGTGAGCTCGGCGTTCGTGCGGCGGCCGCGGGCGCGCATCCGCTGCCGCGCGAGGCAGACGCGCTCGCGCACGGCGGCGGACGGCTCGCGGGTCTCCTCGTCGCGCAGCCGCTCGTACGGCACGCGCGGGACGTGGACGCGAAGGTCAATGCGGTCCATCACCGGACCCGAGATCCGCCCGCGGTACCGGTCGACCGCGTCGGGAAGGCAGGTGCACTCGGTGCCGGCATCGCCGGCGTGGCCGCACGGGCACGGATTCATCGCCGCGACGAGGACGAACCGCGCCGGGTAGGTCGCCGCACCGCCCGCGCGGGAGATCGTGATCGCGCCCTCCTCGAGCGGCTCGCGCAGCGTGTCGAGCACCTGGGGCTGGAACTCGGCGAACTCGTCGAGGAACAGCGCGCCCGCGTGCGCGAGCGAGACCTCGCCGGGCCGCGGCGGCGTGCCGCCGCCGACGAGCGCGAGATGCGATGCCGTGTGGTGCGGCGCGCGGAACGGCCGGGCGACGAGGAGCGGGCGCTGCGGATCGATGAGGCCGGCCACGCTGTGGACGGCGCTCGCTTCGATCGCCTCGTCGGGATCGAGGGGCGGCAGGATCGAGGGCAGCGCGCGCGCGAGGAGCGTCTTGCCCGTCCCGGGCGGGCCGACGAACAGCAGGTTGTGTCCACCGGCGGCCGCGATCTCGAGCGCGCGCTTCGGGGTCTCCTGTCCGATGACGTCGCCGAGGTCGGCGCTCCAGCGCGGTGCGGCAGCAGGTGGCGGCGGGCCGACCGGGGCGACCCGCGTCGTGCCCTCGAGATGCGCGACCGCGTCGCGCAGCGTCGCGAACGGGATCGCCTCCGCGCCCAGCGCGGCGGCCTCGCCGGCATTGGCGCTCGGCAGGTACGCCCGCGCGATGCCGGCGCCGAGGGCGCGTCGTACCCGCGGCATCGCACCGCGCACCGGACGGAGGGCACCGTCGAGCGCGAGCTCGCCGAGGCACAGGCCGTCGGGATCCACGCTGAGCTGCCCGGTCGCGCGCAGGATCGCGAGCGCGATCGGGAGGTCGAAGCCGGTGCCTTCCTTGCGGCGCTCGGCGGGCGCGAGG
>DASYXA010000095.1:0-24333 GCA_035935465.1 Candidatus Limnocylindria bacterium | reverse complement strand
TTCAACGACGGGACCCAGCTCTGGCGGCCCGGGCAGGTCGGTCTGCTGGTCTGCCTCGCCGACAAGAGCACCTGCAACGTCCCGTCGCCGAACGCCGCCTACGCGGCGAACTGGTACTCCACCACCGTCTACGCGACGGTGACGACCCTCGTCCCGCCGGGATCGAACGGCTTCTTCATCTACAACTTCAAGGTCCCGGACAACACGCTGCCGGGAACGACCGCGACATTCAACGGCGACGTCGGGCTCATCGGCGCCGGCGGCCTGCTCCGGCCGCAGGGTTACTTCCAGTCGAACACGACGCCGACGCCGACCGGCGCCCTCACGGTCTCGCCAGCCGGCGCGGCGCTGCCCGTCGGCGGCCAGCTCCAGTTCACGGCCTCCAGTCCCAGCACCTGGACGGTGCTCGGCGGCTGCGGCGCCATCACGACCACCGGGCTGTTCGCCGCGACCGCGACGAACTCGCTCGGACAGCCGTGCACGGTCGTCGCGGCCTCGGGCGGCCGCAGCGCCTCCGTGCCGATCTCGGTCTTCGGCGGGCCGGCGAGCCTCGCCTGCTCCGCCGACAAGACGAACCCGGTCGCCGATGGGATCTCGACGATCCTGATCACGGCCACGTTGAAGGACGCGAACGGCAACACGGTGAGCAACGCGACGAGCCCGCAGGTCACGTTCAGCGACATCACCCCGTCGCTCGCGACCCAGAATCCGGTCGGGCCGCAGACCCCGACGGCCGGGGTCGCGTCGACCACGATGACGACGACCGCGGTCGCCGGCGACATCCAGGTGACCGCCGCCGCGCCCGGCCTCATCGGCTGCAACGTCATCGTCACGAGCGTGCGCCCGGGCGCGGCCGTGAAGACCACGGCCACGTTCCTCACGAATCCGATCGCCGCCGACGGGACCTCGACCTCCGTGCTCCGGGTCGAGACGCAGGACGTCAACGGCAACCGCGCGTCGAATGACAACCTCACCCAGCTGACCGCGACGCGGAGCTCATCGAGCTCGAGCCTCTGCAAGATCAACAGCCTCGGGTCGTGGACGACCTCGGCGGTCCAGGGCCGCGCCGAGTTCACCGTCCAGGCGACGACGACGCCGGGACAGTGCCAGGTGCTCATCACGACGAACAACACGTCCATCCCCGGAACCAGCGCCACGCTCACGACCCAGCTCACCGGCGTCGCGAACAAGCTCGGGATCTCGGGTAACGACTCGCCGAAGGTCGCGGGCAACACGATGACGCTCACGGTCGATGTCCAGGACGCCAACGGTCTGCGGATCACGAGCAGCAGCGCGCTCGTGACGATGCAGTTCGATCCGACGAGCTGCACCGGCGCGCCGGGCGGCAGCGCCGTCGCGCCGTCCGGCCAGTCGGTCCTGTCGAGCCAGGGCCGCGCGACGTTCACGGTCAGGTCGGACGGGTCGTATCCGGCCTGCGTCCTCACGTTCAACTCGTCCGGCGTCACCGGCACGAACACGACGATCCGCTTCGACGCCGGCGCGCCGAACTCTCTCAGCTGCACGTTCGCGCCGACGGCGATCCTCGCGGACGGGCTCGCCATCGCGACGGCGACCGTGCGGGTCCGCGACGCGGCCGGCAACCTCGTCACGACCGGCGGGCCGTGGTCGATCACGTTCACCCGCGCGACCGGCGGCTTCACGACCCTGCTCACGTCCAACCCGCAGCTGACCGCCTCGGGCAGCGCCAGCTTCACGGTCCGCTCGTCGACGACGATCGGCGTCGACAGCTACAACGCGTCCGTGACGCCGGCCTCTCAGCCGACGCTGCCGACGCCCACGACGCCGCAGGCCTGCTCGATCTCCGTCCAGTCGCAGGTGCCCTGACCCGGGCGCGGCTAGGCGATGCGGCGCTTCTTGTGGGTCACGTAGTCGATCAGGACGAACTCACCGAGCTTCTCGGGCTCGACGTAGAACGCGCGGCCGCCGTTCAGCTTCGACATCTGGTTCACGAAGTCGACCAGGTAGTGGCCGCGGGCGAGCATGAACGTGTTGATCGTGATGCCCTCGCGGGTGCAGCGGCCGACCTCGCGGAGCGTCTCCTCGAACGTCCGCTTCGTCGGCGGATAGCTGAACCGCACGCGGCCGTCCTCGAAATGCGCCGTGGGCTCGCCGTCGGTGATCAGGAGGATCTGCTTGTTCTTCCCGCGTGAGCGCTCCAGGAGCGTCCGCGCGGTCTCGAACGCGTGCTGCATGTTCGTGCCGTACACGTACTCGTTCCAGGTGAGGCGGGGAAGGTCCGTCGGCTTCAGCTGCGTGGCGTAGGCCGAGAACCCGATGATGTAGAGGTCATCCTTCGGGAACGTCGACCGGATGAGCGAGTCGAGTGCCAGCGTGACCTTCTTCGCCGCGAGGAAGCAGCCGCGGAAGAGCATCGATCGCGACACGTCGACGAGGATCGCCGTCGCCGACTGGGTCACGAGCTCGGTGCGGTACACCTCGAAGTCCGTCGGGTGCAGCTTCACCGGCGTCCCGGCGCCGCCGCGGAACACCGCGTTCTGAACGGTGCCCGGAAGGTCGAGCAGGAACGGATCGCCGAACTCGTACGTCTTGAGCTCGTCGGTCGGGTCACCGCCGCGCCCGCGCGAGTCGGCGCGGTGCTTTCCGAACGCATCGCGCTTCAGGGTCGAAAAGATCTCGTCGAGCGAGCGCTGGCCGATCTTCCGGATGCCCCGCGGCGTGAGCTCGTAGCGGTCGCCGTCCCTGCGGATCAGGCCGGCCTCCTCGAGGAGCTCGCTCATCTTCTGCAGCTCCTCGAGCGACTGCCGGGCCTTCGGGCCGGCCAGTCGCTCGACCTGCTCGGGGTCCATCCCGGTCAGGTCGCCCTGATCGCGCGCACCGCGGACGACGTCCTCGAGGTCCGAGAGCTGGTTCATCTCGTCCATCAGGCCGAGCGCCTCGGCCAGGGTCAGGGGATCGTCCCCCGACAGGTCGTGCTGGTACCCGTCGAGAGGCATCAGCTGGCCGAGCGTGTCGGCGAGCTCGTTCATCGCGGACTGCAGCGCCGGGTCGTCGAACGCCGCGCCGAGCAGCTCCTCGAGCTGCTCGCGCATCTCGCCGGACATGCTGTTCCAGAGCGAGCGCATCGCGGCCATACCCATCGCGAGCTGCTTCAGCAGATCGTCCCAGTCCTTCGCGTTGCCGGCGAGCTCGGGGTACTGCCGCTGGAACGCGTCGAAGTCGGGCTCGCCACCCTCGGCCCGCTCCTGCAGCGCGCGGTTGAGGTCGCGGACCATCTGGCGGGTCCGCTCGAGCTGCTCCGGGGTCAGGCCCTTCAGCGACTCGCGCATGTTCTTGAAGTACGAGCCGAGCACCTGCTCCTGGAGCTGCTTGAGCAGCTCCTGGTACATCTGGGCGGCCTTCGGCTCGACGAACTCGTACTCCTTGAGCCCGCGGATCGCGCGGCCGACGTCGTCGGGCAGGGCGTCCAGCTGCTCGCGGCGCTCGCGCGCGAGGTTCTGCATCGCCTGCTTCAGCGCCGCGTCGGGCGTCTCCTGCTGCTCGCGCCGGTCCAGGCCCTCGCGTTCGAGGCGCTTCACCTCGTCGAGCTTCTGCTTCAGGTCGTCGAAGATCGCGGAAAGGTCGTGGCGCTCGGCTCGCTTCTGCTTCGCCGCGCGGAGCCGCTCGAGGAGATCCTGCATCCCCTCCATCCGGCCGGGCAGGCCCCACCGCGCGAGCCTGGCCATCGCGTCCTCGAGGTCACCGCCGGAGAGCAGCTCGTCGGACATCGCGCCGAGCAGCTCGTCGGCCTCGAGCGCGTCGAGCCGTTGCGTCCCGTCCCACCGCTTGTACCGGACGTCGTGGTCGAAGCTGCGCTCCGGATCGATCAGATCAGCCCCTGAAGGTCGCGCGGGACTCCCCGCGCTCCTTGTTCAGCTTGCGGTTCAGGTGCAGGCCCTCGAGCACGAACTCGACGGCGGCCGCGATGGCCGCGGGGTTGCCGGTGGCGCCGAGCTTCGCGACGGCGCCCTTCATCCCGGGGATCTGGAGCGCCTGCTTCACGTACTCCTGGCTCGGGAGCGTGGGGGAGACGTGCATCGTCGCTCCCCGCTGGAACGCCGCAAGCAGCGAGTCGAACTCGGCGAGCGCGAACTGCCGGTTGAACACGTTGAGCACCGCACGCTGCGCGAGGCGGTCGATGACCCGCTCCTCGGAGAGGTCGCCGACGGACTCGAGCTCGATTTTGCCGGCGGTCGACGCGACGACCGCCGGGAGGTCGCTGATGCGCGGCACGACCGAGGTCTCGCCGTTCCGCAACGCGCGCTTCAGCGCGTTCGAGCTGAGGTTCTCGTAGTTCGCGATGGTGACCCGGACGGACACGCCCGAGCGCTGCGAGATCTCGGGTGACTTGCGCGCGAGCTGCGACAGCTCGGCGAGCACTTCCTTCATGTAGCCCGGCACGGTCGTCGTGATGCCCTCGTCGACGAACTCCGCGCGCTCCTGCTCCATGATCCCGACCTCGGTCGAAAGGTCCTTCGGATAGTGCGTGCGGACCTGGGAGCCGAAGCGGTCCTTGAGCGGCGTGATGATCCGGCCACGGTTCGTGTAGTCCTCGGGGTTCGCGGACGCCACCACGAAGAGATCGAGCGGCAGGCGGATCTTGTAGCCGCGGATCTGCACGTCGCGCTCCTCCATCACGTTGAGCAGACCGACCTGCACGCGCTCGGCGAGGTCGGGCAGCTCGTTCAGCGCGAAGATCCCACGGTGCGTGCGCGGCAGAAGGCCGTAGTGGATGGTGAGCTCGTCCGAGAGGTAGCGGCCCTCGGCGACCTTGATCGGATCCACTTCGCCGACGAGGTCGGCGATGGAGATGTCCGGGGTCGCGAGCTTCTCGCTGTACCGCTGGTCCGGCGTGAGCCACGCAAGGTCGACCGCGTCGCCGTCGTTCGAGACGCGGTACCGGCATGCGGCGCAGATCGGCTGGAACGGATCGTCGTTGATCTCGCAGCCGGCGATGGCCGGCACAGCCGGATCGAGCAGCGTGATCAGCGAGCGCGCGATCCGGGTCTTCGCCTGGCCGCGCTCGCCGAGGAAGATGATGTCCTGCCCCGAAAGGATCGCATTCTCGATCTGCGGGACGACCGTCTGCTCGTAGCCGACGATCCCATCGAACAGCGCCTTCTTGCGCGAGAGCGCTGCCATGAGGTTGGAGCGGAGCTCTTCTTTCACGGTGCGCCTCTGGTACCCGCTCTCGCGGAGCGCCCCGATGGTCATCGGGCGGGCGTCGGTCATGCGTGCTCTCCTTCGTTCCGGTCGTTGAGCGGTGCGAGGTATCTCGTGGCGGCCTCGTTGGACAGGGCGCCCTCGCCGACGAGCGCCGCGATGCGGCCGGCGCGTGTGGCGATCGCGCGCTCGGCAGCCGTGACGGCGATGCCGTGGCGCTCGGCCACGAGGCTCGTCTCCGCGGCGCGATCGTGGGCCCACTCGGCGCCATCGAGACGCACGAGCGCCGACCGGGCGTCGCGCAGGCGATGCACCGTGCGGACGCGGCGCTCGCGCATGACGATCAGCAGGTCGATGCACGCGAGGTCCCGCGGGTCGGCGCCCAGCTCGTCGCGCAGCTGCGCGATCGCCTCGCCGGCCGAGTCGGCGTGGAGCGTCGCGCCGATCGCGTACCCGTCGCGGAGCGCGTGGAACGAGCGGACGGCCTTGACGCCCCAGAGGTACACGGGCAGGTGGGCTGAGAGCTCGTTCGCAAGGAGCAGGGTGCGCCGCGGCGAGGCGCGCTGGAGGAACTCGAACGTCTCCGCGCCGCCGCGCAGATACACGCGCGCGATGCGCTCCGGCACGAGGTCGAGGAGCGCGGTGAGCAGGGTCGTCTTTCCGGAGTGCGGCTGCTGCGCCGCGATGAGGACCGAGCCATGACCGGCGAGGACGAGCCAGGCGAGGGCCGCGGTCCGCGCGTCGAGATCGCGCGCGGCGACGAGCTCGGTGATGGTCATGGCGACCGGCGGCTCCTCGCTCCAGCCCCACCAGGCCACCGGAGTCGCGTAGTCGACCGGCCCGAGCGGACGCACGCTGCACGGCATCTGGGTCGTGCTGTGACGCTGCTGCACTGCGTGCCTCCCTGGACCGAGGGTACCACGCTATCCTCGCGCTCCAGTGACCTCCGACCAGAGCTCGAAGACCTCGATCGACGATCCGGACGCGATCGCGGCGACGATCCGCGAGGCCGCGGAGCGCAACACGAAGGCGCTGCGCGACCAGCCGGTCCCGATCGCCGTCGAGCCGCCCACGGTGTTCCGACCCTGAGCGCCCCGAGCCGGCGCGACCGCGGATCGCGCTGATGCAGGACGTTCGATACGCCACGGTCGCCGAGCTCGCGGCGGGACTGAAGCGGAAGCGCTATTCGGCCGTGGAGCTCGCGGAGGCCACGCTCGCGCTCCTCGAGACGCACGGTCCGCGGTACAACGCGATCGCCACGATCATGCGGGAGCGGGCGCTCGTCGAGGCACGGCACGCCGACCGCACCCGCGCGACCGCGCGCACGGCGCTGCATGGCGTGCCGTATGGCGCGAAGGACCTCCTTGCCGCGAAGGGTGCGCCGACGACCTGGGGCGCGCCTCCGTATCGCGATCAGCGGTTCGAGACGGACGCGACCGCGATCACGAAGCTGCGCCGATCGGGCGCCGTCCTCGCCGCGAAGCTCGCGATGGTCGAGCTCGCGGGCGGCGGCGGCTACCGCTACCCGAGCGCGTCGCTGCAGGGGCCCGGCCGCAATCCGTGGAACACGGAGCGGTGGTCCGGCGGCAGCTCGAGCGGGTCCGGCGCCGCGGTCGCGGCCGGCCTCGTACCGTGGGCGATCGGATCGGAGACCTCGGGCTCGATCGGCACCCCAGCGGCGTTCTGCGGCGTGACCGGGCTGCGTCCGACGTACGGCCTCGTGAGCCGGCACGGAGCGATGGCCCTCTCCTGGACCCTCGACAAGCTCGGCCCGATGGCCCGCACCGCCGACGACTGCGCCCTCGCGCTCCAGGCGATGGCCGGCCCCGACCCGGCCGATCCGACGACCGGTGGCCGGCGATTCGCGGCACTGTCGGGACGCGCGGCGGCGGGCGCCGTGCGGACCGCGCGCATCGGCTTCGCGGAGGAAGACTTCGGCCACGCGACGCCCGAGGCGAAGCGCGCGCTCGAGCGGGGATTCGCCGAGCTGCGACGGATCGTGCCGAAGGTCGTCCGCACCGTGCTCCCGGCGGATCTGCCGTACGGGCCGATGGTGGGCACGGTCTTCGGGGCGGAAGGCGCCACGATCTTCGCCGAGCTCATCGACTCGGGGCGCGTCGACGAGCTCGTCGACAAGCGGCAAGCCGCGGGCCTGAAGCAGGGTGGCGAGATCCGCGCGCGCGAGTACCTGCAGGCGCAACGGCTGCGAACGCTCCTCAGCGATCGGTTCCGCGCGCTCTTCGACAGCGTCGACGTCATCGTCGGGCTGGGCCGGACCTCGACCGCGCCAGCCATCGACGCGCCCCTCGATGGACGGCCGCCCGGCGCCGGATCGCTCACCGCCACGGCGGCGGCCGGCGCGCCGGCCGCCGGGAACACCGCGCTCATCCCGGCGGGCAACCTCGCCGGCCTGCCCGCGATCTTCTTCCCGTGCGGCTTCGGCACCGATTTCCTGCCGGTCGGACTGCAGATCGTCGGGCCACCCTGGAGCGAGCCGCTCCTCGTCGCGATCGCGTCGGCCTATCAGCGCGAGACCGGTCACCACCTGAAGCGGCCGGCGGGCTGAGCCGGCCGCGATTCAGGCCAGCGCTGCGACGGCCTCGCGTCCCAGCAGCTCGGTCATCTCGCGCTCGCGGGTGTAGGGGAACAGCGCGTTCACGTGGTCGATGCCGACGGCGGCGTATTCGCGGAGCCGCGCGATCACATCGGTGGGCGTCCCGACGATCGCCGACGGCCGCGCGGCACGCCACCGGTCCGGCGTCACCTTGGCTCTCGCCGCAGCATCGGCGACGAGCGCGTCGACGTCCCGCGGCGTCGCGCCGACGATCAGCGTGAGGAACGCGCTGCGCTTCAGGGTCCGCGGATCGCGTTTCCGGTCACCGCACGCGACGTCGAGCGCCTCCTGCCGGACGCGCACGCCGGACGGGGTCATGTCACCGGCGGTGTGGTTGACCCAGTGCGCGTACTTCGCGGCGATCCGGAAGATCCGGGGCTTCGATCCGCCGATCCAGATCGGGAGCGGTGACTGCACCGGTTTCGGCGAGCAGAGCGCGTCGGTGATCGAGTAGCGCGTACCCGCGTAGGTCGCCTTGTCGTCGGTCCACATCCGGCGGCAGACCTCCAATGTGTCGACGAGCTCGTCGACCCGGACGCGGGCCTCGGGGAACTCGTAGCCGTAGGCCCGGTACTCGACCTCCTTCCATCCGGCGCCGAGGCCGAACTCGAGCCGGCCGCCGCACAGCCGGTCCACTCCGGCGGCGATCTTCGCGAGCAGCGCCGGGTTGCGGTAGGACTGGCAGGTCACCATCGCGCCGATCCGGATGGTCTCGAGGTCGCGCGCGAGCGCGGCGAGCGCGGTCCAGGCCTCGAGGCAATCGGTGCGGATCGCCTCGGGGTCGAGGAAGAGGTGGTCGCTCAGCCAGAGGCGGGTGAAGCCGGCCCGCTCGCCGGCCTTGCCGATGGCGACGATGTCGTCGTAGGCGAAGCCGAACTGCGGCTCGATCTGGATCCCGAGGTCCACGGCGTGAGCCTAGCTACTCGTCGTCCTGGGTGAGCCTGAACATCATGTGCCGACCCGTGACGGTGAGGGTCGCGAGCATGAACGCCGCGAAGACCGAGATCCCGACGTTCGCCGCGGTCCCGAGGCCGAGGACCTGCGCGTCGAACACGAACACGAGGATGAACCAGATCCCCATCGCGACGAGCGTCTCGCGCACCTGGAAGGTGATCGGCTGGCGCGGTGCGCGACGGACGGGCCTCCGGTCCGGTGGCAAGAGCGCCTCGGCGGCCCGACGTTCGCTCCGGTCGGCGCGCATCACGCGCGTGACGTACCACAGGCTCACGCTCAACAGGATCACCTCGGCGACGACGTTCTGGTACTGCGCCGTCACGAGCGAGAGCGGGATGAACAGGAATGCGAGCACGAGCACCACCGTTGCCGCCGTGCTCGCGAGGATGGTGGCCGCGCGTTTCATGCCGTGAGCGCCCGCTCGATGACCGCGAAGTCGCGGCGTCCGATCTCGTGCAGGTTGCCCTGGAACGCGAGCCGCCAGTGCGCGCGCGGCCAGCGGCGCGTGAACGCGAGCCGGTCGACCAGCGACGCAGCCGCGACCGCCTGGTCCGCGCGGCGGGCGCTGTCGCGCGCGATCCGGAATCGCCAGGGGTACGGATCGGGCCGGCCGGTCGACACCCAGATCGGCCGGGTGCCCGCAAACACCGGTGAGGTCACGGTCGCGGTCGCGACGAAGCCCGCCACGCCGACGAGGTACCAGCACACCCGGTCGCCGGGCGCGATGCGCCCGGCCTTCCGCGCGTGTCGCGCCTTCACGCCCTGCACCGTGAACCGGCGCGCGCGGGTGCGCGCGTAGTTGTCAGGCGTGGTGACGATCATCCAGCAGCGCCCCGTGCTCAGGCGTGATCCTCGATCCAGACCGCGCCGTCGTCGGTGTACTCCTTCTTCCAGATCGGCACGCTGCGCTTGAGGTCGTCGATCGCGGCCCGCGCGGCCGTGAACGCCGCGTCGCGGTGCGGAGCGGCGGCTGCGACGATGACCGCGATCTCGCCGACCGCGAGGTCGCCGATGCGGTGATGGAGCGCAAGGCGGAGCGGCGCGTGGGCCGCCTCGAGGCCGGCCGCGATCTCCCGCATCTTCGCCTCGGCCATCTCGGCGTAGGCCTCGTACTCGAGATGCCGGACGCGCATGCCGCGGCTCGCGTCCCGGACCAGGCCGAGGAAGACGACGACGCCGCCGCTGTCGGGACCGCTCACGGCCTCGATCGCGCCATCGACCGAGAGCCGTTCCGGGCTCACCAGGATCCGATCGCGGCCGGCGATCGCGCCTCCGGACACCGGTGGGATGAGCGCGAGCTCGCTATCGTCGGTCAACGGTGCGTCGAGGCCGACGTACTCCCGGTCCTTCGCGATCACCATCTGCCGGATCTCGCCGACGAGCGGGTGCTGCCTGGTGATCGCCGCGATCGCGTCCCCCACCGAAGCGCCGTCGGGAAGCTCGAGCAGGAGGTGCCCGACCCCCGCCGCTTCTCGCGCCGACGCGAAGAGGCGCACCCGCACGTGCATCGACCGCAATGGTACGTGCGAGAATCCGTGCGGATGGACCCGAGCGCGACGGGCGTTGCCCTCGTCATCTTCGTCCTCCTCCTTCTGGTGAACGCGTTCTTCGTCGCGGCGGAGTACTCGTTCGTGCGGGTCCGCGGCACGCAGCTCCAGGAGCGGATCGAAGCCGGCAGCCTGCGCGCGCGCAAGGCGATGCGGATCCTCATGTCGCTCGACTCGTACATCTCCGCGATCCAGCTCGGCGTGACGCTCGCATCGCTCGGCCTCGGGCTCGTCGGGGAGCCGGTGGTCGGCCGGATCCTCGAGCGGCTCTTCGAGCCGCTCGCCGCGGTGAGCCCGGCGCTCCTCGCGGTCGTGAGCTTCCTCGTGGCGTTCGCCCTCGTGACATTCGCGACCGTCGTGCTCGCCGAGCTCGCGCCCAAGTACCTCGCCCTCGATCGCGCGGTCGGGCTCGCGCTCTGGACCGCCTACCCGCTCGACCTCTTCCACTCGGCCATGCGGCCGTTCATCGTCGTGATCAACGGGAGCGCGCTCGGCGTGCTCCGGGTGTTCGGCGTGCGGCCCGGCGCCCTGGCCCAGGCTCACAGCGCCGAGGAGCTGCGGATGCTCGTCGCGGCCTCGACGAAGAACGGGATCCTCCAGGAGTCGGAGCGGGTCCTGGTCGGCAACGCCCTGGACTTCGCGGAGACCCTCGTCCGCCAGGTGATGGTCCCGCGGACCGAGATCGTGGCCGTCCCTGACGACACCACCGTCGCGGGCGTCGTCCAGCTCCTCGGCCAGAGTCCGTTCACCCGGGTGCCGGTGTACCGCGACGACCTGGATCACATCGTCGGGGTCGTCCACGTGAAGGACGTCGTCGGGGCGCCGGCCGTCAGGGCGGTGCGCGAGATCATGCGTCGGCCGCTGTATCTCCCGGAGACCGCGCACCTCGACCGGGCGCTCGCCCAGTTCCGCCGCGAGCGGGTGCAGCTGGCGATCGTCATCGACGAGTTCGGCGGGACGGCCGGGCTGGTGACGCTCGAGGACGTCATCGAGGAGCTCGTGGGCGACGTCCAGGACGAATTCGACCGCGAGACTCCGATGCTCCGCGAGGAGGGCGGCGTCTCCCTGATCAACGGGCTCATGCCGCTGTCCGACGTCCGCGACCGGCTGGACCTCGATCTCGCCGGGGAGCCCTACGACACCGTCGGCGGCATGGTGTTCGGGCGGCTGGGCCGTCTCGCGCAGCCCGGCGACGCGGTCGACGTCGAGGGCTACCGGTTCACCGTGACCGCCGTGGATGGTCGCCGGGTCGCGCAGGTGAAGGCGAAGCGGCTGCCCCCGAAGGCCTGAACGTTACCCAACTGTTGACGAGCGACGCCCCGCTCGGCCGCCTCCTGGCACTCCCGATGCGTGTCTTCGGCTCACCTCGAGCGTTGTCGAGAGAGACGAAAGGAGGCGCGCCGGTGGAGCTCAACTCGTTCCTTGGGAGTGACGCCGCGCTGCTGCTGTTCTCCGGTCTCGGGCTCATCGCGACCGGCCTCGCGATCGTTCGCGACATCCCGGTGCAGCGGCGGGTCGCCGAGCAGCCGGTGCCCGTGCGGAACGAGACCGCGCCCTTCGTGGGAGGCTCGGCGGGGCGGGCATAGCCCGGCCGCCGGACGCGCCGAGGCGCTTCGGCCGTCCTCAGCGGACGGAGGGCAGTGAATCCACCAGCGCGCGCGCGGCCGTGCCGAGGTCGCTGAACTTCGCTCCCCAGAACGACTGCGACCGCGGGTCGAGCAGGATGAGCAGCCCGACGGCGAGGACCGCGACCACCGCCGTCAGGAACGCGAACGTGAGCGCCGAGTCGCGGAACGAGATGCCGCGGCGCATGTCCATCCCGGTCACCGCGAGCGGAGCCGCGCCACGAGGTTGTCCATCCGCGCGCGGCTGATGGTGAGGAACTTCGCGAGGTTGGTGCGGTCCTGGTCCGGGATGTTCGAGCTGCCGTCGTCGCCGACCGCGCGCGCAAGCTCCTGCAGCGCCTCGTTCAGCTTGCGGGTCGCGGTGATGAGCGAGTCGTCGCGGAGCGGCGGGATGGCCGGTGCGGCGCGCGCGCCGCTCTGGTCGGGGTTGAGCGCGCGCTCAACCTTGTCCCGCAGCCGGATGAGCGTGAGCTTGCCGGCCACGACCTGCTTCGCGAGCGACTTGCGGCGCCGCTTGTCCTCGATCTTCATGAGCTCGTACGCCGCCGAGAGGGTGTCGTAGCGCGCCGCGACCATCTCGCGGACGTCGTCCGGCGCCGTCGCGAGGCGCAGGCGGTTCTCGACGTAGCCCTTGTCCTTGCCGAGCTTGCCCGCGAGGTTCCGGATCGAGTAGCCGAGCTCGTCGGTCATCTTCTTGTAGATGATCGCTTCGTCGAGCGGCGAGAGGTCCTCGCGCTGGAGGTTCTCGATGAGCGCGATCTCGAGCGCCGTCGCGTCGTCGAAGCGCTCGATGATCGCCGGGATCGTCTCCTTGCCCGCGAGCTTGGACGCTCGCCAGCGTCGCTCGCCGGCGATGATCTGGTAGTCGTCGCCCGCGGGCCGCACGAGGATCGGCTGAAGCACGCCGTGCTCGCGGATCGACGCGGCGAGCTCCTGGAGGGTCTCCTCGTGGAAGGTCATGCGGGGCTGGTCGGGATTCGGGACGACCTTCCCGACCGGGAGCTCCTTGATGGAGTTCGGCCCCTTCGACGCGAGGAGGCTCACGATCCCGTGCTGGGCCTCGCGCTCCTGCTGGAAGATGCGGGTCCCGGCGTCGCGGAACGACTTGCCGCTCTTAGTGAGCATTCGCCACCTCCTTCGCGAGATCGATGAAGGCCTTCGCCGCGTCCGACTTCGGGTCGTAGACCGTGATCGGCACGCCGGCGGTCGGTGCTTCGCCGACCTTCACCGACTGACGGATGACCGTCCGGAAGACCTGATGGTCGCCGAGGTCGCGCAACGAGTCGAGCATGTCGCGCCCGAGGATCGTGCGGCTGTCGTAGAACGTCGGCAGCATGCCGAGCACCTTCAGCTTCGGGTTCAGGCGCTCCTGCACGGTCTTGATGATCTTGAGGAGCGCGGCCACACCCTTCAGCGCGTAGTACTGGGTCTGGACCGGGATGATGACGCCGTGCGCCCCGACGAGCGCATTGAGCGTCAGGAGGCCGAGCGTCGGCGGGCAGTCGATGAGGATGTAGTCGTACCGCTCGACGATCTCCTTGGTGAGCTTGTCGCGGAGCGCCATCTCGCGGCCGATCGCGCTGAACAGCTCGACCTCCGCGGCCGAGAGCTCGATGTTCGTCGGCGCGACGTCGAGGTGCTTCGTCTTCGTGTGCAGGATGATCGAGGCGAGGGTCGCCTCCGGCTCGATGAGGACGTTCGCCATGCCGCGCTCGACGGACCCGAGGTCGACGCCGAGGCCGACGGTGAGGTTCGCCTGGGGATCGAGGTCGATGCAGAGGACCGTGTTACCGAGCTGGGCGAGCGCTCCACCGAGGTTGATGGCACAGGTGGTCTTCCCGACGCCACCCTTCTGGTTCGCGAGCGCGATGACCTTGCCCAAACGCCCACTCCCGTCGCTCTATTGCCCGCGCGTGGAAGCGGCGCGCGCGGTTGAGCATAGGTGCTGCTTTCGGGAACGGCCACCCATCAGGGGTCGACGCGACCGCGGTCTTCGGCTTCGAACGCGTGCAGCACGGCCGCCAGGTACTCGCCCGCGACCAGCGGCTCGGTTTCGATCACGCCGGGGATGCGCGTGGCGACCCGGAACCAGCACAGCGCGCGAGTGATCCGTGATAGGCGCAGTCCCAGCTCGGCCGCTTCCGCGAGCGGGAGGCCCGGCGACCGCTCCGACCACGGCCGCAGGTACGCGTCCTTCAGCCGCACGATCGCCGGGTCGTCGATCGCGAGCCCGGTCCGGTGCGCGGCGAAGCGGAGCGCGACGCCAAGCGAGAGGAATGGATGCGTGACGCAGGAGTCGCCCCAGTCGAAGATCACCGTCCGCGCGGCGCGGCGCAGGACGTTCGCGTCGTGCAGGTCGTCGTGCTGGATGGTCGGGCCGATGCCGACCGCCGCGAGATCCGCGCACTCCGCCGCGATCCGCGGCAGGAGCGCCCGCAGCCGCTCCCGCTCGGCCGGGCCGAAGGCGCCGGCCGCCGGCGTGAGGATCCGCTCGTCGGCCAGCGCCGCACCCAGCTGCGGCACCAGCCGGTCGAGGCGGGTGTCCGGCGTCCCGCAGGCGAGCAGCTCGTCGTGGCGCCCGAGGAACGCGATCTGCAGCTCGGCGTAGCGAGGGAGGAGCTCGGCCCACGCGTCGAGCAACGCCGGGCCCGAGAGGATGTCGCGCAGCCGGTCGCCGCCGTCGGCAAGCAGCATCCAGTCCTCGCCGCGATGGACCGCGATGACGTCGGGGACCAGATCGCCGGCGCGGTGCGCGAGGAGCGCGGTGAGCGCCGGCTCGTAGGCCTGGGATGGGCCGCAGAGCTTGAGGAAGACCGCGCCGCGATCGGTCGGCGCGCGGAACACGGTCGACCAGGGCCGCACGTGCGGCTGCTCGATCGCGCCGGTGAGCCGGCGTCCGGAGCGCTCGGTCGCCTCGCGCAGCCAGGCCCCGGCCCGGGCGATGGTCACCGGGTCGGTCCACTCGGCGCGGCTCACCGCGGAATCATGGGCGAAGAAGCGTGATCCCCGTCGTTCCGTCCGGAACGGCTGACGGTCCGCTCCGCGGACCGTGGGCCCGGACCGCGTCTCGCTTCGCTCGGCGCGGCGTGCCCGCGACGGACCAGACAGGACAGAATGTGCTGTCTGGTCTGTTGCGGGCCCGTAGCTCAGTGGTCCAGAGCGGCGGACTCATAATCTGCTGGTCCTTGGTTCGAATCCAAGCGGGCCCACGTACCGAGGAGGCCGAGAGCGGGGCGCTCGCTCGCCGAGCGAGGCCGACGACGGTCGGGCACGACGCGAGCGCGGCGAGCGGCAGACCACTGAGGGAGACGCCATGACCGTCGGGCTCGCTGATGCCCAGCGCGCCCGGGCCGCCATCGCCGGGGCGGTCCTTCGGACGCCGCTCGTGACCAGCCATTCGCTCGGGGAGCGGATCGGCGCCGAGGCGTTCCTGAAGCTCGAGAACCTCCAGCGCACCGGCTCGTTCAAGGTCCGCGGCGCCGTGAACGCCATGTCCAGGCTCTCGCCGGCGGCGCGTGCCGGCGGCGTGGTGACGATGAGCGCCGGCAACGCGGCGCAGGCGATCGCCTACGCCGGACGCGCCCAGGGGGTCCGGGTCACGGTCGTGATGCCCGAGGCCGCGCCGAACACGAAGGTCGCCGCGACACGCGGCTACGGTGGAGAGATCCGCTTCGCGCCGGACATGACGCGCCTGCTCCCGATGGTCCAGGAGCTCCAGGCCGAGGGCCGCCACTTCATGCACCCATTCGACGACGACGATGTCATCGCCGGGCACGCCAGCCTCGGTCTCGAGATCCTCGAGGACCTGCCGGACGTCGACCTCATCGTGGTGCCCGTCGGCGGGGGCGGGCTGATCTCCGGGGTCGCACTCGCGGCGAAAGCCATCCGGCCAAGCGTGCGGATCGTCGGGGTCGAGCCCGACGGCGCCCAGGGTGTCCGGCGCGCGCTCGACGCCGGCCACGTCGTCCGGCTGGATGCCGTCAATACGGTGGCCGATGGCCTGGCCGCGCCGTTCGCCGGGGAGCGGAACCTCGAGCTCATCCGGCGCTACGTGGACGACGTCGTCGTCATCCCCGACGAGGCGATCCTCGACGGTCTTCGCTTCCTCGTGGCGCGCGCGCGCGTCGTGGCCGAGCCGGCGGGCGCCGCGGCGGTCGGCGCGCTGCTCGCGGGCGCGGTGAAGGCGAGGGCCGGCGAGCGCGTCGTCGCGATCGTGTCCGGCGGCAACGTCGACGCGGACCGGCTCGCCGGCTTCCTGGCGTGACGAGAGCCACGCTGTACGCGGACGGCGGCGCGCGCGGGAACCCCGGTCCGGCGGGCTCGGGCGCGGTGCTGCTCGACGAGCGCGGGAACGTGATCGCGGAGCTGACCCGCTTCCTCGGTCATGCGACGAACAACGTCGCGGAGTACACCGCGCTGATCATCGGTCTCGAGGAGGCCGAGCGCCGGGGCATCGACGTGCTCGACGTGCGCATGGACTCGCTCCTCGTCGTGCAGCAGATGAAGGGCCTCTGGAAGATCAAGCACCCCGGTCTGCGGCCGCTGGCGCTCCGCGCGGGAGCGCTCCTCGCCCGGTTCCCGACGCGCACGATCGAGCACGTGCCGCGCGAGCTGAACACGCTCGCCGACGCGCTGGTGAACCGGGCGATCGACGAGGCGTCGGGTGGGTGAGGAGCGTCCACCCGACCCGCTGACCAGCTTCATCTCTCGCAGCCTGCGCAGCGCCGTGACCGATGTGAGCGACGAGATCCTGCGTGACACGACCGACGTCGAGCTCGATCGGGTGCGCTTCACGCAGGACGGCACCAGGCGAACGCTGATCGTGAAGCGCGTCCCGCCGCACAGCTCGCTCGAGGTCACCCTGCTCCCACATCTCGCCTGGAAGAGCGACCGCGTGCCGATCGTCCACGCGCGTGGGATCCCGCCGACGACGGTGGCGGCGTGGCCGTGGCTGCTGATCGAGGACCTCGTCGACGCTCCGCCGGCCAGGGACGGCGATGCGATCGTGCGGGCGAAGGTCGCGGTCGAGCGGGCCGTCGGGGCCGATGGTCCGGCCCTCGTCGCGCTCGGCGTGCCGCGGATCGCGCGGCGCGGGCCGCTCGCGGAGTGGCCCGAGGTGCTCGTGCATGGTGCGCTCACGCCGGAGCACGCGGTGCTCGCCGAGCGCGGCGTCGTGCTGGTCGAGTGGCGTCACGCGTCGCTCGGCGCCGGGCTCATCGACGTCGTCCGGCTGGCCCGCGACGCGGGCCTCCCCGAGCGGCCACTCGCGCTGCGCTACGCGGCGGAGGTCGGACGGACCCTCAGCGACGAGTCACTCCGAGCCGCGCACGAGCTGCTCTAGGACCGCGCGTCGTACCATCACTGCTGCCGAGCAGGCCGGATGGTCGCGGCGGCGCAAGCCGCTGAGGAAAGTCCGGGCACCACAGGGCACGACGGCGGGTAACTCCCGTCCGCCGCGAGGCGAGAACCAGCGCCACAGTGACGAACCGCGGAAACGCGGGTGAAACGGGCAAGCTTCGTCGGGTGCAAGACCGCGCAGGGGGCCACGGTGCTGCCCGCACCGCTCCCGGGTAGGTCGCTAGAGGCGGGAGGTGACTCCCGTTCGAGAGAGATGACCATCGCAGACAGAACCCGGCTTATGGCCTGCTCGGCGAAGCCCTTGGCAGGCCGTCGCGGCAGCGCCCGAGGCCCGCTCGGCCGGTCCGCGGTCGCCCCGAGCGTTCCGGTCCGGGACGGCGGCGGATCGACCTGAACCGCCTTGTCCTTTGCGTGCTATCCCTAATACAGTCCGCACATCCCGACCAGGTCAGGTAGGACGGCGAAACGCTGGCGGGGACGGATATTAGGAGGGGGCACATGCGCTGGCGTTCCGCATTGGCGATCAGCTTCAGCGCGGTCATTCTCGCGGCCGCATGCGGCGGGGGAACCACGACGACGAGCCCGACCCCATCGGTCGCCGTCTCGGCGAAGGGCTCGGCCGCGCCGGCAGGGGCGTTCAAGCGGGGTGACGGCGGCGACCTGAAGATCCTCTACTGGCAGGCACCGACGATCCTCAACCCGCACCAGGCGACGGGCACCAAGGACAGCGACGCGTCACGGCTCGTGATCGAGCCGCTCGCCTCATGGGGCCCCGACGCGAAGCCCCTGGCGAACGCCCTCGCGGCCGAGATCCCGACCGTCGCGAACGGCGGCGTCTCGGCGGACTTCACCACCGTCACGTGGAAGCTGAAGCCCGGTCTGAAGTGGTCCGACGGCTCGGCCGTGACCGCCGATGACGTGGTCTTCACGTTCAATCAGATCCACGACGCGGCGACCGCGTCCACGACCGAGAGCAACACCGAGGGCGTGAAGTCGGTCGTGGCCAAGGACGCGAACACCGTGGTCCTCACCTACGACGCGCCGAACCCCAACGTCTATCAGTGGGGCGTCGGCACGTGCTGCGGCATCCTCCAGAAGGCCCAGTGGGCCAACTTCACCGGCGCGAAGATGAAGGACGCGCCGGCGAACCTCAACCCGATCGGTACCGGCCCGTACGTCGTCGACACCTTCAAGCCCGGCGACGTCGTGACCTACAAGGCGAACCCGAACTTCCGCGACCCGAACAAGCCGTACTTCAAGACGGTGACCTTCAAGGGTGGCGGCGACGCCGAGTCGGCCGCGCGCGCGGCGTTCCAGACCGGCGACGTGGACTACGCCTGGAACCTCCAGGTGGCGGCGAACATCCTCCAGCCGATGATCGCGTCCAGCACCAAGGGCAAGATGCTCACGGTGTATGGATCGAGCGTCGAGCGCATCCTCATCAACTTCGCCGACCCGAACGCTCCGGGCGACGCCCGCGGCGAGCCGACGACGAAGCACCCGTTCTTCAACGGCCCTGACGGCCTCACCGTGCGCAAGGCACTCGCGATGGCCACGGACCGCCAGACGGTCGCGAAGCAGCTCTACGGCGACGGACTCGCCGGCAAGGCGGGCTGCAACATCATCACCGGCGTCCCGGACTACGAATCCACCGCGACCAAGTCGTTCTGCGACACCTTCGATCCGGTCGCCGCGGGCAAGATGCTCGACGACGCCGGATGGAAGCTCGGCTCGGACGGCGTCCGCGCCAAGAACGGCATCAAGCTGAAGGTCGTCTTCAGCACGACGGTCAACGCGGTCCGCCAGGCGACCCAGGCGATCGAGAAGGCCGCGTGGGAGAAGGCCGGCTTCGGCGTCGAGCTGAAGCAGGTACCGGCGGCGACGTTCTTCACGAACACTTCGCCCGACGGCGCGAACCACTTCTGGACGGATCTCGAGATGTTCACGAACAACTCCGATCCGGATCCGACGAGCTACCTGGACGGCTGGACGACCAAGCAGATCGCCCAGAAGTCCAACAACTGGCAGCTCGGCAACTACAACCGCTACTCGAACCCGACGTTCGACGGCATCGTCGACCAGCTCCGCAAGGAGACCGATCCGGCCAAGCGCGCGGACCTCATCAAGAAGGCCAACGACATCCTGATCCTCGACGTCGTGATCATCCCGATCGTGACGCGGACCCAGGTGACGTCCGGCATCAGCACCACCCTCAAGGGCGTCGTCCCGACCGGGTGGGACTCCGAGATGTACGCGGTCCAGGACTGGTACAAGTAGCCCAGCGGTAGTGGCGGCGGCGGCACGGTGGGCGTCCACCGTGCCGCCGGTCCCGCCGGGATGAGGTACGGGTAGGTGGGCAGGTACATCCTCAGACGCCTTCTCATCGCCATCCCGACGGTGGCGGTCATCAGCTTCGTCGTCTTCGCGATCCTGGCGCTCGCCCCGACCGATCCGCTGTCGTCCTTCGCCGCCGATCCGCGGGTGCCGCCCGAGGTCAGGGCGACGATCCGCCATTCGCTCGGCCTCGACGATCCTTGGCCGGTGCGCTACGTCAAGTGGGTGAGCTCGGTCGCCACCGGCGACTTCGGCTTCTCGTTCATGAGCCACTCGCCGGTGATCGACCTGCTCAAGCAGCGGCTGCCGAACACGCTCGCGGTCGTCGGCGTCGCGTACGTCATCGGCGTGCTGCTCGCGATCCCGATCGGGATGCTCTCAGCGGTGAAGCGGTACTCGGTGTTCGATCACGTCGCCACGACCTTCGCGTTCGTCGGATTCTCGGTCCCGACGTTCTTCACCGGGATCGTGCTGATCATCATCTTCAGCATCAACCTCCGCTGGTTCCCGTTCATCTACGACTCGACCTTGCAGGTCCACGACCTCGGCTCGTTGCTCGATCAGGTGAAGCAGTCGATCATGCCGATCACGGTGCTCGCGCTCTTCGACACCGCGACGATCGCGCGATATACCCGGTCGGAGATGCTCGAGCACCTGCCGCTCGACTACGTCCGCACGGCGCGTTCGAAGGGGTTGAAGGAGCAGGCCGTCGTGCTCCGTCATGTGCTGCGGAACAGCCTGATCCCGGTCGTCACGCTCGTTGCGCTCGGCATCCCGGCGGTCTTCGGCGGCGCGATCGTGACCGAGCAGATCTTCCGGGTCCCGGGCATCGGCGAGCTGCTCGTGCGCTCGATCGGAGACGGCGACACCCCGGTCGTCGCGGCGATCCTGCTGATCTTCGCGGTGCTCGTCGTGTTGTTCAACCTGCTCGCGGACGTGCTCTACGCGGTGCTCGATCCCCGGATCAAGTACACGTAATGGCCGCCCCCGCCGCGGAGCTCAGCAAGCGGACCGCCCTCGCCGGCACGATCACCCGGCCACCGCGGTCGCTCTGGAAGGACGCCTGGTGGCAGTTCCGCCGGCACCGGCTCGCGATGGTCGCCGTCGGCACGTTGACGTTCCTGGTCCTGTTCTCGCTGGGCGGGCCGCTCGTGTACCACACCCCGACCGACAAGATCGACTTCCTCCTGTCGCTGAAGGGGCCGACCGAGGCCCACCTCCTCGGGACGGACGATCTCGGACGCGACCTCCTGGCCCGGCTGATGTTCGGCGGCCGGATCTCGATCGCCGTCGGCATCACCTCGGTGCTGCTTGCGATCACGCTGGGGACGACGATCGGGGCGGCCGCCGGATTCTTCGGCCGCTTGGACAACCCGCTCATGCGGCTCACCGATCTGTTCCTGTCGCTCCCGGTCCTGCCGCTGCTGCTCGTGATCATCTACCTGTTCCGTGACTCGCTGCGTGACCGGTTCGGACCCGAGCTCGGGATCTTCCTCATGATCGTGGGCGTCATCGGCATCTTGAACTGGATGCCCGTGGCGCGGCTCGTCCGGGCCTCCTTCCTGTCGCTGAAACAGAAGGAGTTCGTCGAGGCAGCGCGCGCGATCGGCGCCCGCGACCGGCGGATCATCGTGCGACACATCCTCCCGAACGCGCTCAGCCCGATCCTGGTCGCGGCGACGATCGGCGTGGGTGGGGCGATCCTGACCGAGTCCACCCTGTCGTTCCTCGGGCTCGGGTTCCCGTCGGACGTGCCGACGTGGGGCCGGATCCTGTTCGACGCGCGCAACTACCTCGACATCGCGCCGCATTGGGCGATCTTCCCGGGCCTGTGCATCTTCCTCACGGTGCTTTCGATCAACTTCATCGGCGACGGCCTCCGCGACGCACTGGACCCGAGGAAGACGAGCTAGGGGCTACCCCGCTCCGGACTCCACGCTGCTCTGCTCGAGGTCGGCCGGCCAGAGCTGCGTGCCGTTGCATTGTGGACAGGCAGCGGGCGTGGCCTGCGCATGGGTGATCGTGCCGCACGCCTCGCACCGCCAGTGACCCTCGCCGCCGGGTCGGGGAAGGATCGTCTTCCTCCGGGCGAGAAGCAGCTTGATCTCGCCGAGCTCGTGCGCCAGCGTCAATGGCTCGATCCCGGAGCCGCGCTGATCGGCCTCGATGAGCCGCTGGATCAGCTCGTCGATCCGCCGGTTCAGCTCGTTCTGGCCTGCCGGCTGGTCCATGGCTGTCCCCCTCGCACGTGCCGTACCACCGTGCCCGGTCCGACGCGGGCTCATCCGCGCGGCCCCGGCGTTCGTATCCCGTCCGACAAGCGCTCGTCAGCGATTGTGGAGGAAAACCATGAAGCGTGCCCTGATCGCGTGCGTGGTCGCGGGCCTGCTCGCGGCGGCCTGCGGGGGCGCCGGGACCGGCGCCGCGAGCACCGCGCCCGTCGCGGCGGCGACGACGGCCGCGCCGACGGCGACGCCGGCCCCGAGCCCGGCCAACACGTTCGTGTTCACCGCGGACCTATCCGGGGCCAACGAGAACCCGCCGATCACCGACTCCGAGGCCAGCGGCAGCGGCACGGCGACCGTGACCCTGAACACGACCAGGGACGCGGCCGGGAAGATCACGGCGGCGACCGCGAAGTTCGAGATCGTCCTCAAGGGCTTCCCGGCGACCACGGTGATCACGATCTCGCACATCCACAAGGGTGACGCGAAGACGAATGGCGGCGTCGTCGTCGACTCCGGGATGAAGGCGGCCACACCGACCACCCTGACCGCCGGCGGCGCGACGATCACGAAGGACAACCTCACCGTCGCGGCGGACCTCGCCACCGACATCATCGCGAATCCCGGCAACTACTACTACAACGTCCACTCGGCCGCGCACCCCGGCGGCGTCGTCCGGGGCCAGCTGAAGCTGAAGACCTAAGCCGACCCATTCGCCGTCCGACGCGGCGTCCGGCTGGTCCGGCTGGTCCGGCTGGTCCGGCTGGTCCGGGCGCCGCGTCCTCGTTCGCGCCGCTCGTCGTGCCGCCGCCGGATCGGCGCAGCGGCCGGCCGCGGCTAGGCTCACCGCCGTGACGCTCCTCGAGTTCGGCGCCGGTCTCGCGGTCGTGGCGTGGGTCCTGAACGACGTCTTCAACACCGTGATCCTTCCGCGCCCCGCGCCGGCGCGGTACCGGCCGGCCGGCCTGCTGACCCGCGGGAGCTGGATGGCCTGGCGGCGGTTCGCCGATGCCTCGCGCACCCCGGAGCGCCGCGAGCGGCGGCTCGGCATCTTCGCGCCGGCGGTCGTGATGGCCCTGCTCGGGTTGTGGATCGTGCTCCTCATCGTGGGCTTCGCGCTCATGCTCCAGGCACTTGGGGACGGCGTGGCGCCGCGGCTCACCGATCTCGGCGCGGCGATGTACTTCGCCGCGATCTCGCTGCTCACGATCGGGTACGGCGACTACGTGCCGGTGGAGCTCGGGTCCCGGCTGGTCGCGGTCGCGGCCGGCGGGGTCGGGCTCGGCATCGTGGCGCTCACGATCACGTACCTGTTCTCGCTGTACGCGAACTTCCAGCGGCGCGAGCTACAGGTGGTGACGCTCGATGCGCGTGCCGGCGCGCCGCCGTCGGGCACGACGCTCCTTGCGACGTGCGCGGCGTTCGACGATGACGCCGAGGAGCTCGATCACATCTTCGAGGAGTGGGAGCGCTGGTCGGCCGCGGTCCTCGAGAGCCATCTCGCGTACCCGATCCTCATGTTCTTCCGCTCGACCCACGATCACGAATCGTGGGTCTCGGCGGTCGGCGCGATCCTCGACGCGACGACGCTCTTCCTCACGACCGTCGAGGGTGGCCCGCGCGGCCAGGCCACGGCGACGCGCGGCATCGGCACCCATCTGGTCGAGGACATCGGCCGGTTCTTCGGGTTCATCGCCCGCGACGCGGCGACCGCCGGCGTCATGATCGAGCGCGCGGAGTACGAGGAGGCGCGGAACCGGCTGCACGCGGCGGGCTACACGCTCGTCACGGATGTGGACGCGTCGTGGTCGGAGTTCGCCCGGCTACGGGCGGAGTACGCCGCTCCGCTGAATGCGCTCGCGAAGTATCTCGACGTGCCGCCTGCGCAGTGGATCGGCGACCGGAGCTACGTCCTGCACTGATGCGTCACGGGTGGACGACGAACCACTCGTGGTCGACGCCCTGCCCGTTCGCCTGGTCGGTCCGCGGCGGATCCTCGATGTACAGGTACAGCGGCTGGCCGTTGTAGGTGAGCTGCTTCGTGCCGTCGGTACGCACGACGGTCCCGAGCCGCCCGGGCAGCCGCGCCGCCAGCGTCGGCGTGCGCGTGACCAGGAGCGGCGGCCAGTTCATCGCGCAGAGGTCGTAGCACACGGTCTCGTTCGGCCGATCCCGGGTGTAGACGTAGACCGTCATGCCGTCCGCCGTGATGACGTCGCCCAGCGACGCCCGCGGCGCCAGGCCCATGACCGGGTCGGTGGTCCGGGGCGTGGCCGGGATCGCCGCCGGGGAGCACGACGCCGCCACCAGGGCCACGAGCAGCGCGGCGCGCCTGACCGCCGTGAGCGGATGGTCCACCGCTGGAGGTACGTGCGCGCGGCCGTCAGGGATGCGTTCGGCCGCGGGGCTAGCTGGCGGCCGCGCGTACGAGACGGAGGCCGAACGGGGCATTGGCGTGGACCGCCTCGATCCGCGACAGCGGCACCGCGAGGAAG
>DASYXA010000094.1:0-35238 GCA_035935465.1 Candidatus Limnocylindria bacterium | reverse complement strand
CGCGGCCGCGCGCGCGGCGATGGACCGGCGCGATTTCCTGCTCGTGCCCCGACCCGAGCTCCGCGGCGGCACGCTCGGCGACGCGCTGCTTGCGACACACCGGTGCTACCTCGACGACGTGCGCGCGCTCCGCGCGGCCGCGACGGTCCGCTCGATCGCGCACCTCACCGGCGGCGGCTGGGAGGGGAACCTGCCGCGCGCGCTGCCGGCCGGCCTCGGCGCCGTGGTCGACCGCACGACCTGGATCGTGCCGCCGCTCTTCCGGATGCTGGTCGAGTGGGGCGGCGTCGCCGACGGCGAGGCGTTCGATACCTGGAACATGGGCATCGGCCTGGTCGTCGTGATCGCGGCGGACCACGAGCGTGCCGCTCTGCGCGCGCTGCCCGACGCGATCCGGATCGGGATGGTCGAGCGCGCGCGGGCGGATGGGCCGCGGGTCCGCTGGTCGTGACGTTGCGCGTCGGCGTCTGCGTGAGCGGGCGCGGCACGAACCTCCAGGCGATCCTCGACGCATCGCGCGACGGCCGGCTCGACGCACAGGTCGTGTACGTCGCATCGAGCCGCAAGTCGGCGCCGGCGCTCGAGCGCGCGACGGCCGCCGGCGTCCCGGCGGAAGCGTTCCCGCCGGCGGCGAACGGAGGCCGCGACGCGGCCCAGCAGCTCATGGCCCGCCGCCTCGTCGCGGCGGACGTCGAGCTCGTCGTGCTCGCGGGCTACGACCGCATCCTCGGCGACGCGTTCTGGGAGGTGCTCGGCGAGCGGGTCCCGGTGATCAACGTCCACCCGTCGCTGCTGCCCGCGTTCGGGGGGCTCAACCGGCTTCGGGTCCACGAGGCCGTGCTCGCCGCGGGGGTGAGCGAGACCGGGTGCACGGTGCATCGCGCGCACCGCGGGATGCTCGACGAAGGCGAGATCATCGTGCAGCGCCGCGTCCCCGTGCTGGCGGGCGACGACCCCGAGACGCTCGAGGCGCGCGTGCTGGCCGAGGAGCATGTCGCGATCGTCGAAGCGGTCGCGACCTTCGCGAGGTCGGCCGCGCGCGTGTAGATAGCCGTTTCAGGTGACTGAAATAGACGATCCGCTTATTTCAGTTTTGACGTCAGTGATAAAGTACGCATCATGGCAGGTACACGGGCGGGCCGTTTTGTAAAACAAGGCGCTGGATTCCGCGCTTTTATTCCAGCGCCTTTGCCTCCCGATCCTGCGATCGCCCTCGACGCGGCCGGCGTCAGCGCGCTCTCTGCGGCAGATCTGGCCATCGGTCGGTTGGACGGCGTCGCTCAGACGCTCCCCAACCCAGATCTGTTCGTGGCTATGTACGTTCGGCGTGAGGCAGTCCTTAGCTCCCAGATCGAAGGCACTCAGAGCACGCTCGAAGATGTGCTGGCATTCGAGCTCGACGCGCAGACGCGTGAGCTGCCCAAAGACGTCGAGGAGATCGTGAACTATGTGAAGGCGATGAACTACGGCATCGATCGGCTCGCGCAGTTGCCACTTTCGCTGCGACTCATTAGAGAGATCCACGCGGAGCTCATGAAGAACGTTCGGGGACAGCACAAAGATCCCGGTGAATTTCGTCGATCGCAGAATTGGATCGGCCCTGGACAACGCACTCCCATCGAACAGGCGACGTTCATTCCGCCTCCGGTACACGAGATGACACGTGCGCTCGACGACTTCGAGAAGTTCCTACACGCCGAGCACTCGCTGCCCGTGTTGGTGCACTGCGGTATCGCGCACTCGCAGTTTGAAACGATCCATCCGTTCCTGGATGGCAATGGGCGGGTCGGTCGACTGTTGATCTCGTTCCTACTCGTCCATCGACGCGTGATGCATCGTCCGCTCCTCTATCTCAGCCACTTCTTCAAGGCGAATCGCAACGAGTATTACGACCGCCTCATGGCCGTTCGGGAGCACGGCGACTGGGAAGGCTGGCTGACGTTCTTCCTGCGGGGTGTCGCGGAAACGTCGGCCGACGCGACGAACACCGCGAAGCGGATCGTCAGCCTTCGAGAGACCCATAGGGGACGGATTCAAGAGGCGATGAGTCCGAACGGCCTTCGGCTCCTCGATCTGTTGTACCGGAGACCGATGGTGAACATCGCGCTGATCCAAGATCGTCTGAAGCTTTCCTTCGTGACCGCAGCCAAGCTGATCGAAGGGCTCACGGAGCTCGGTGTCGTCGAGGAGATCACGGGGGCGCGACGCAATCGCGTCTACCGCTACTCACCATATCTAGCCCTGTTCGCAGATGCGACGCCGCCGGCCGCGCCCGCGACAGCTCAGGAGACCGCCGGCGGTCAACAGCGTCTGCCGATCGTGTAGGCCGCCGCTCGCCGTGCGTCACTACGGACGCGAGGTCGACCGCTCGCGTCTAGCGCGACGGCTCGCCGAGCGGCCCGAGCTCCACCGGGGTCACCGCCACGACCGACGGCCGCGACGCGTCGAGCCGCCGTGAGACCGCGAGGCCGGCGAGCCCGCCGGCGATCGCGACGACGAATGCCGCGGCGATCCCGGTCTCGACCGGGAGCCCGTTCGCGACGGCGATCGCGACCGCCGCTCCGCCGGCGCCGGTGCCGAGCGCGGTGCCGAGGTTGTCGAGGACCTGCATCGACGCGCCCGTCGCGCCCGTCCGGCCCGGCGGCGCGAGCCGCAGCACCAGGACCGAGATCGCCGCGTACCCGAACCCGATCCCGCCGCCGCTCGTGGCCCACGCGACGTACGCGAGCTCGACCGGGAGCGCGGGGACGAGGAGCACGGCGAGCACGCCGAAGGCGCCGAGCGCCACGAGCGCGAACGCCGTCGTGATGATCCGGCGGCTGGTGAGCCGCGGCGCGAGCCGCTCGTGGACCCACGAGCCCGCGGTCCAGGTCACCCCGCCGGTCGTGAGCACCACGCCCGCGAGCGTCGGCGAAAGGCCGCGCGCCTCGCGCAGCATCAACGGAAGGAACGCCTCCGTCCCGAAGAACGCGAACGTGAGCAGGCCGCGCACCAGCACCGCGGCACCGAGGCCGGCGCGTCCGGCGAGCGTGCCGGGCGGCGTCACGCGACGGAGCGCCGGGACGCCGACCGCGACGCCGGCGCCGAGCAGCGCGAACGCGAGCGCGGGCGTCGGGTTCGAGAGGCCCGCGAGCACCAGTCCGCCGCCGATCGCGACGAAGACCGCGTCCCGCCGGCTGGTGCGCTCGCCGTGCTGTGCCGGAGGGCCGAGCCGGCGCAGTGCCGGGACCGCGAGGAGCGCCGCGACGACCGCGAATGGCAGCACGCTGAAGAACACCGTCCGCCAGCCGAACGCCGTCGCGATGAACGCGGCCGCGGCGGGCCCGACGATCGCGGGCAGGACCCACGCGGTCGAGATGATCGCGAAGATCCGCGGCCGCTGCGCCTCGCTGTAGGCGCGCGCGATGCTCGCGTACGTCGCGGCGAGGATCGCGCCCGAGCCCGTGCCCTGCACGAGGCGGCCCGCGACGACGACGGGCATCGCGGGCGCGGCGCCGGCGATGGCGAGCCCGATCACGAACAGCGCCAGGCCGACCGAGTAGGGGGCGAGCGTGCCGCGCTCGTCGGCGACGCCGCCGGCGACGATCACCGACGCGAGGCTCGCCAGGAAGAATGCGCTGAACACCCAGCCGTACAGCGAGACGCCGCCGAGGTCGTCGGAGACGAGCGGCAGGATCGTCTCGACCGCGAGCGCGGAGAACGCGATGAGCGTGATCGTCAGGACGAGGCCGGCGGTGAGCAGCCTCACGCGCGCAGCAGCTCGAGCGTCGTGCGCTTCCGCCTGTCGTACGTGATGCGCGCCCCCTCGAGGTTCGCGAACGACGGGCCGTCGATCGCCATGCCGATCTCCTCGGCCAGCGCGACGATCGGGAGGTCGATGATCCCGCCGTGCGAGATCGCGAGCACCCGCTCCTTCGGTCCGACCCGCGCCGCGAGCCGGGCCCACGTGGCGAGCTGCTCGCCCGCGAAGGCCCGCGCCCGCGGATCGGAGCGCAGGAGCGCGCGCCACGCGGCGAGGGTGGCCATCGCCCCGAATACGCCCGCGCCGCCGATGTCCGGCAGGAGCCCCGGCTCCGTCGCGTCGAGCCGTCCGCCGACGAGCTCCGCGGTGCGCTTCGCCCGCTCGAGCGGACTCGAGACGACGAGCGCGTACGCCGGGCCGGCCAGGGCTCTGGCGGTCGCCTCGCCGCGCGCCGTCAGGACCGTCTGCATGCCCCGCTCGGCGTGGCGGCGTACGTCGAGCACGCTCATCTCGTCACGAAAACAGGAGCCGCCAGGCGACCGAGCTCAGGCATGGCCCTTGCTATCCTGACCGCGCAGTGCGCGTCCTCATTACCGGCATCACCGGCATGGCCGGAAGTCATCTCGCCGAGTATCTCCTTGCCGAGCATCCCGACGTCGCCGTGTACGGCACGTTCCGGTGGCGTTCGCGGATGGAGAACCTCGAGCCGCTGCGTCGGGCGCAGAAGGTCGACACCGTCGAAGGACGGTACAGCGACGGCCAGGCCCTCCGCGACGAGCAGAAGCGTGGCCGGGTCACGCTCGTCTACTGCGAGCTCACCGACGCCGGCGCCGTCGAGCACATGATCTCGGCGATCCAGCCGGACCGGATCTTCCACCTCGCGGCGCAGTCGTTCGTCCAGGAGAGCTTCGACGAGCCGGCCTCGACCCTCCACATCAACATCCAGTCGCAGGTCAACCTCCTCGAGTCCGTGCGCCGGCACGCGACCCAGATCCGGGTGCATGTCGCCGGGTCGAGCGAGGAATACGGCCTCGTCCATCCCGACGAGGTCCCGATGAAGGAGACGAACCCGCTGCGGCCGCTCTCGCCCTACGCGGTGAGCAAGGTCGCGCAGGACAAGCTCGCCTACCAGTACTTCAAGTCCTACGGCCTCCACGTCGTGGTCACCCGCGGGTTCAACCACACCGGCCCGCGCCGCGGTCCGGTCTTCGCCGACAGCACGTTCGCCAAGCAGATCGCCGAGATCGAGGCCGGCTTCCATCCGCCGGTCATCTACCACGGCGACCTCACCAGCAAGCGCGACCTCTCGGATGTGCGCGACATCGTCCGCGCGTACTGGCTCGCGCTCGAGAAGGCCGAGCCCGGCGAGACCTACAACGTCGGCAGCGGTCGCACCCACACGATCCGCGAGATGCTCGATGTGCTCCTCGGGTACTCGAAGCTGAAGATCCGCACCGAGGAGGACCCCGCCCGGCTGCGGCCGAGCGACGTGCCGATCCTGTGGGCCGACCCGTCGAAGTTCCGCGCCGCGACCGGCTGGGAGCCCAAGATCCCGTTCGAGCAGACGCTTCGCGACGTTCTGGATTATTGGAGAGAGCGCGTCGCGGCCGAAGGCGGCCGCGTGTCGCGCGCGGGGGTGTAGGCGATGCCGGATATCGGCGGGATCTGGTCGGGCTTCGTCAACAGCGCGATCGTGCAGCTCGGGGTGCGGTTCATCGGCCTGTACCTCTTCGTCCTGTACATCGCGCAGATCTTCTGGACCTACCGCGACGCCCAGAACCGGACCGAGAACCGGATCCTGCCGGTGCTCGCCGCGCTGCTCGTCACCGCGCTGCCGGTCCTCGGCCTGTTCGTCTACCTCATCGTCCGCTCGCGCGAGACGATCGGCGAGGCCTACGAGCGCCAGCTCGCGGAGGAGAGCCTCCTCGCCGAAGCCGAGCAGCGGATCGTCTGCCCGACCTGCCACGAGCGCGTGCAGGAGGACTTCATCCTCTGCCCGACCTGCCGCACGCGCCTGAAGCGGGTGTGCCCGAGCTGCGCGAAGCTCATCCGGCCGGAGTGGAACATCTGCCCGTACTGCGCGAAGGACTTCGACGAGCGCGACTGGACCGTGCACACCGGCGGCAAGGCCGACGCGGTCGCGGCCGAGAAGGCGTCGACCCAGCCCTAGCGCCGCTGTACCATCTGACCAGAATTCTGGTCAGGAGGCAGCGCGATGCGGACGCTCTCGCTTTCTGAGGTGAAGGCGAAGCTCAGCGAGCTCGTCGGCGATGTCGAACGCCGCGATGAGCGAATCGTGATCACGCGCAAGGGCCGTCCGGCCGCGGTCCTCGTGAGTCAGGACGATCTCGACAGCTGGCAAGAGACGCTCGACATCGCGTCCGACCCCGAGCTCATGGCCGATATCCGCCGCGGGATCCGCCAGATCGAGCGGGGCCAGACGGTGAGCTACGAAGCCGTCTTCGGCGAGAAGCCGCGCCGGAAGAAGCGATCGGCAGCCCGCGCAAGGTAGCGTTCAGCCGCGCCGCCGCGGATGCGATCCGAGCGGCCCATCCGGATCTGCGACGAAAGATCCGCGCCGTGGTCGACACGCTCAGCGATCGGCCCGACGTGGGAAAGGCGCTGGTCGATGAGCTCGACGGGTGCTGGTCCGCGCGAGTGGGCCGCCACCGGATCGTGTACCGCTGGTCGCGGGCCGGACTCGAGGTCGTGCTCGTCGGGCCACGCGCCACGATCTACGAGGAGAGCGCCCGGCTCCTGCGGCGCGACAGCGGCCGTGGCCGGCCATGACCGCGCGACCGCCGAAACGCCGCCGTCGAAGCGCAATGGCGCTCCGATACACGCAGCAGTGCCGATCCGCGACTGGCCCGAGGCGATCCGCCCGCGCGAGCGGCTGATCCGCGACGGCCCACCCGCGCTCTCCGACGCGCAGCTCCTGGCACTCGTCGTCGGCTCGGGCACCAAGCGCCGGTCCGCGGTCGCGATCGCCGAGACGCTCCTCCACTCCGTCGGCGGCATCGGCGCGCTCGCGCGCGCGGACCTTGGCGCGCTCGGCCTGGGGGACGCGACGGCCGCGCGGATCGTCGCCGCGCTCGAGCTCGGGCGCCGCGCGCTCGCGGCCGAGCGCGAGGGCGACGTCCTCGACACCCCATCCGCCGCGGCACGCGCGATCGCGCCGCACCTCGCGCACCTCGACCGCGAGGCCGTGGTGGTCGCGCTGCTCACGCGCAAGCAGCGGCTCATCGCGGTCTGTCCCGTCTATGCGGGCAACGTCGCGGGTGCCTCGGTCCGGATCGGCGAGCTGTTCACCGAGGCGCTGCGGCGCAACGCCGCGGGCATCGTGCTCGCCCACAACCACCCGTCGGGCGACCCCGAGCCGTCGGCCGACGATCTTCGGACCACGCGTGATGCCGTGGCCGCCGGCCGCCTGCTCGGGGTATCGGTCGTGGATCACGTGATCATCGGCGCGGGCCGCCACGTGAGTCTTCGGGAGCGCGGCGCCGTCACCTAGCGGCGGCACGGGGCGAAGCGTTTGCCGGGGGGGTCAGCCAGCCGATCTCGGCGCGGAGGTGGTGGTAGTTATAGCGAGCCGAACGACCCAGCCGGACCTGGGACCGCCGCCAGACCGGGCACGTTGCACGGGGTGATACGGTGTGGTACATGACCGACGAGCGCAGCCATTTCTCGTTCCGCGTCGATGCCGGGACGCGCCAGCGTCTGCGGGAGGAGGCCCGCGTCCGGCGGGTCTCCGAGAGCGAGCTCGCCCGGCGGTACGTGACCGAGGGCGTGCGGCTCGACCGCCATCCCCGGATCACGTTCATGGAGCACCCGAGCGGACGGCGGGCCGCGCTCCGCTCGCGACCGCGCCTCGACGTGCGCATCGTGGTGGACATGTGGAGCGACAGCGGACGGGACGAGGCCACGGTCGCGGCCGCGCACGAGCTCGACCTCGCGGACGTTCGGGCGGCACTGGACTACTACCGGGAGCATCGCGACGAGATCGACGAAGAAGGACGCCGTGCTCGCCAGGATGCCGACCGACTTGAGGCGGCGTGGCGCGCGGACCGCGGCTGAGGCTCCTGCTCGATGAGATGTATCCGCCGCGCTTCGCCCAGGCGCTCGCGGATCACGGTCAGGACGCGCTCTCGGTGTCGTCCCGCGCGGATCTGGTGGGCCGAGCGGATGCGGTCATCTTGGCCGTCGCGACGCAGGAGGGCCGGTCGGTGGTGACCGAGAACGCGCGCGACTTCGCGACCCTCGCCGCGATCCGCTCCGAGCGCGGGCAGCCGCACGCCGGGATCATCCTGGTGAATCCACGCCGCTTCCGGCGGACCCTGGATGGTGTCGGCGGCTTCGTCGCCGCGGTCGATCGACTCGCCGCGACGTGGCCGGACGGCATCGAGTCGCTCATCGTTTGGCTGCAAGAGCCCGGAGTGACCGGCGGCTGACGGCGGCGATCGAGCGCTGAAGGTGCACCGTCGCGCGTACGACCTCCGCGTGGGACGATCCGGCTCAGCGTCGAACGACCAGGGCACCGCGCCACGGCGCCCCCCGCTGACGCACCGCTAGCGGGGAAGCGAGCGTTCCCTCATCAGCGACGCCTTCGGCGTCGTCCGCCGCGGGCGCTACAGCGCCCTATCCTCACTTCACCAGCGCGCGTTCGGGAAAGGGTGCGTCCAGCTTGTTCGAATCCCTCTGGGGTCTCATCTCGCGCGACGTCGGCATCGACCTCGGCACGGCGAACACGCTCGTGCACGTGCGCGGTCGCGGCATCGTGATCAGCGAGCCGTCCGTCGTCGCGAAGGACATGAAGACCGGCGCGATCCTCGCCGTCGGCGCCGAAGCGAAACGGATGCTCGGCCGCACGCCGCAGAACATCGTCGCGATCCGTCCGTTGAAGGACGGTGTCATCAGCGACTTCGACATCACCGAGTACATGCTCAAGCACTTCATCAACAAGGTGCACGACCGCATCGCGCTGTTCCCGCGCCCGCGCGTGATCATCGGCATCCCGTCCGGCGTGACCGAGGTCGAGAAGCGCGCGGTGCAGGAGGCGGCGATGAACGCCGGCGCGCGCTGGGCGCGCCTCGTGGAAGAGCCGATGGCCGCCGCGATCGGCGCGGGACTCCCGGTCGAAGAGCCGAGCGGCTCGATGATCGTCGACATCGGCGGCGGCACGACCGAGGTCGCGGTGACCTCGCTCGGCGGCATCGTCGTGGCGCGCTCGATCCGCATCGGCGGCGACGAGATGGACCAGGACATCGTCGCGTACGCGCGGCGTGAATTCAATCTGCTGATGGGCGAGCGCACCGCGGAGGACATCAAGATCGCCATCGGCTCCGCGTACCCGCTCGACGAAGAGGTGTCGACCTTCTTCCGCGGCCGCGATCTCCTCACCGGCCTGCCGCGCAGCATCGAGGTCACGAGCGCGCAGATCCGCGAGGCCATCGACCCGTCGGTGCAGCAGATCGTCGACGCGGTGAAGGACACGATCGAGGAGACGCCCCCGGAGCTCGTCGCCGACATCATGGATCAGGGCATCTACCTCGCCGGCGGCGGCGCGCTGCTGCGCGGAATGGACACCCGGATCTCCGAAGCCACGCAGATGGCCGTGCACATCGCGGACGATCCGCTCACCTGCGTCGCGCGCGGCACTGGCATGGTCCTCGAGGATCTGGTGAAGTACGACCGCAGCCTCGTCACCGAGACGTACGCGATCATGCCTCGCTGATGGCGACCCTCGGGCGGACCGGCCGGCGCCGCACCAACAGCGTCGCGCGTCCCTTCGCCGCGCTGTTCGTCGTGTCGCTCCTGCTGCTCCTGTTCCGCTCGGCCGACGTCGTTCGAGCCGCGGCGACGATCGGCACCCAGGTCCTCGTCCCGGTGCAGCGCGTGCTCGCCGCGACGGGCGTCACCACGAACAACTTCGTCCAGGCCATCGGCGAGCTCGACCGCATCCGCGCCGAGAACGCCGATCTGCGGGCGGCCAACGACCGGCTGACGCTCGAGAACGCGCGCCTTGCCGAGGCCGCGATCGCGGCGCAGCAGGGCGCGAAGCTCGACGCGGCGCAGCGGGCGCTGCCCTACCGGACCGTGACCGCGCCGGTCATCGCCCGCGACCCGAGCGGCGTGCTGAAGACGATCGTGATCGGCGCGGGCACCGACCAGGGCCTGCGCGTCGACCAGGTCGTGCTCTCGGCCCAGGGCGTCGTGGGGCGGGTGAGCGAGGCCGGCTCGAACTACGCGAAGGTGCTGCTGATCACCGACTCCGCGTCGAGCGTGTCCGCGCTCGTGCAGACCTCCCGCGCGAGCGGGATCGTGCGCGGACAGTACGGGGACACCCTGGTGATGGAGTGGATCCTCCAGAGCGACCCGGTGAAGCCCGGCGACGTCATCGTCACGGCGGGCCTCGGCCTCGGGAACGAGCTCCGCTCGCTCTACCCGAAGGGCCTCGTGATCGGCACCGTGGTCGACGTGACCAAGGCCGAGGTGTCGGCGTACCAGCGAGCGGTCGTCGCCCCGGCGGTCGACCTCCGGAAGCTCGAGAACGTCCTCGTCATCGTCGATCCCGCCACGTAGCCCCGCGGCCGAAAAAGGCGACCTCTTTCACACCGCGGAGCCATAACCAGCGCCCTAGCCTGCGCGTAAGAGACATGGGAATGGGAAGACTCGCCACGCTCGGCCTCGTCCTCGTACTGGCCATGCCGGCGCTTGCCCGCCCGGCCGCCGCCGCGACGGTCGGCGTCGTGGCGCCCGTGGCGGTCGCCGCTCCGGCGCCGGCCACGGCGTCGCCCGAGCAGCCCCGGATCCTCGTGCACTTCCGCCCCGACGCCGCGGCGGCCGAGCGCGCCCGCGCGATCGCCTCGGTCGGCGGCACCGTCGACCGCGTCCTCGACGCCGTCGCCGTGACCCGCGTCGCGCTCCCCATCGCGGGCCCGACCCAGGTGGACCAGACCGGGCTCACCGCGCTGCGCCTCGCGCGCGATCCGGCGGTCGTCTCGGTCGAGCCCGATGCGACCGGCTCGGTCCAGTTCACGCCGAACGACCCGCTCTACCTGACCGACCCGTCGTTCGGCGTCGGGCAATGGGGCATCCGCAAGGCCCACGTCGATCAGGCCTGGGACATCACGCGCGGATCGGCGGCGGTCACCGTCGCGGTGATCGACACCGGCATCGACGCCAATCACCCCGACCTCGCCGGCGTCGCGCTGCCCGGCACGACGTTCGTCACGTCGCCCGACCCGTCGTGCGCGCCCGGCTCGACCATCGACGACAACGGGCACGGCACGCACGTCGCCGGCCTCATCGGCGCGAACGGCAACAACGGGCAGGGCATCGCGGGCGTCGCGTTCGGCGTGCGCATCCTGCCGATCAAGGCGCTCGACTGCACCGGCTCGGGCCTGCTGTCCGACGTCGCGTCCAGCATCACCTGGGCCACCGATCATGGCGCCCGGATCATCAACATCTCGCTCGGCTCGAGTGCCGCGCAGGCGACGCTCCAGGACGCGATCCGCTACGCGCTGGCGCACAACGTCTTCGTCGTCGCCGCGGCCGGCAACTGCGGCGTCGTGTCGACGCGCTGTGGATCGGTGAACGAGCCGCAGTACCCGGGCGCGTACCCCGAGTCGTTCGCCGTCGCCGCGACCGACCGGAACGATCTCCGCGCGAGCTTCAGCAACGAGAACAGCTACGTCGCGCTCTCCGCGCCCGGCGTCACCATCTGGAGCACGACCCCGACGTATCCGACGACGCTCTCGCGAGCCAACCCGGGGACCTCGAGCTACGCGGCGTTCCAGGGCACCTCGCAGGCCGCGCCGTTCGTCGCCGGCGTCGCGGCGCTCCTGCTCAGCAAGGATCCGACGCTCACGGTGTCGCAGCTGGCCGATCGGCTCCGCTCGACCGCCGACGATCTCGGCGTCGCGGGGCCGGACCCCGACTTCGGCGCCGGCCGGGTGAACGCCGTCCGGGCGCTCACCGCGACCGGCCCGGTCAGCGGCCCGCCGCTGTACGGGGCCACGTACCAGCGGCCGGCGGCGTTCACCGGCCGCGGCTTCACGGCGGCGCCGCTCGTTCTCCCGATCACGATCACGAACACGTCGAGCTTCACCTGGTCGGCCGGCGGGACCAACCCCGTACGCCTCGGCTATCACTGGATCGGCGACGGCGGAAAGACGCTCGTGTGGGACGGTCAGCGCAGCCCGCTCCCGAACGACGTGCTGCCCGGCGCGACGGTGACCGTGAACGCGACGATCCCCACGCTCACGACGGTGGGCTCGTACCTGCTGCGGATCGACCTCGTGCGCGAGGGCATCGGCTGGTTCTCGGGCAACGGCGTCGCGCCCCTCGACCTGTCCACGTTCCTCTCATCGGGCCTCGCCGCGAGCTACGCGCCGATCGCGAGCACGCAGTCCACGTTCGTGCTCGGCGCGAATGCGTTCCCGGTGACCGTCGCGAACACCGGTGCGGTGACCTGGCCGGCGGCCGGCGCCAACCCCGTGCACGTGAGCTATCACTGGATCGCCGCCGACGGCACGGTCGTCGTCTGGGACGGCGCGCGCGGCGTGCTGCCCGCGGACATCGCGCCCGGTCAGTCGGCCGTCGTGTCCGTGCCGGTCACGTCGCCGGAGCAGCTCGGCAGCTACATCCTGCGGATCGATCTCGTGCAGGAGGGCGTCGCGTGGTTCTCGGGCCAGGGCGTCGCGCCCCGTGACTTCGCGATCAACGTGACGAACGGCTACAGCGCGTCGTACGCGGTGACCCCGCTGACGCCGCTGCAGCCCGGCGGGCGGATCGCCCTGCCGGTCACGCTGAAGAACGACGGGCTCGCGACGTGGGCCGCTGCCGGCCCGAACCCGCTGCACGTCGCGGCGCACGTCCTCGACGGGGCCGGGCAGACCGTCTCGTGGGACGGCGAACGCTCGAGCCTGCCGGCCGACGTCGCCCCGGGCGCGAGCGTGACGACCACGGTCATCGTGCGCGCGCCGGCGGCGCCGGGCTCGTACATCGTGAAGGTCGATCTCGTGCGCGAAGGCATCGCCTGGCTCTCGTCGTACGGCGTGGCACCCGCGACGCTCGCGCTCCAGGACATCGCGGACTATCGCGCCGCGCTCCAGGTCGCGGCCACGCCGGTCTCGCGCGCCGCGCCACAGATCTCCGTGACGGTGACGAACACCTCGATCACGACGTGGGCGAACAGCGGGCCGAACGTCGTCGACCTCTCGTCGCATTGGCTCGCCGCCGACGGCCGCGTCGTCAGCTGGGACGGACCGCGCGCGCCGCTCGTCGTGGCGCTCGGGCCCGGTGCGAGCGCGACGGTCACGGTGCCGCTGGCGACGCCGCCGGCGGACGCGACGACGCTCGTCGTGGACCTCGTCGCCGAGGGCCTCCGGTGGTTCGGCGCGGGGTCGCCGCGCCAGGTGACGCTGGTCCCGTGACGGTCGGTGGCCCGGTGCTCCGGCGGTTCCGCCTCGGCCTCGCGCTCGCGGTCGCGCTGACGACGCTCCTGGTGCCGCGGCCGGCCGCCGGCGCGACGCTGCTCGCGACGTATCAGGCGCAGCCGCCGGCCGCGGCGGTCGCGGGGACGACGATCCAGGTGCCGGTGAGCGTGACGAACGCCGGCAGCGAGGTCTGGAACGCCGCGGGCCCGAACCCGGTCGACCTCGCCTATCACTGGTCCGATGCGGCGGGAACGGCCGTCGTGTGGGACGGCGTCCGCACGAAGCTGCCGGCGGACGTGGCGCCGGCCTCGGCGCAGCAGCTCGTGGCGGCCATCGTCATGCCGCCGAGCCCCGGCACCTACATCCTCCAGCTCGCGCTCGTGAAGGAAGGCATCGCCTGGCTCAATCCGAGCCAGCCGTTCGGCGTCCGCGCGACCCCGGCGTACAACGCGACCTACGGTGCGCCGGCGCTGCCGCCACTCCTCCTGAACGCGACGACCTACACGGTCACGGTGCCGGTGACGAACACCGGCGGCGTCGCGTGGACCAGCGCCGGCGCGAACCCGGTGGACCTCAGCTACCACTGGCACGACGCGTCCGGCGGCACGGTCGTGTGGGATGGGATCCGCAATCCGCTCCCGGCCGACATCGCCGCGGGCGCGTCGGCGAGCGTGACCGCGCAGGTCCGCACGCCGGACGCCGCCGGCACGTACGTCCTGACGTTCGACCTCGTCCGCGAAGGCATCGCCTGGTTCGGCGCGCAGGGCGCGGTGCCGCTGCGGCTGAGCGCGACGGTCGCGACCGCGACGTACGCGGCCGGCTACTCGATCTCGGCGTCGTCGAACGCGGTCCTCGGCGAGCAGCGCACGCTCGCGGTGACGGTCACCAACAGCGGCAACGTGCCGTGGCCCGCGGCCGGGCCGAACCCGATCCACCTCAGCTACCACCTCTTCGACCGCGCGGGGAACGTGGTCGTGTGGGACGGGGCGCGCACCGGCATCGGGACCGATCTCCTCCCGGGCGCGTCGCGGTCGATCAACGTCGCGTACACCGCGCCCACGTCCATCGGCACGTACACGCTCGCGATCGACACGGTGCGCGAGGGCGTCGCCTGGCTCTCCGGCCTGGGCTCGCCGTACGCCCGCACGTCGCTCGTGGTGACCAGCGGGTTCAACGGCGGCTACGACCAGACCACGACCCCCGGGACCGCGACGATCGGCGCGACGCTCCTGCTGAGCGTGCGCGTCTCGAACTACGGCGCCCGGGCGTGGCCGGCGGGCGGGCCGAACCCGGTGCAGCTCAGCTATCACATCCTCACCCCGGGTGGCCAGGTCGTGACCTGGGACGGCCGGCGCGGCGCGCTCCCGGCCGACGTCGCGGTCGGGCAGACCGCCGTCGTGCAGGTGCCGGTGCAGCTCCCGAGCGCGATCGGCGACTACCGGATCTCGTGGGACCTCGTGCAGGAGGGCATCGCCTGGTTCAGCCAGCTGGGCGTCGGCCGCCTCAGCGAGGCGATCAGCGTGCAGCCCGGCGTCACGTTCTACGGGAAGGGCTTCGGGCACGGCGTCGGGATGAGCCAGTACGGCGCGGAGGGCTACGCGACCGGCGCGGCCGGCCCGGCGCTCACCGGCGAGCAGATCGTCGCGCACTACTACCCCGGCACGCAGCTCACGGTGGTCGACGCGGCGACGAACGCCCGCGGCCCGATGCGCGTGCTCCTCAGCGCGCCGTCCTCGAGCGGCTCGTCGTCGTGCGGCTCGCAGTACCTGAACACGTGGCTGATCAACGTCCGCTCGCCGGGCGGGTTCACCGTGGCGAACGAGCGTGAGGGCAACGCGATCGTCGGGATCGCCAGCCCGAACGTCACCTACCAGATCGCCGCGACGGCGGGCGGCGTGGCGGTCTACGACCAGGGGACCAACCCGCCCACCCTCAAGTACAAGGGCCCCGGGCCGGTCACGCTCTCGCCGATCGACACCGGCCAGCCGATCACGGTGCAGGAGAAGGGCGAGTTCTTCCGCGGGAAGCTGCAATTCAAGAATGACGGCGCCGGGAACCTGCGCGTCGTGAACTTCGTGAGCTACGACGATTACGTGCGCGGGGTCATCCCGAAGGAGATGCCGCTCGGCTGGCATCCCGAGGCGTACAAGGCCCAGGCCCTCGCCGCGCGGAGCTACGGCTTCACCAGCGCCGCGCCGGCGCGCGACTACGACGTGCGCGACGACCAGTCCGACCAGTGTTACGGCGGCGCGACCGTCGAGACGACGGCGGGGAACGCGGCGGTCGCCGCGACGCTCGGCAAGGTGATCACCTACAACGGCGCGGCGATCCGGGCCTACTTCTCGAGCTCGAGCGGCGGCTACACCGTCGGCGTCGGTTGCTGGAACAACGGCATCACCTGCAAGCCGAGCGACCCCTGGCTCGTGCCGGTGCCCGACCCGGCGGACCTCGCGGTCCGCATCCCCACGCCGAACAAGCATGCAAGCTGGACGGTCACGTTCACGAGCGCGCAGATCCGCCAGGCGGTCCAGAGCTACAGGGGCGTCGACATCGGGACGCTGCTCTCGACCGACGTCAGCAACCAGGCACCCGGCAACGTCGGCCACGTCGTGTCGGTGAAGTTCGCGGGCTCGAACGCGACCGTGGAGGTCCCGGCCGACCTGTTCCTCCGTACCTATCTCGGCCTCAAGTCGACGATGGTCCGGCTCTCGCCGTTCTAGTACTTCCGGGCCGGCGGTCCGGGTAACGGGGTCCCGCCCCGCACGTTTGCCCTATACGCGGCCACCGTTGTCGTTCAGAATGACCGTGCGCGCGTGGGGACGGTGGCGAGGAAGAAAAGGGAGAGACTCGCCCGTGCTTCGCCGCCTCCGTGTCGCGGGACTCACAGCGCTCTTCGTCCTCACCGTGTTCCCGCACGCGCAGAGCGTCGCGACCGCGACGTCCCGGGGGTCGGGGCAGACCACGGCGCGCGAGGTCACCCTCTGGGACCCGACCCACCGCGGCGGCGCGCTGGCCCTCGACACCGGCGCCTCGATCCTGTCAGCGGACACCGGGAGCACCGGCGGCGGCACGCTCGTCTACACCTCCGACCCGGTGGCCGCGGGCCAGCTGTTCGATCGCGTGGGGCTCCACTGGCTCACCATCGCCGGCGCGCAGGACAGCGTCGCGCTCCAGCTCCGGACCTCGGCGGACGCGACCACCTGGGGTGCGTGGATCGACCTCGAGAACGACTTCGACATGGAGGACCACGCGACCGGCGAGCGCTTCGCGACACCGCAGCTGACGGTCGCTGGCGCGCGCTACGCGCAGTACCGGGTCTGGCTCTCCGGCGGCGATCCCGGTGCGCTCGTGCGCGTCGGCATCACGTTCATGGACGTGAGCGATCTCAATCAGGGTCCGATCGTCCGCCTGGTCAACGATCTCGTCGGCGCGCTCAAGGACGCCGGCCAGAGCTACGCCGACGCGGCGCCGGTCGGCGCGTCGAAGGTCCTCACCCGCGCGGACTGGGGCGCCGACGAGTCGCTGTTCTTCTGGACGCCGGAGTACAAGCGCACCCAGAAGGCGATCGTGCACCACACCGCCGGCGACGACGGCGGGACCGACGTCGCCGCGACGATCCGCGCGATCTACTACTACCACGCGGTCACCCGGGGCTGGGGCGACATTGGCTACAACTACCTCGTCGACAAGTTCGGCAACATCTGGACCGGACGGGTCGGCGGCGACCACGTCATCGCCGGTCACGCCTACGGCTGGAACGACGGCACGTTCGGGGTCGCGGCCATCGGCACGTACACCTCGAGGGCGCCGACGCCGGCCATGGTCGGCGCGATCGCGAACATCATCGCCCTGAAGTTCACCCAGTTCGGCATCCAGCCGTACGGCAACGACGCGTTCACCCACAAGGAGCAGCGCAGCGACGGCACCTGGATCGACGTCACGTCGAGCCCGCCCAACGTGCAGGGCCATCGCGACGCGAACTACATCGTCGGCCAGAAGGGCGGCCAGACCGAGTGTCCGGGGAACGCGCTGTACGCGCAGCTCCCGACCATCCGCTCGCTGGCCCAGTCCGCGGTGCAGAACGGATTCGTGCACCTCGCGACGATGGACCCGCAGCTCCCCAAGGCCGGCCTCGCCGGCGCGTCGCTGCCGATCATGACCACGATCACGAACAAGGGCACCGCGCCGATCCCGGGCGGCACCCAGCTCTCGTACCGCGTGTTCACCAAGCTCCGCGCGCAGGTCGCGCAGGGCGCGGCGTCGACGATCCCGACCGCGATCGCGCCGGGCCAGTCCGCGATCATCCCGGTCGCGTTCGTCGTGCCCCCGATCGGGAGCTACTCCGTGAAGTTCGACCTCCTGACGAACGGGGTGTGGTGGAACACGCTGTACAACCAGCCGTCGCGCGATGTGTGGTTCCGCTCGGCCGACTGGAGCGCGGACTGGGTCCAGGACAGCGTCCCGCGGACGTTCTTCGCCGGGCAGACCCTGCTCAACAGCGTCACCGTGACGAACGACGGCGGCCGGACGTGGCCGGCCGGCGGCGTGAACCCGGTCACCCTCGGCTACCGCTGGATCGACGACGGCACCGGCGCCGTCACGGTCGGCAAGAACTTCGTCAACCTGCCGGCCGACGTCCCGCCGGGCCAGACCATCACGCTCAACATCCCGGTCACGGCGCCCGCGATCCCGAACAACTACGTGCTGGAGCTCGACCTCTACAAGCAGAATGAGTTCTGGTTCAAGGACAAGGGCATCCCGCCGGACCCGACGCCGATCGGCATCGCGCTCGACTTCAAGGCGACCTACCAGGTCCCGCCGCTGCCGCCGCTGACGCTCGGCCAGCCGATGACCGTCCCGGTGACGATCCGGAACACCGGGCAGAGCCTCTTCCCGACGCTCACCTCGACCCCGGTCGACCTCGGCTACCACCTGTACGACGCGACCGGCCAGACCGTCGTGTGGGACGGCGCGCGGACCAAGCTTCCGGCCGACCTCGCACCGGGTCAGAGCGTGACCGTGCAGGCGGTCGTCCCCGCGCCGCCCGACGCCGGCACGTACCGGATCGCGTTCGACCTGGTCCAGGAGGGCGTGAGCTGGTTCAGCACGATGGCCGTGGCGCCCGGGAACGCGCAGGCCGTGGTCTGCTGCACGAAGGTCTACGCCGCGACCTACCAGCCGCAGATCTCGACGCTCGCCACGTCGGGCGCCCTTGCGACCGTGCCGATCACGCTCACCAACGCCGGCAACTTCTCGTGGCCCGCGGCGGGGGCGAACCCGGTGCACCTCGGCTACCACTGGATCGACGGCGCCGGCAACGCCGCGGTCTGGGACGGCGTGCGCTCCGCCCTCGCGGCCGACGTCGCGCCGGGCACCGCGCAGACCCTCCAGGCGAAGGTCCAGGTGCCGGCGGCGCCCGGGACCTACACCCTGCGCTGGGACCTCGTGCAGGAAGGCGTCTCCTGGTTCAGCGGCAAGGGCGTGAAGACGTTCGACCAGGTCGTCGTGGTCGCGCCGGCGAAGCCGTTCGAGTTCGGCTCGTCGATGCTGCCGCAGACCCCGGGCGCGCTGCCGACGCTCATCGCGACGAGCGTGCCGGTGCGCATCCAGAACCTCTCGGGGAGCGACTGGGACAGCTCGGTCAACCTCAGCTACCACTGGATCGACGCGTCCGGACAGGCGGTCGTGTGGGACGGCCTGCGCACGCCGCTCGCGGGCGTGCGCGCCGGCGAGGTCCGCGACCTCACCGCGCAGGTCGCCGGCCCGGTCGCGGCGGGCACGTACACGCTGCGCTGGGACGTGGTGAAGGAAGGCGTCGCCTGGTTCAGCGGCCGGGGCGTGCAGATGCCGTCGAGCTCCGTGCGCGTCGTCGTGCCGCTGTACGGCGCGCTGTACACGCCGCAGATCCCGGCCCTCGCGGCCGCGGCGGGCAGCGCGGTCACGATCCCGATCGCGGTCCGGAACGCCGGGTCGCTCACCTGGGACCCGGCCCAGCAGTTCGCGCTCGCCTACCACGTGAGCAACCCGTCCGGCACCGTCGTGTGGAACGGCGCGCGCACCCAGCTCGCCGCGCCGGTCGGTCCGGGCCAGACGGTCATGGTGAACGCGCAGGTCACCGTCCCGGCGCAGCCCGGCGTCTACAGCGTGCAGTTCGACCTCGTCCAGGAGGGCGTGACCTGGTTCTCGGGCCAGTCCGTGCCGGTGGCGGGAGTTACGCTGACCGCGCAGTGACCCGCGCGATCCCGTTGCATGGGGCTCGGCCGGGGCGGGCCAAGCCCGGCCCGGCCGCACGACAGGTGGTCCTGTTCGCAGCGCTGCTCAGCGCGGTCGTCGGCCCCCCACTCGTGCTGCCCGGCGGCGGGCCGGCCGCGTGGGCGGTGTCCGGCGAGCTCGCCCGGCCGCGGGCGTACGCGAGCGCGCTCGCGCTGCCGACCGGCGAGATCTTCGTCTTCGGCGGCCTCGACGAGCGCGACCCGCAGGTCGTCAGCACCACGACCGAGCTCATCGACCCGCTCACCGGTACGACGCGCACGCTCCCGCAGCGGCTCCCCGGCCGGCTCCATCACACGATGACCCTCGCCTGGGCCGATCGCGTCGTTGTGGCCGGCGGCGTCGAGTGGTACGGCGGCTCGTTCCACTCGACCGACCGCGTCGATGTGTACCTCCCCTACCAGCACCGCTGGATCCAGGCCGCGCCGCTGCTCCAGGCGCGCAGCGATCACGGCGCGGCGCCGCTCCCCGACGGCCGCGTGCTCGTGACCGGCGGGAACTTCAACGCCCACCCGCTCGCGTCGAGCGAGCTCTACGACCCGCGCACCGATAGGTGGACCGAGGCCGCGCCGCTCCCCGCGCCGCGGGTGCGCTTCTCGATGACGGCGCTGCCCGACGGCCGCGTCCTCGTCGCCGGCGGGCTCAGCCAGATCGGCCAGCCGCTCGGCTCGTCCGCGATCTACGAGCCCGACCGCGACCGCTGGGTCGCCGGACCGAACCTCGCGTTCGCGCGGGTGCAGCACGCGACGGTCACGCTCCCGAGCGGCGACGTCCTGTTCATCGGCGGCCAGTTCGCCGCGTCGAACACCGCCGAGCGGTACGACGTCAGGCGGAACATCTTCACGTTCGCGGGCACGCTCATCCGGCCGCGCCTGGTCGAGCAGGCCGTCGTGCTGCCCGACGGCCGCGCGCTCATCACCGGCGGATCGCTCGAGGTGCCCGGCCGGATGGACTGGGTGCCGGTCGCCGACGCCGAGGTCTGGGATCCCGCGACGAACCTGTGGTCCGCGTTCGCGAGCCCGAGCCTCCCGCGCGCGCTCGGCGACCTGGTCGCGACGCGCGAGGGGCTCTACCTCATCGGCGGCGTCGGTGACGGGCTCGCCGCGCGCCAGACGATCGAGCGGCTCGTCCTGCCGTAGGCCCTGGAGCACGCTGGGCGCCGATAGTGACTACAATGTGCGAAGATGTAGTCATGAGCGATCGTGTCGGCGTGCGCGAGCTCAAGGCCTCGCTGAGCGCCTACTTGCAGCGGGTCGCCGACGGGGAGTCGGTGGTCGTGACCGACCACGGCCGGCCGGTCGCGCGGTTGGTGCCGCCGGATGTGCCGGACCGACTCGCCCAGCTGATCCGTGAGGGCCGGTTGAACTGGACGGGGCGGCGTCTCGTGCCCCCGGTGGCGCGGCCGAAGCTTCGCCGGGGGCGCACGACGCTCGCCGACATCGTCCTTCGCGACCGCGGGTGATCCTGTACCTGGACACGAGCGCCCTGGTGAAGCTCGTCGTGCAGGAGCCGGGGAGCGATGCGGTCGACCGGCTTGCGGCGGCGGCCGAGTACGCGGTGAGCTCGGTGATCGCGTACGCCGAGTGCCGCTCGGCGATCGCGCGCGCGGCCAAGGCGGAGCGGGTCGATGCAGCGACGGCCGTCCGCTCGCTTGATCGGGTCTGGGATGCGGTGCAGACCCTGGATGTGGACCTGCGGCTGAGCGCGCGGGCCGGTGCGCTCGCGGGCCGGCATCTGCTGCGCGGCGTGGACGCGCTGCATCTTGCGAGCGCACTCGACATCGCCACGCCGGAGATCCCGGTCGCCTTCGCGACCTTCGATCGCGGGCTCGCGCGGGCGGCGCGAGCCGAGCGGCTGTCGACACCCATCGCCGACGTTACGTGACCGCCGACCGGTAGCCAGTCGGGCCGGCCGGCAGGGGCCCCCTCGAGCGCTGTTCTTTCTTGGTCCAAAGGTCGAGCATCCAGACACAGGGGCCTGACGGAGTCGCCGTCGTGCGCGTTCCTTCTGTAGACGCCCCTCTGGAGGCAGCCCGTGTTCCGTTCGTCCGTCCGTCTGTTTCGGCTCGCGGCCCCGCTGGCCGCGCTGGCGCTCGTCGTGACGTCGCTCGTCACCGCCCGTCCGGCGGCGGCCGGTCCGACCGATCCGAGCTACATCTACGGCACGGTCACCGACGCCGCGACCGGGCAGCCGCTCGACAACGTGTGCGTCGTGCTCGGCCCGGCGCTGCTCACGTGCATCGCGCACACCGACGCCGCGGGCAGCTACCGCATCGACTTCCCCCCGGGCGACCTCATCACCAGCGAGCAGGAGCTCCATTTCCTGGATCGGGCCGCAGGCTACGACGACTACAACTCGCCGCACTTCGTGGTGAAGGGCGCGACCCGCCAGGACGCCGCGATGGTGAAGCCCGGCGCGCCCCCGCCGCCGCCCGGCTCGACCCCGTCCACGTGCTCGACGCCGGGCACGCCGACCCAGACGCTCTACCTCCCGAACATCACGCGCTACCTCGGCGGTCGCGACGGCTGGTACACGCCGTTCATCGTGCAGAACACCGGCGGCGCCGCGACGACGCTGAACGTGTCCTTCTACAGGTTCTCCGACGGGTCGCTCGTGACCTGCCGCACGATCCCGAATCTCGCACCGGGCACGTCCTTCGCCGACGTCCCGACGAACGACCTCGACCTCCCGTTCGACGCCCAGTTCAGCGTCGTCGTGAAGAGCTTCGGCTCGACCATCGTCTCCGTCGTGAACGAGCACGCCGGCGCGGGCCGGCGCAGCGAGGCGATGTCCTACGTCGGCGCCGCGTCCGGCTCGACGAGCGTGTACCTGCCGAACATCACGCGCCGCTTCTTCGGCTTCGACACGCCGTTCATCATCCAGAACCTCGGCGCCGCCCAGACGACCGCGACCGCGCGGTTCGTGAGCTTCGACGGCACCGCCCCGACGGTCACCGCGATCCGGGTCGTCGACCCCGGCCGCTCGCGGTTCATCGACCCGAACTACGAGCCCGGCCTCGTGGACGGGCACCAGTACGCGGTCACCGTCACCGCGGCGCAGCCGCTCTCGGTGGTCGTCAACACCCAGGACGACCAGCCGAGCGTCCAGTACCCGAAGGGCTACAGCGACAACGGCCTGGTGACCGGCGGCGCCGTGCTCTACGGCGCGTACGCCGCGAAGAACGCGAGCGGCCTCGGCCGCTCGAGCCCGATCGTCGTCCAGAACATGGGCGCCGCACCGGCGTCGCCGGCGATCACGTTCACGCCGCTCGGCGGCGGGAGCGCGCGGACCTTCGACCTCGGCGCGATCCAGCCCGCCAGCTCGCGGGTCTTCGACCCGCGGTACGCGAACGGCGACACCGCGCAGCCGTTCTGCGCCGGCGCGGTCGCCGGCTGTCTCGCCGACGGCGAGTACTCGTTCACCGTGTCCGCGCCGGGTGCGTCCCTCGCGGCGGTGGTGAACGTCATCAGCACCGCGACGGCGATGGGCTACGCGGCGAGCCCGACCGTCTCGGGCCGCACGTACTTCCCGAACGTCACGCGCACCCTCGGCGGCAGCAGCGGATGGACCACGCCGCTCGTGGTCCAGTCCGCCGGCGCCACCGCGGTCACGCTCAGCTGGTACCGGTTCAGCGACGGAGCGCTCGTCACGACGCAGGTCCTGCCGATCACGCCGGGCGCGGCCATCCGGGTCGACCCGCGTGACGTGAGCGCGCTCTCAGACAACACGCAATACTCGGTGGTGGCCGACGGCGCCGGCGGCGCGATCGCCGGCCTCGTCATCGAGCTCGCCACCGGCGGCGACAGCGCCATGATCTACGAGGGCTTCACCGGCCCGTAGGGAGCTTCCACCTGAAACGCATCGACCTTCGTGACCGGGGCACCCAGACGCTGCTCGCGCTGGGTGTCCCGGCTCTCCTCTCCGTCGCGGTCCTCGCCTGGGGCTGGTCGGTCACCCTGAACACGACCGCGATCCCCAACGCCGACGCCTCGCCATTGGTCGCGATCGGCGCGTCGGGCGCTCCGATCCCGATCGCCGCGACGCAGCCGCCGGCCACGCCCACGCCGGGCCTCGGGCCGGGGACCGCGTACCGCATCGAGGGTGTCGTCGTTGACGAGCTGGGAGCGCCGATACCGGATGTCTGCATCGCGATCGGTCCGAACGGGTGTCAGGAGCACAGCCCGCGCACCGATGCGCGCGGCGTGTACTTCCTCGACTTCCCGGCCGCGGCGGTGGACTACGACCTCCACTTCACCAAGGCCGGATACAAGGAGTTCACCCAGCGGCTCCGTCCGACCCAGAATCAGATACTCAATCTCGTCCTCGGGCAGTAAAGTCCACTGATGCGAGCCTTCGCCTTCGCGTCCCTGGGCTCGCACGACCGCGCCGCCGCGGGCGTCGCGGAGGCCGGCGTCATCTCCGACGCCCAGCTGCTCGCGCTCGCGGCCGAGTCGCAGCGCGACGCGCTCGATGCGCTCTACGGCGCGTACAAGTCGCGCATCTACACGTTCCTCCTGCGCTTCCTCGCGGATCCCGAGCTCGCCGACGACGTGACCCAGGAATGCTTCACCAAGGCGTTCACCGCGCTCCCCAAGCTCGAGCGCGGGACGAAGGTCCTGCCGTGGCTCTACCGGGTCGCGAGCAACACCGCGATCGACCACCTCCGGCGGCGCAAGCGCTTCATCTGGGTGCGTATGGGCGCGATGCAGGACACGCCGCACGAGCCGCGCTCCGCGGACGCGAGCGCCGGCGTGGGCGAGCGCGAGCACGTCCAGGCGGTCCTCCGCACGCTGCCGCCGGAGAACGCCGTGGCCCTGCTGCTCCACGCCCTCGAGGGCTATTCGTACAAGGAGATCGCCGAGATCCAGGGGGCCAGCCTGACCGCCGTCCGGAGCCGGATCGCCCGGGCCCGGAGCGCCTTCAAAGCGGGGTACGCGACAAAAGACCCCGCCTGACCGTCTACCAGGGGCATGCACCCCTCCGACGAGCAGCTCTCCGCCTACCTCGACGGCGAGCTCGCGCCCCCCGACGCCACCGCCGCGGCCGCCCACCTGCGGGCCTGCGCCGCCTGCGCCGGGACCGCGCGGCGCTACGCCGCCCTCGACGAGCGCCTGGCCGCCATCCCCGCGCTCGGCTGTGGGTCGGCGCTGAGCCTCGTCTCGGCCAAGCTGGACGGCGAGCTCGACCGGGAGGAGTCGGCCATCGCGGCCGCGCACCTGGCCTCCTGCGCCGCCTGCCGCGCCGACGTCCTGCGCTGGTCGGTCGCCGAGCGGGCCCTCGCCGCTCTGCCGCTGGCCCGCCCGTCGGCCCGGGTCGATGCCGCGATCGCGGCCCTCGGCCGGCAGCCCGCCGGTCGCCGCCTGCCGCGGATCGTCTGGCCGGTGCCGGCGCTCGCCGTCGCGACCGTGCTGTCGCTGTTCATCGTGTTCGACCTGTCGCTCGGCCCGTCGGGGCCGATCGCCCCCGGCAGCGCGCTCGTCGCCGCGGTCCAGCAGTCCGTGCTGAACCCGGCGAACGGGATCCTCTACGTCCTGCACCCCGACGCCGGCACGGTCGCGGCGCTCGACGCCGCCACGCTCCAGCCGCAGACCGTGATCCACGTCGGCGGCCGGCCGACCGCGCTCGCGCTCAACCGGACGATGACCACGCTCCTGGTGTTGGACGCGAGCGCCAAGACGGTGACCTCGATCGACTGCGCGCTCAACACGATCACCGGCTCGACCGCGTTCGCGGTGGCCGGTACGCCGACGAGCCTCCAGGTCGACCAGCAGGGCAACGTCGTCGTCGGCGCCGTCGCGGCGATGCCGGCCGCGAGCGCCGCGCCGAACGGCAGCCCCGCGCCGGCCGGCGTGCTCGTCGTCCTCAACGGCGGCACCGGCAAGGTGCAGGCCGTGAAGCAGGTCGACGTCGCCCCCCAGGTCCTCGTGCTGGAGCCGAATGGCCGGCGCGCGCTCCTCGTCTCGGCCGACGCCACGACCCTCGTCGATGCGTCCACCTACAAGGCGCTGGCGACGGCCGCGGGCGGCATCGCCGCCGCGTTCGCGGCCAGCGGCGACGACTTCGCGATCCTGTCGCGCACCGCGAACGGCGCGAGCGTCTCGTTCGCCCGGCGCAGCGGCACGCTCGTCGTGGGCGGCACCGCCCAGGCCATCGCGGCCCTGCCCGACGGCGGCTACGCGGTCCTCGCGGACCTGAACGGCCGCGGTCTGATCACGCTCATCGGACCCGACGGCGCGATCGGCGGCACGCTCGACGCGCCCGCGAACGCGCGCGATCTCGCGTTCGATCCGAGCGCCCGGCAGTTCGCGGTCATCGCGCCCGCCGGCGTCACGAACGTGGCCCTGCCCGCCGCGGCGGTGGTCGTCCAGCAGCCGGCGCAGACCCCGGCGGGCACGCCACTGCCGACCGCGCCGAGCACCCCGAAGCCGTCCGCGACGCCGAGCCCGACGCCGCCGGCGAGCGAGGCTCCCGTCGCGATCGTCGCGCCGCGCGCGAACGATGGGCTGGTGCCGTCGAACGCGCGGGCGGTGTGGCCCGGCACCTATCTCGTCACGCTCCCCCAGGGCCAGCGTCCCGATCGCGCGATCGGCGACGGCACCCGGATCTGGTACGTCGACGACGACAACCGGGTGAGCGCGCTGAACATGACGACCGGAGAGCGCTTCCCGATCGCCACGCTCCCGGCCGGCGCGACCATCGGTCGCCTGGCGGTGAGTCCCGACCACGTGTACCTGCTCGACCCGACCCGTGGCGTGGTGTACGCGCTCACGATCAGCACCGAGCGCCTCGTCACGGTGCCGATGCCGTTCGCGGTGTCCGCGACCTCGATGACCGCGTCGCCGGACGAGCGCCTCTGGATCGGGACGCCCGGCGCGGGCCTCATCGGCTACGACCCGCGGACCGGCCGCACCGAGAAGGTCGCCGCCGGCGCGAACCTCACCGCCCTCGCGAGCGACGCGCTCGGCCGGATCTGGATCGCCGCGCGCGACCGCCAGGCGATCGACCTTTACGACCCGCTCAACAGCACGCTCACCGATGTCGCGCTGACCCACGGCGGCTCGATCAGCGCGCTCGCGGTCGACCGGAGCGGCGCGATCTGGATCGGGGCGGATAACGGACAGCTTTTTGCGATGCGCAACAGCTCGCTGTTCTTCAGCGGCGCGCTCGGTCGGCCGATCGACGCCCTGGTCCTCGACCAGAACGGGGCCGCGAGCTTCGTGAGCTCCGGCCCGACCGGCACGACCTACGGATCCGCCGCGGGCCTCAGCCGCCCGATCCAGGCCCCGGTGGGCTCCTCAGGGCCGATCTTCGACCCGCTCGGCCGGACCTGGCAGGCGGACCACGCGGCCGGCGGCTTCTACGTGACCCTGCCCGAGGCGGCCCGCTGATGCGACAAATCCCATCTCTTGTTCGTCTAGGAGGCAACAGGCCGAGCCACGGCCGGTGGCGGCAACTGCCCGCTTCTGGTACAAACTCGGCTTGGCGGCAGCCGTCTTGCGGCTGGTCGCCTACGTCGTCCCCGCGTCCGATCCGCGAAGGTCCCCGGGAAGTTGCCTCCGGGGCCAGAGACCTGGATGAAAGAGGAGGTGACTGACACACCGGGGACAAGAGCGATCGGATAGGTCTTTTTCAACCGCGATCACCTACACGCAGGGCACCGTTCTCTCGCGAAGCTCGCGACCACAAAAACTACGCAAGGAAGGACATATGCGAAGGATCGTTAGCTCGGCTTTGACGGTTCTCATGGCGTTCAGCCTCATGCTGACGCTCGCGACCACCGTCAACGCCAACGCCCTCGCAGGTGGCGGGTACAGCTCCAGCTACTCCGGTGAGTCGGTCTTCACCAACCAGCCGGCCGGTGGCTCGGGCCAGTTCTCCGCCATCTTCTTCAACGACGGCACGCAGACCTGGGCGCCCGGCGTCGTCGGGCTCCTCATCTGCGCGGCCGACAAGGTCACGTGCAACGTGGCCTCCCCGAACGCGGCGTACGCCTCGGGGTGGTACTCGAGCACGGTCTACGCGACCGTCTCCGCCACGGTTCCCCCGGGATCGAACGGCTTCTTCATCTACAACTTCGTCGTCCCGGCAGGCACCGCGGCCGGCACCGTCGCCACCTTCAGCGGTGACGTCGGACTCATCGCGAACGGCACCGAGCTTCGTCCGCAGGGCTACTTCCAGGTCAACACCACGCCCTCGGCGACCGGCGGCCTGACCATCTCGCCCGCCACGGCAGCGATGCCGGTCGGCGGCACCCAGCAGTTCACCGCGACCGGCGCTCCGTCCGGCACGACCGTCAACTGGTCGGTCACCGGCGGGTGCGGCGCGATCACCTCGGCGGGCCTCTTCGCGGCCACGGCGACGAACTCGGCCACCCAGCCGTGCAACGTCGTCGCGACGGCCGGCGGGCTCACCGGCACCGCTCCGGTCACCGTCTTCGGTCCGGCGACGCAGATCGCCTGCACCGCCAACCCGACGAGCCAGATCGCGAACGGCAGCAACACGATCGTCGTCACCGGCACGCTCAAGGACGCCAACGGCAACACCGTTAGCAACGCGAGCTCGCCCGCGCTCACCTTCAACAACAACACGCCGACCCTGATCACCCCGACCGGCGCAACGGCGGCGACCCCGTCGTCCGGTGTCGCCTCGGTCACGTACACCACGACCACGGCCACGGGCAACGCCCAGGTCTCGATCTCCGGCGGCACGCTCACCGGCTGCAACATCGTCGTTCCGACGTCGGCCCCGGGCACGGCCACCAAGACCGTCGCCAGCCTGAGCCGTAACCCGATCGCCGCCGACGGCGTCTCGACCTCGACCCTCACGATCAAGGTCACCGACGCCAACGGCAACACGGTCATCAGCGACAACGGCACCACGATCACCGCGACCCGTGACAGCGGCGCCTCTGCCGTCTGCAAGTTCACGGCGCCCAGTAGTGGCACGTTCTCGGATGGCAGCGCGACCGCGACCGACGTCAATGGCGTCGTGTCGTTCACGCTGACCGCCAAGACGACCCCCGGTACCTGCTTGGTCACGGTGACCACCGACAACACCTCGATCGCGGGCACCTCGATCACTCTGACCACGCAGCTCACCGGTGCCCCGAACAAGCTCGCTGTCACGAGCAACGACTCGCCGCATCCGGCGGCGGGCACCGGCACGTGCAGCAAGAGCGACTACCAGAACGGCACGATCACCAACGCGAGCTGCACGATCGTCCTGGTCACGCTCCAGGACGTGAACGGCAACCGCGTGACCGGTAACAGCTCCACCGTCGTGACTGCGACCCTCGACCCGAACACCTGCAACGGCGCGGGCGGCGGTAACGCTGTCAACGCCACGCCGGGCACGGACACGACGTCCTCGGGTCGCGCGACCTTCACCTTCTCGAGCGCGGGCGCCTACAGCGCCTGCTCCGTGACCTTCTCCGCGACCGGCATCTCCAGCGCGACGACCACGATGACGTGGACCGCTGGTGGCGCCGACCACCTGACCTGCTCGTTCTCGCCGCTCGCCATCATCAACGATGGCTCCTCGACGTCGAACGCCACGGTCCGGGTCAAGGACGCGCTCGGCAACACCGTTTCGACCGGCAGCTACTCGGTCACGTTCACGCGCACGGCGCAGACCAACGCGAGCGGATCGACGACGCTGCTGACCTCCAACCCGCAGACCACGAGCAACGGCTCGACGACGTTCACCGTTCGCTCGACCGCGAACCTGGGTACCGACACCTACCGTGGTGATATCACCAGTGGTAGCTCCCCGATCCTCCCGCTCACCGCGGGTGGCAGCAACTCGGGTGGCGCCGCCGGCACCTTCGCCGCTGGTAGCAACGGCACCTGCAACGTGTCAGTCCAGACCGCCGTTCCGTAACGGCTGTCTCGCGTAGCGATCCTGGGACCGGGGCCTGAAAAGGCCCCGGTCCTTTTTCCCGGCATCATCTGAGTTGAGGGAGCGCATGGCCAAGGGAAAGAAGCGACCGTCCGAGACGGCGAGGGAAGAGCAGATCGCGAGCGATCCACTCATGTGGGTGGCCCGCGCGGTCGTGCTGCTGAAGGTCGTCCTCGTGCTTCTCGTCTTCGACCCGACCGCGTCGGACGCGTTCTCCCTGCCCAAGAGCTCCGTTTCACACGCGCTGACCTACGCTCTGTCAGCGACGCTGGTCGTCCTCTTCATCCGCCACGGGCGCGCGCTGCTCTTCCCTTCGCCGATCTTCGCCGCCGCCGCGGCTGTCTTGGTCGTGTTCGTCCTGGCGACGGTGACCGCGACCGATACGACGGTCGCTCTCTTTGGCACCTGGCGGCGATACCTGGGGCTCACGCAGGTCCTGGACAACTTCATCCTGCTGGTGGCGGTCGCGCTCACGTCCCGCGCGCTTGTCGATCGCGCCCTCTTGCTCGCCATGGGACTTGGGACGGTCGCCGTCGTCGCCTTCTACTCGTTCGCGCAGCGCCTTGGGATCGACTTCGTGCGATACCGCGAGGCAGCGCATCCGGTGATCTCGACGCTCGGCCAGCCGGACATCCTCGGCGCGTTCGCCGCGGTCGCGACTGTCACCGCACTCGCCGCCGCGGTCATCCTCTGGGATCGGATCGGGCCCCCGCGCCGCGCCGCGCTGCTTGCGATCGGCGCCGCCGCGCTCGCGGTGTGCGTGCTCACCGGCGTCCGCGCCGGCGCGCTCGGCCTCGCGGCCGGGTGGGCCGCGACCGTCGTGCTCCTACTGCTCTGGCCGCGTACACCATGGCGGCGGACAGCCCTGTGGGTCGTCCTCGGCGCCGGCCTGCTGCTCGTCGCCGTGGTCGCCCTGTCGCCGATCGGTGCCCGCCTCACACCGGCCGCGCTCGCGGGCGACCTCGGGATCCGCTCGCGTCTCGACATCTGGGACACGGCGTGGCGGATCGTCGCTGCCCATCCACTGCTCGGCGCGGGCCCTGACAATTTCGCCAACCTCTACCCCGCGTTTCGGGACGAAGCCTCCGCCCTCCTCCGCACCGGCGAGCTGCAGAACTCCACGCACTCGTGGTTCTGGTATGCCGCGACCAGCGCCGGCGCGCTCGGGGCCGTCACGATGCTCGTCTTCGCCGCGGTCGTGCTCGGCTATGGCGTTCTCCTGGCCGGGCGTGGCCGGCTTGAGGCGCTGGCCCTCGTCCCGGTCGCGGCCTATCTCGGCCAGGGCATCGTCGGCGTGAACGACGTGTCGCTCGACTGGGTGCTGTGGCTTTCCGCGGGTGTCATCGCCGGTGCCTCGGGCTCTCTCTCGCGCCCCGATCCGGTGCCGCAGCCGGTGCGACTCGCGCCCAGCGCCGGTCTGGTCGCCGCGGGGCTGATCGTGCTCGTGGCTGCCGCGGTGGGCGTAGTCGGGATCACCGGTCGCGTGGGCGCCTCTCGCGTCCTCGGCCAGGCGCAGGCGCTCGTCGACGCCGGCGCCGGCGGCCCGGCGATCCCACTGGCGCGGGCAGTCGTCACGTTCGACCCACGGCGGCCGGAGCATTGGTCCAACTACGGGGCGGCACTCTCCGCCGCCGGCGCCGATCCCGCGGCCGTCGAGGCGTTCCGCGTCGCGACCAGGCTCGACCCAAGCTACCCGAACCACTGGCGCAACCTGGCGATCGAGCTGGGACGGCTGGGGAACATCCCGGGTGCCTACCTCGCTGCCCAGCGGGCGGTAGTGGCGGACGCGTGGGACCCCGACTCTCTCGATCTCCTGGCGCAGCTCGCGCTCTCTCGCGGCGACGCCGAGCAGGCGGCAGCCGCGGGCACCGAGGCAGTCAAGCTCGACCCGGCGCATCTCTCGCGGTACGACGCGCCGGTGTTCGCCGACCTGTCCCTAGGGCGGTTCGCGGACGCCGAGCGACTCCTTGCGCAGGCCTTCGAGAATGGCGGGGAGAACAGCTCCCTCCTGCGATACCGGCGCGCCCAGCTGTACGCGGCCACGAACCGAAAGGCACTTGCCCTCGAGGAGCTGGACGCGGCGCTGCGGCTGGATCCAAAGAATGCGGACGCCGCGAAGCTGAAGCAGGATCTCACGAAATGACCGAGAACCGCACGTCGCGCGTCGGACCGGCGCTCGCCCTTGCGCTTCGCGGGCGCCACCTGCTCGTCCTCGATCTGCTCGCGGTCACACTCGCATATTTCGGGAGCTACTTCCTCCGCTTCGATCTCTTGGGGTTGCTCGTCGACTACGTGCAGCAGTTCGCTTGGGTCCTGCCGATCCTGCTCGTCGTTCGGCCGCTCACGTTCGTGGCGTTCGGCCTATACCAGCGGGTCTGGCGGTACGCCAGCATCGACGAGCTCCGCGCGATCATAAGCGCGGTCGTCGCCTCGACCGCGGTCGGCTACGGCATCGCCTTCGGCCTCGGCGTCATCGGCGTCGCCCCGCTCGGCATCCCGCGGTCGATCCCGTTCGTCGACACGCTCCTTCTACTGGCGCTCGTCGGCGGGCTGCGATTCTCGTTCGTCGCATTCCGGATCGGTCGCCGCGGCCCCGGCGAGGGCAATTCCCGGACGCTCATCGTCGGCGCGGGCGCCGCGGGCGTCGCCGTCGCCCGACAGATCCTCACCGATCCCCGGACCGGGCTGCGCGCGGTCGGCTTCGCCGACGATCAGGAGGCGAAGGGGCACCGGCTCCTCGGTCTGCGCGTCCTTGGCAGCGTGACCGACCTGCAGGAGCTCGTCCGCGCCCACGGCATCGGGACCGTGCTCTTCGCGCTGCCGACCGCCGATGGGCCGACACTGCGCCGGCTCGTGCGGATCGCGGAGCGCGAGGGCGCGAAGTCGCTGACGGTGCCAAGCCTGTCGGAGGTCGTCTCGGGCCAGATCTCGTCCTCGCTGCGCGAGGTGCAGGTCGACGACCTCCTGCGGCGTGCGCCGGCGAGCATCGATCTCGCCTCGATGCGCGATTCGTTCGCCGGCAAGACGATCCTCGTGACCGGCGCGGGCGGCTCCATCGGTAGCGAGCTGTCGCGCCAGCTGGCCCGGTACGGCCCCCACGCCTTGTACCTGCTCGGCCGCGGTGAGAACAGCATCTACGAGATCGCCGAGAGCCTCGCAACGCTGTACCCGGACGTGATCGCGGTGCCGGTCATCCTCGACGTGCGCGACCGCGTCCCGCTGAAGCGGCTGTTCCTGGAGATCCGGCCGGACGCGGTGTTCCATGCCGCCGCGCACAAGCACGTCACGTTCATGGAGCGCTATCCCGCGGAGGCGGTCTGGACGAATGTCGCCGGCACACGCAACGTCATCGAGGCTTGCGAAGCAGCGGATGTGGATCGCCTCGTGCTCGTGTCGACGGACAAGGCGGTGCAGCCGATGAGCGTGATGGGTGCGACGAAGCGTGTGTGCGAGCTCCAGGTCCGTGACGCTGCGCGCCGTACCGGCCGGCGCTACGTGGTAGTCCGCTTCGGCAACGTGCTCTCGAGTCGCGGCTCGGTGCTGCCGCGATTCCGCCGCCAGCTGGCCGCCGGCGGTCCGATCACGGTCACCCATCCGCAGGTGCGCCGCTACTTCATGACGATCCCCGAAGCGGTCCAGCTCATCCTGCAGTCCGCGGCCGTCGGCGCAGGTGGCGAGACCTTCGTCTTGGACATGGGCGATTCGGTCCGGATCGACGAGCTCGCGCGCGACCTCATCGAGATGCACGGCCTCGTGCCTGGCAAGGACATCCAGATCGTCTACACCGGCCTGCAGTCCGGCGAGAAGCTCGACGAGGAGCTGTTCCTCCCAACCGAGCAACCGCGCAAGACGACCCACGAGAGCCTCTGGACCGCCGAGGGCGGACCCAGCGATCTTCCCGTAGGCTCGGTCGAGCGGCTCGAGCAGATCGCGGCATCGGGCGATCCCGATGCGATCCGCGCGGCGCTCCGCGAGATCGTTCCCGAATATCGCGCGGCGCAGTCTGACGCTGTACCAGAGTGGAGGACCACGGATTGAAGCTCATCGTCACGGGCGGGTCCGGATTCCTGGGCTCGCACGTCGCCGACCACCTGAAGGAGCGGGGCCACGCCGTCACCGTCTTCGACGCCGCGCCGACCGAACGGCACCGGAGCATCGTCGGTGATCTGCTCGATCCCGAGGCGCTCCGGTCCGCGTTCGGCGGCATCGAAGCGGTGTGCCACCTTGGCGCCATCGGCGACGTGTACCTCGCTGGCGAGAAGCCGGCCCTCGCGGCGTCCGTGAATGCCGTCGGCACCGCGAACGTGTGCGACGCCGCGCTCGCGTCGGGCCTTAGGCGCGTGGTCGTCGCGTCCACATGGGAGGTCTACGGCGAGCCGCACTACCAGCCGCTCGACGAGAAGCACCCGCTCGAGCCCGATCACCCGTACAACATCACCAAGCTCGCTGGCGAGCGTCTCGCGCTCGCCTACGCGCGCCTGAAGCAGCTCGATGTCGTGGCGCTGCGCCTCGGGACCGCCTTCGGGACGCGCATGCGGCCGAACAGCGTGTTCTCGATCTTCATCCGCAAGGCAATGGCGAAGGAGGCGATCACGATCCAGGGGTCCGGCGAGCAGGGTCGTCAATTCACGCACGCGAGCGACATCGCGCGCGCGTTCGAGGCGGCGATCACGAAGGGCACCTCCGGCCGCGCGTACAACATCGTCGCCCCGGAGATGATCACGATCAAGCGCTTGGCCCAGACCGTCGCGAAGCGGCTCCCGACGGAGGTCACGTTCGGCGCCGCCCGGCCGGGTGACGTCCCGTCGGCCACGGTCTCGAGCGAGCTCGCTGCCGCGGAGCTTGGCTGGAGTGCGGTGAAGCCGTTCGATGAGGCCCTCGACCAGCTGATCGAGCATCACCGCGCGACCGCGAAGGTGCCTCCGGCTCAGTAGGCCCCGCGGGCTCCGAACACGGCACGCCCGGTCTTCAGCACGATCGCGAGATCGAACCAGAACGATTGGCGTCGGGCGTAGAGCGCCTCGTACCGCACCTTCGTCGGCAGCGTCAGCGACTCGCGCCCCTCGATCTGCGCGAGGCCGGTCAGTCCGGGCTTGAGCGGGATGACGCCGTGGCGACGGCGAAGCGCGAGCAGGTCGTGCTGGGAGGGCAGCGCCGGGCGCGGTCCGACGAGGCTCATGTCCCCGCGCAACACGCTCACGATCTGGGGCAGCTCATCGAGGCTCGAGCGCCGCAGCCACGGACCGAGCGGGGTGTACTTCGCGTCCTCCGGACGGAGCGCCGCCTTGGCCACTAACGGTACGCCGACGTGCATCGTGCGCAGCTTGGGCACGCGGATCGGACGCTCGTTCGCTCCGACGCGCGTCTGCACGATGAACGCGGGCCAACCGCTCGTCACGACGATCAGCAGGCCGACGACCACGAGGATCGGGCCAGCGAGGATCGCGATCGGTATCCCGAGCAGGATGTCGAAAGCACGCTTCACAACGCGGCCACCTGATCGCGCACGCCTTGCGCGAACGCGCGCGGGCGAACGCCGGTGAGGGCCACGAGCCGGCCGTTGTCGACGACGCGGTCCTCGAGCGCGCGGTCGACCTTCTCGGCCCAGCGACTTTCGGTCAGCCCGTCGATCGTCCGCGCCGCGAGTCGCGCAGCCGGAAGGGGGATCCGGACGAGCCGAAGGGGCAGCCCCAGCGCGGCGAGGATGTCCGACGCCGCGTCGCGGATCGTGATCGGCTCGGCTCCGCCCGCGTCGACGATCCCGCTCGCGCCGCGTTCGACAAGCGTCGCGACGGCTGCGGCGAGATCCTCGTAATGGATCGGCTGCATCCGCCCGTGCCCATCGCCGGGCAGGGGCAGGAACCGATAGCGGCGGGCGAAGTCGACGGCCCG
>DASYXA010000093.1:0-3329 GCA_035935465.1 Candidatus Limnocylindria bacterium | reverse complement strand
GCACTTCCTGCGCCTCGCGGCGCAGGCCGCCGGGCTGCTCGACGCGCGGCTCGGTCGCGCGCGGCCGACGGCGCGCACACCTTCCTTCCATCGGCTCGACCCGGACGAGGCGCTGCGCCGCCTGTTCGTCGCCTGGTGGTGGAAGGGCGCCTGGGATCTGCTCTCGGCGGGCGCGCCCGCGGAGCTGCGGCTCGAGGCCGACCGCCTGTCGTCCGCGAACGCGCTGCTCGCGCTCGGCACCGGCAAGCGGACGCTCGCGCGGATCGGCGAGCGGCTGCGCGAGACCGTCCTGCCCGGCGTCGGACCGTCGAGCCATCCCGCGTTCAGTGACGAAGCGTGGGCCTTCGCCGCGTGGCGGCTCTGCCTCGAGCCGCTCGCGGCATTCGACGGGGCGATGCCGATCCACGAGATCGAGGACATCGCGGGCCATCCGTTCAAAGAGCTCGCGGCCGTCCGGATCACCGCTGCCGGTCGGCGGCTGCTGACCGCCGCGATCGACGGCGCGCCCACCGAACGCCCGCGGGTGCGCCGCGGCATGCGTGCGCCGTTCCCGTGGCGCCCGACGAACGCACGCGGCGGGGATCCCAGTGACGCGGCCGACGATGGCGAGCGCCGCGCGCGGATCCTCGCGCAGCATCCCGAGTACCGCGCCGCGATCGATCGCGGTGACGAGATGGTCGGGGACGTGAACCCGCGGCTGCACGTCGTGCTCCATGAGGCGGTCGAGGAGCAGCTCGCCTCGGGCGAGCTGGCGGAGGTGCGCGCGACGCAGGCCCGGCTGATCGGCTTGGGGTATCCCGAGCACGACGTGGTCCATGGAATCGGCGATGCCTTCACCCGGGAGCTGTGGCGGGCGCGCGACGCGCATGAGCTCTTCGACCGCGCTCGTTACGCCGCCCGGCTTGCGGCGCTGCCGGATCCGTCCGATGAAGCTGAAGCCGCCCCGCCGCTCCCGCTGGCCCGGCTCGCGCCGGCCGACCGCGAGCGGCTCCGTGCGCTTCCGCGCTCCGGGAACGCCTGGGAGGGCGATCTCTCCGATCTCGGCGTCGAGATCGCGGACCTCGGCGCACCGCTCGTCGCGCTCTGGGCGGACACGGCGGACGGGGCCATTCGCGCGGTGCGGCCCGAGGTCGCGCCGGATCCCGGCCCGTTGCTGCTCGCGGCGTTCGTCGACGCGGCGCTCCGCCCGAAGGCGGGCCGGGCCGAGCTCCCGGCGCGCGCGCTCGTGCATCCGGAGCTCGCGGCCGCGCTCCGCGACGCGCTCGCGTCGATCGACGTCACGATCGAGGAGGCCGAGGAGCTGCCGCTCGCGCATGGGGTGTTGGATTCGCTCAGCTCGTTCCTTGCCGAGCCCGGCCCGCGCCGGAGGCGGCGGGCGCGGAGGCCGCGCCGGCGCTGAGCTACCGGGCGTCGACCGTCTGTGCGATGCCTGCGGCGATCGCGACGATCCGCCGGTCGTTGGTCACCAATGGGATGCCGCGCTCCTCCGCCAGCGCGACGTATGTCGCGTCATACGCCGTGAGCCCACGTGCGGTCCAGGATGCGACGCGGCGGGGGTCGGGATCGGCCACGTCAGTGAACATGCCTTCGAGCCGCGTCGCGAGCTCGCTGAGCGTCGCTTCGGCCCAGCGCCAGCGGCGACCGGCGACGTTCAGGAGCTCGAGGAACAGCAGCGGCGGAGCCACGACGCTGACCTCACCTGCTTCGTACCGCCCGAGCAGTGCCTGCGCCGGCCCGGCTCCCGGACTCCCGGTCGGGCGGACCCACAGGGACGCGATCGATGCGTCCACGACGACCTCGTTCATCGCGAATCGCGCATCTCGCGGATGATCGCGGTTATGTCGCCCGGCGTTGGATTCTCCGCGAAGAGCCGCTCGAGACCGGCGATCGCCTCTCGGACCTTCGGGTCGCGGCCCGGTCCGTGCTCCGCGCCGAGCTCCCGGTCAGCGAGCCTGGCGAGGTACGCGCTCCGGCTGAGCCCGAGTCGCCGCGCGGCGCGGTCCACACGGGCGAGCAGCTTGTCATCCATCGACACCAGGACCTTCGACATGGGCTTGAGGATATCTGGATATCCGACGAGGTTCAAGGAGACTGGAAGGCCGCGACCACGGGCTGGGCACGTGCCATCCTCCATGTCGCGATGACCGATCCCGACGCGCCGACCTTCCGGGTGGGCCGGATTCCGGGGACCGGTACCCGGTTGCCGTACGTCCTCCGGCTCCCGGTCTCCGGCGAGGGCCGGATCTTCCTTGCGACCCGGGAATCGTGGCCGCGCGGGACCGACCTGTTCTGCCACCAGATCCCGAGCTGGCCGGACGAAGCGGAGGTCGTCGAGGAGGTGCCGATCGAGGCGTGCTGGCGGGCCGGCGCGGCCGTGCACCTGGTGCTCCGGCGCCGGACGAACCGCCGGTCACTGTTCGTCTGGACGAGGAAGGGCGAGCGAACGCTCGTGTTCTGGCGCTCGGAAGCGACGATGCGCCGGGCGCGGCCCGGCATCCGTGTGCCGCTCGCCCGGGCGTTCGGCGAGTCGATCACGATCGCGGTCGATGTCGGCGAGCGCTACCCCTGGCGCTTCACTGCGCCCGAAGTGACCACGGAGCGCCGCAGGCTCCCGGTCGGCGACTACGCCCTGCTGCGCGACCACGAGATCCGCGCGGTCGTCGAGCGCAAGACCACGACCGACTTCGCGACCGCGGCCGTCGGCGGGCAGCTCGGGTTGGTGCTCGCCGAGCTCGGCCAGGTGCGGCACGCCGCGCTGGTGATCGAGGGCCGGCTCTCCGACGTGCTGAAGGCGGCCGAACGCGTGAAGCCCGGGTGGCTGCTCAACGTCGTGGCGGCGCTCCAGGTCGAGCACCCGCGCGTGTCCTGGATGTTCGCCGAGACGCGGCCGCTCGCGGAAGCGTGGGCCTATCGGTGGCTCGCGGCCGCCGCGCGGATCGACGCGCCGCGGGCGGTGCCGCTGTTCGAGCGCGCGATCGGAGAGGTGCCCGCTTCGTATGGCGACCGACCGAAGATGCTCGATGCGACCGCACGCCGAGCGCTGCTCGCGACGGAGGCTGAGCACGGTACCGTCTGGACGAGCCGCGCGGCGTCCGTGCGCCATGCCGTGACCCGGGCGACGGCGGTCGCGGACCTCACCGCCCTGGTGCGCGACGGGCGGCTCCAGATCGTCGGTCGAGGCCGCGCGCGGACCTACGTGGCGGTGCGGCCCACCGCCCGCTGATAGATGTCGTCGCCCAGCCGCAGCGGGCGCCCGGTGCCGCCGAACCGCTCCATTGAGAGCTCCGCGAGCACGGACAGCGCGATCTCCGGCGGCGTCCGGCCGCCCA
>DASYXA010000092.1:0-32254 GCA_035935465.1 Candidatus Limnocylindria bacterium | reverse complement strand
CTTCAGCGTCTCGTCGAGCGCACGCATCGTGTTCCACATCTCCGCGGCGTAGCCGTCCGGCGCGAGCGGCTGGCCGCTGGTGTCGTCGGAGTAGGCCTTCTTGAACGCGTCGATGAACGCCGCGTTCTGCGCGTTGCCGAGCTCGCTCGACCAGGGAGACGAGGTGGTGATCCCGACGGCGGCGCGCGCCGTCGCCGCGAGCACCTGGTGCTGGGCGAGCGGACCGGGCCCCGCGAGCCGGTATCCGGCGCTACGCAGGCCGGCCCGCTCCCATGCGCCGATGAGCCCTTCGGCGTCGTCGGCGATGAATGCCGCGTAGACGTTCTTCGTCGGCTGGGCCCTGATCGCGGCGACGACCGCCGCCCAATCCGCGCCGCTCCGCGCCGGCACGGTCGTCCGTCCCGAGACCGACCCGCCGCTCTTCCCGAGACCCTCGGCGAACGCGGCCGCGGAATCGACGCCGAACGCGTCGTCGCCGGCCACGACGAAGAAGTCGCGCTGCCCGTTCTTGGCTTCCCACTCGCCGAGCGGCTCGCTCAGCTGCCACGCGGACGGCGCGCTGCGGAACACGAACGCGCTCCTGCAGCTCGGCGTGCAACCCGCGGTCGCGCGAGTCAGCGCGTTCGCCGCGGCATTCGTGTCGATGTAGAGCACCTTCGCGGCCTCGGCGGTGTCACGCAGGAGGTAGGCCGCGGGAATGCCGACGCCCCCGAGCAGCAGCTCCACGTGATCCTGCCGCAGGAATTGCTGGATGCGCACCGCGTTGGTCGACGGGTCGAGCGCCGACTCGTCGTTGTACACGAGCTGCACCTCGCGACCGGCGAGCCGGCCACCGCGCAGCTTCAGATACAGGTCGGCGGCGCGCCGCTGCGAGGCGCCGATGTCCGAGTCGATCGCCGACTCGGTGAACGGCACGAGGATCCCGATCTTCAGCGGGCCGAGCGCGACCGGCGCCGGGGACGGCGGTGTGCCGGCCGCGCAGGCGGACGCGAGGACGACGAGCGCGACGAGGAGCGCCGGCCCGCGTGGACCGGCGCTCCTCCCCGATCGGCTACTTCGCGGCGTTGACGAACTCATCGGTGTAGGTCTTGGAGAGGTCGATGTTCGGGTTCTTCTGGACGTTCTCGTTGAACTGCTTCATCAGGCCGAGCTCGAACTCGGGGGCGCCCGGCGTCATCTTCCCCGTGGGGCTGAACATCCCCATGCTGTCCTTGAGCGCCTGGACGTACGCATCCTTGTCGCCGCCGTAGTAGTCGACCGGCAGCTTCTCGGCGATCTCGAGCGGGGTGTGGGTCGCGATCCATTTGAGCGTCTTGACGTACGCGTTCACGACGCGCTGGGTGACGTCCTTGTTCTTGGCGATGTAATCGGCGCGGGCGAACAGCGAGATGAACGGGTAGTCGCCGCCGAGCGCCGCGCGGGTCGTGTCGACCTTGGACAGGTCGACGAGCAGCTGCCCGTCACCGGTCTTCTGCATGCGGAGCACCGTCGGCTGGGTCGTGATGCCGACGTCGATCTTGCCCTGCTTCATCGCCGCGATGAACGTGTCTCCGGCTCCGGCGGCGACGAAGTTGACGTCGGCCACGTTGAGACCGGCCTTGATCGCCATGGCCCGCATGAGCGTGTGGGTGCCCGAGCCGAGCGAGGTCACGCCGGCGTTCACGCCCTTCCAGTCCTTGGGCGACTTGATCGTGGCGGCCTTCTGCTTGGAGACCATGACGAACTCGCCCGGCTCTTGCAGGAGCAGGGCGACCATCGTGATCGACTTGCCCGCGGCGGCGATGTCGATCGTGTGGTCGTAGGAGCCCGATCCGAAGTCGACGTTGCCGGCGACGACTTCGACGGTCGTGTCCTTGCCCGACGGCTCGTCGATGAGGTCGACCGCGAGGTTCTGCTCGGCGAAGTAGCCGAGCGCCTCGGTGAGCTTGTTCGGCAGGTAGATCTGCTTGTTCAGGCCGCCCACCATGATCGAGACCTTCGTCGGCGCAGCCTTGGTCGCGGCGACGGTCGCCGCCGCCGTGGTGGCGGCAGCCGTGGTCGCCGACGGGGCGCCGGGCGTCGCCGTCCCCCCGCAGGCCGAGACGATCAGGATCGCGATGATCGCGAGTGCCGGGATCCGAAAGCGCATGTCCTTCTCCTTCTCGCGCGCTACATGGTCACGTCGGTGATCGCGTTGGGGCGCCAGGTGATGAGGAAGGTCTCGAGCCGCGTCACGAGGGCCTCCGCCAGGATCGCGACGACCGCGAGGATGAACATCGCCGCGAAGACGCCGTTGGCGTTGAACGTGCCCTGGGCGGTCGCGATCATCAGCCCGATGCCCTTCCGCGCACCGAGGTACTCGCCGACGATCGCGCCGACGAGCGCGAAGCCGAAGCTCGTGTGGAGGCTCGCGAGGATCCACGACAGCGCGGACGGCAGGATCACGTGACGGGAGAGCTGGCGCTGGCTCGCTCCGAGGATGCGCGCGTTGGCCAGGAGGTCGCGGTCGACCTCGCGCACGCCCTGGAACGCGTTGAAGAACACGACGAAGAAGACGAGCACGACCGCGAGCGCGACCTTGGACGGCATCCCGAGTCCGAGGGCGATGGTGAAGATCGATCCGAGGACGACGCGCGGCATCGCGTTCATCGCCTTGATGTACGGGCCGAGCACATCGGACAGCAGGCGGTTCCGGCCGAGCGCGACGCCGAAGATGATGCCGAGGATCACGCCGATCGCGAAGCCGAGGACCGTCTCCTCGAGGGTGACGGCGATCTGCTCCCAGAGCGGACCCTGGGCCGTCCCGACCCGCACCCACGTGACGAGCTGGGTCCAGATGCCGGACGGCTGGCCGAAGAAGAACGGGTCCACGGCGCAGGTGCCGCTGTCCGGCCCGTGGCAGCCGAGCCGCGTGGTGATCTCCCACGCGCCGAGGACCACGACGGCCACCGTCACCCGTAGCACCTGCACGAGCAGCCGGCGGCGCTGCCGCGCTCGCGCCCGCGCGGCGTCGAAGTCGTCGGCCACGGTGTCGCCGCGCGGCATCCCGTTACGAAGCGACGCGATGCTTGGAGCGCTCATAGCTGACGAGCACCTCATCCCGAAGGTCGTTCCAGATCTCCTCGTAGAGCTCGATGAACCGCGGCTGGAAGCGGATCTCGGCGATGTTCCGCGGCCGCGGCAGGTCGACCCGGTACGTTCCCTTCACCGTCCCCGGCCCGGCGGTGATCACCACGACGCGGTCCGCGAGGCCGATCGCCTCCTCCAGGTCGTGCGTCACGAACACGACCGACGCGCCGGTCGATCCCCACAGATCGAGCAGCTCGTTCTCCATCAACGCCCGGGTCTGGACGTCGAGCGCGCTGAACGGCTCGTCCATGAGCAGGATCCGCGGCTGATTGATGAGCGTCTGGGCGAGCGCGACGCGCTTGCGCATCCCGCCGGACAGCTGATGCGGGTAGTAGCGCTCGAAGCCATCGAGGCCGACGCGCGCGATCCACTGCCGCGCCGCGGTGTCCGCCCGATCGGCGCCGATCCCGCGGAACCGGGGGCCCATCGCCACGTTGTCGAGCACGTTCTTCCACGGGAAGACCGCGTCGCGCTGGAACACGTACCCGACGCTTCGCCCGATCGCCTTCACCGGCTCGCCGAAGACGTTCACGGTGCCGGCGCTCGGTGCCTCGAGGCCGGCGATCAGCGCGAGCGTCGTGGACTTGCCGCAGCCGGTGGGACCCACGACGGCGGTGAACTCCCCCGCCGCGACCTCCAGGTCGAGCTCGCGCAGCGCGGTGAACGACTTGCCCGTCGGCGACACGAATCGCTTCGTGACCCCACGCAGCTCGATCGCGTTCGCGCGCGCGTCCACCACCGGCCGGCTACGTTGAGGGCACTCGATCGCGACGTACAGCGATTCGGTCGTTGCGCCCGTTCTGGTCATTGAGGTCCCGCCGCTGCAGCGTCCGCCGCGAGTCGATAGGGTGACCGGAGGTGGCCGACACCGCGCGCTATCCGCTGATCCCCTGGCCGCGCGCGCTCGAGGCGCGCGACGGCGCGTTCTCGCCGTCAGCCGGACTCGGGATCCACCTGTCGGATCCGAGCGACGCCGACCTGCGGCGGCTCGGCGAGCTCCTGCGCGGATACCTCAGGGAGCTCGCCGGGGTCGACGCGACGGTCGGCGCGAGCGGAGCGCTGGTCCTGGCACTCCGGTCCGACGCCCCGGCGGGAGCCGAGGCCTACCGGCTCGACATCACGCCCGAGCGCATCCACCTGGTCGCGCGCGACACAGGCGGCCTGTTCTACGGCGGCCAGACGCTGCGGCAGCTCATCGCCGCGTCGCCGAAGGCGATCCCGGCGGTGCGCATCGACGACGCGCCGCGCTTCCCCTGGCGGGGACTGCATCTCGATGTCGGCCGGCACTTCTTCCCGGTGGAGTTCATCAAGCGGTACATCGACCTGCTCGCGACCTTCAAGCTCAACACGTTCCACTGGCATCTCACCGAAGATCAGGGCTGGCGCCTGGAGATCGAGCGGTACCCGAAGCTCACCGCGGTCGGCGCCTGGCGCGCCGAGACGATCGTCGGCCACGCCCGCCGCGGCCCGAAGGGCTACGACGGCACGCGGCACGGCGGCTTCTACACGCAGGATCAGGCTCGGGAGGTCGTCGCGTACGCGAAGGAACGCGGCGTGACGGTGCTTCCGGAGATCGAGATGCCCGGCCACAGCCTCGCGGCGCTCGCCGCGTACCCCGAGTACGCGAACGTGCCTGGCCCGTTCGCGGTCCGCACCACCTGGGGCATCTCCGACGAGGTGTTCTCCCCGCGCGAATCCACCTTCACGTTCCTCGAGAACGTCCTGCGCGAGGTGCTGGACATCTTCCCGAGCGCGTTCATCCATATCGGCGGAGACGAGGCGCCGAAGAAGCGCTGGAAGGAGAGCCCGGAGGCGCAGGCGATCATGAAACGCGAGAAGCTAAGGGACGAGGAGGAGCTGAGAGCTGGTTCATCCGGCGCATCGAGCGGTTCCTCAACGCGAACGGGCGGCGGCTCGTCGGCTGGGACGAGATCCTCGAGGGCGGGCTCGCGCCGGACGCGACGGTGATGTCGTGGCGCGGCACCGCCGGTGGGATCGCCGCGGCGAAGCAGGGCCACGATGTCGTGATGGCGCCGCAGGCCGACCTGTACTTCGACCACTACCAGGCCGACCCCGAGCACGAGCCGCTCGCGATCGGCGGGATGACCCCGATCGAGGACACCTACGCCTACGAGCCGATCCCCGCGGAGCTTTCGGCCGACGAGGCGACGCACGTCCTCGGCCCCGAGGGCTGCGTCTGGACGGAGTACATGCCGACGAGCGACCAGGTCGAGTACATGGCCTACCCGCGCGCGCTCGCGCTGGCCGAGATCGCGTGGTCGCCGCGCGATGCCCGCGACTGGACGTCGTTCAGCGCGCGGCTGCCCGCGGCGCTCCGGCTCCTCGACCACCTCGGCGTGAAGTACCGGAAGCCCGACTCGGCCGGTTAGGCGACCTCCGCGATCGCCACCGGCCGGCCGAGCGCGGCCGAGCGGTACGCGGCCACGACGACCTCCAGCGAGCGCAGCCCGTCCTCACCGGTGATCGGCACCGGCCGGCGCTCGAGGATCGCGTCGACGAACCCGCCGACCATGAGCGCGTTCAGGTCGTCGCCCCAGCCGAGGAGCCTGGTCACGCCGGCGGCATCGTCGTAGTGGGTCAGCGACTGGCGGAACACGTCCACGTCGACGGTGCCGCGGTCGCCGACGACGTGCAGCGTGACGCCGCCCCAGGTCGGGTACGTCGCCGGCCGTGACCAGCTGCAGTCGATCGACGCGAACGCGCCGCCCGCGAGGTCGAGCGTGAGCAGGCCGCAGTCCTCGACCGGGAGCCCGTGGAGGAAGGACCCCAGCTCGGCGTGCACGCGCGCGACCTCGTCGTCGAGCAGCCAGCGCAGCGCGTCGGCGACATGGACCGTGTGGTCCATCACCGCGCCGCCACCGGCCTCGACCGGATCGCCGAACCACCGTCCGGGGTACTGGCCCGGGTTCGTCGCGCGCACCGCACGGACCCGGCCGAGCGTGCCGCGGTCGATCGCGTCCTTGAGCGCGACGATCGCCGGACTGCCGCGCACCGGGAGCGCGACGCCGAGCTGCACGCCCGCGGCGCGGCAGGCCTGCACCATCGCGCGCCCATCGGCGACGGTCGTGGCGAGCGGCTTCTCGCAGAGCACGTGCACGCCCGATCTCGCCGCCGCCTCGGTGTAGCGGCGGTGGTCCGCGTTCGTCGACGCGATGGCCACGGCCTCGCTCTCCCGCAGCAGGCCATCGAGCGTCGCGTGCGTGCGGCCGTCATGCGCGGCGCCGGCCTCGTCGAACGAGCCGGTGAACTCGACCTGCGGCAGGGTCGCGAGCGTGCGCGCGAGCGCGGGCGCGTGGACGTGGGCCCACGACACGAGACCGACCCGCAGGCGCCTCACGCCGGCACCGCCCACGGCACCACCTCGCCGCGCTCGGCGGACTCGATGACCGCGAGGCCGAGCCCGAGCGAGCGGAGCGCTTCGCGCCCGTCGACGAGCGGCGGCTCTCCGCGCGCGAGCCGCTCGACGAGATCGCGCAGCTGCCGGCGGTACGGCGTCTCGCGCAGGGTCGGTGCGGGGATCACGCCCGCGCCGGCACCGCCCGCGGGCGACTGCACGACGAACGGCGAGGCCGCTCGGCTGTCGTGCGCGATCATCCCGCGATCGCCGCGGACCTCGAACGTCGTGCGGAAGCCGGCGTGCTCGGCCCAGCTCGCCTCGAGCTGCACGATCGGGCGATCGTCGTACCGGAGCGTCGCGAGCGCGTAGTCGAGCGGCCCACCGCCCCCGAGGCGCTTCCCGTACACCCGCGCGGGCTCGCCGAACCACCAGCGCAGCACGTCGAGGTCGTGGAGCATGAGGTCCAGCACGACGCCGCCGCTCTTCGCCGGATCGAGGTACCACGCGCGCGCCGCGCCGACGGACAGCGTCCCGCGGGTGAGGGTCGCGACGGCCGGCCGCCCAAGCGTCCCCGCGTCGAGCAGCTCCTTCACCCGCCGGTACTCGGGGAAGCAGCGGACGACATGACCGATCGCGAGCCGCACGCCGGCGTCGTCGCAGGCCCGCACCATCGCGCGGGCGTCGGCGAGCGTCCGCGCGATCGGCTTCTCGCAGAACACCTGCTTCCCCGCCCGCGCGGCGGCGATGACGTGTTCGGCGTGCAGGTGGGTCGGAGACGCGACGACCACGAGGTCGACGTCGTCGCTCGCGCAGAGCGCTGCCGCGTCCGGCGCGACGCGCGCGCCGAGCTCGGCCGCGAGCGGCGTGGCCTCGGCCACCGTCGCCGCGGCGATCGCCGCCAGGCGCACGTCCGGCAGGCCGATGGCCGCACGGGCGTGGGTCGATCCGGCGAAGCCGGTCCCGATGATCCCGATCCGGAAGGGCATGACCGCGACAGGCTAGGTCAGCGCGCCGTTGGAGACCCTACGTCGCGGGCCCGGCGGCGACGAGCTCGACGACCAGCCGGATCTCGTCGGTGACGCTGACGACGCGGAACGGGACCGACGGTGCGGACATCCCGAAGTCCCCGAAGGTCAGCGTCGGGTCCGCGGTCGCGGTCGCCGTGAGGTCGGCTCCGCTGCGCGTCGCCTGCACGTCGAACCGCACCGTCTTGTCCTGGCCATGGATCGTGAGCGTGCCGGTCAGCGTGAACGTGAAGTCACCGCTCGCGGGCAGCGGCAGGGTGAGCCCGGTGACCTTCGTCGGCACGAACGTCGCGGTCGGGAACCGGCTCACCTGCAACGTGTCCCGCTTCACGAAGGTGTCCCGGTCACGCGAGTCGCTGGCGAGTGTCCGCAGGTCGAACGTGATCGTCGATCCGCTCGCGAACGTGCCGTCGGCGTTGAGCGAGAACGAGCCCTGCGCGCCGCTCGCGACCAGGACCGCGTCGGATGGAAGGCTCACGCCGACGAGCTGCTCGCGGATGCGCACGGTCGCCTTCGACCGGTCGCTGACGGTCCAGCTGAGCGCGGGCGCCCCGACCGCCGTCGTCGGTGCCGCGAGGGTGGGTGCGGCGGTGGTCGGACCGACGGCGACGTTCGCGGCGCCGGCGCAGGCGGCCGCGAAGCAGGCGACGCCCCCGAGGGCGGCGATCCGGATGCCGTGATGCACGGGTGCCAGCCTATCGGCGGGCGAGGCGCGGGTGGCTAAATTTCAGGTAAGGAGCGCGGTCTGGGAGGGCGACGCATGGAGGTCTTTGACGCGGTACGCACGGTGCTCGCCGTGCGGAGCTACCGACCAGGACCGGTGCCGGGCGACGTCGTTCGCCGGATCGTCGAGGCGGGGCGGCTCTCGGGCAGCGCAGGGAACGTGCAACCCTGGCACTTCATCGTCGTCGAGGATCGCTCGACGCTCGGCAGGCTCGGCGAGATCATGACGACCGGGCGATACGTCGCCGGCGCGGCGTTCGCCATCGTCGTCGCGGTGAAGAAGGACAGCCTCTACGCGGTCTCGGACACGAGCCGAGCGATCCAGAACATGGTCCTGACGGCGTGGGCCGAGGGGATCGGCTCGAACTGGACCGGGTTCGGCCCCCTGCCGGCCGTCGAGCAGCTCCTCGGCATCCCCGAGACGCACATGGCGCTCGCGGTGCTGCCGTTCGGCGTGCCGGACGCGAAGCTCGGACTCGGACGCAAGAAGCGCAAGCCGTTGGGGAAGGTCGCGAGTCGCGAGCGCTTCGGGGCGCCGTTCAGCTAGCGGCGGAGCTCAGTCGAACTGGACGGATCGCTTCGAAAGCCCGAGGAAGTACCCGTCGATGACCGTGTCGGGCGTCTCCTTCCGCTCGAGGCTCGCGCCGAGCGCGACGAACAGCGGCACGAAGTGGTCGACCGTCGGGTGCGCGTACCGGACGCCGGGCGCGCGGCGCTTGTAGTCGACCAGCGCGTCGACGTCGCCCGTCGCGAGCGTCTCCGCGCTCCAGAGATCGAACTCCTTCGACCACGCCGGCGGCGTCGCGTCGGGCCGGAAGTCCTCCAGGAACGGGAGGCCGTGGGTCATGAAGCCGCTGCCCATGATGAGCACGCCCTCGTCGCGGAGCGGCGCGAGCTTCGTGCCGAGCTCGAGCAGCTCCTTCGAGTCGAGGCTGGGCATCGAGATCTGCAGCACGGGGACGTCGGCGTTCGGGTACATCACGGTAAGCGGCACGTACGCGCCGTGATCGAGCCCGCGCGCCGGCGCCTCGGCGATCGGCTGTCCGGGGAGCAGCTGCCGGATGCGCTTCGCGAGATCCGGTGCGCCGGGTGCGGGATAGGTGACGTCGTAGTACTTCTGCGGAAAGCCGTAGAAGTCGTAGACCAGCGGGACCGGCGTCGTCGCGCCGATCGTGAGCGGCGCGTTCTCCCAGTGCGCGGACACGACGAGGATCGCCTTCGGCCGTGGAAGATCGGCCGACCAGCGGGCGAGCTGCCCCGGCCAGATCGGGTCGTCCACCAGGACCGGCGCGCCGTGGCCGAGGTAGAGCGCGGGCATGCGGGCGGTCGGGTCGGTGGCGTCGGTCATGGAGCTCCTTCCGGTAACGCGCCGGCCGGCCGCGGCATTCCGCGGGGCCGGCGGGTCGCGACGAACGAGCCGATCGCGATGAACGCGAAGCCCGCGGCGAGGCCGACTGTGAACGGCTCGTGGAGCAGGACGACCCCGAGGGCGAGCGCGACGGCGGGATTGAAGTACGTGATGATCGTGGAGCGGATCGGACCGACCTCCCGGATGAGTGCGAAGAACAAGAGGAACGCGAGCGCGGTGCAGACGACACCCAGGATGAGGATCGCCAGCAGGACCTGCGTCGACGGCAGCGCCGCGGGCAGCTGCGCGACGCCGATCGGGGTGTACGCGAGCGCGGTCAGCGCGAGCGACGCAGCGACCACGCCGACGGTCGGCGCACCCTGGAGGCGGCGGGCGATGATCATCGGGCCGATCGCGTAGCCGACGACCACGAGGCCGACCTCGCCGACCGCGCGCAGGTCGTCGGTCGCGACGTCCAGACCCACGACGAGCGCGACGCCGGCGAAGCCGACGACGAGGCCGGCGATCCGCCGCAGGTCGGGCCGGTCGTCGCCGCCGACGATCCACACGAGCAGCGAGCCGACGAGCGGCACGCCGGCGATGAGCAATCCCGCGAGCGAGCTCGAGAGCCGGCGCTCCGCGTCCGAGAGCAGGATCCAGGGCGCCGCGACCTCGACGAACGTGTACGCGAGGACCCACCGCCAGCGCGGCAGCAGCGGCCGGAGGTCGCCGCGGGCCGCCGCGAGCGGGACGAGGATCAGGCCCGCGACGCCGGTGCGGAGGAGCACGAGCGTCGCCGGGGTGAGCTCCGCGACCGCGATCTTGATCAGCAGGTACGGGATGCCCCAGATCACCGCCATCGCGGCGAACAGCAGCCAGCCGCGGCGCGTCACCGCGGCGTGCGCGACGCGGCAAGCAACAGCAGCAGGCTGGCGAGGAGCCAGAGCGGCAGCGCGGCGACGTAGGACGTGTTGATGAACCAGAGCTGCGTGCAGAGGAAGCCGACGACCCCGGCCGGGAAGACGATGAACCCGCTGGCGCGCGACGAGCGCCGCGGCCACCACGGCGCCGCGCCCGCGACGGCCGCGAGCCCGAACGCCGCCAACGCGAACGGGAGCCGCGACTGGTACGGCGCGGTGCCACCGTCCCCGGCCAGCCCGACCACGACGCTGCCGGCCCCGATCAGGCCACCGAGGGCGGCGAGGATGCGAGCGGATCCCACCGCTCCATTCTCGGGCAGCCGCGTGTCGGGGCCGCCGCGCTCCCTAGAGTGGCGTTCGTGGCGAAGGAGGCAGAGTGACCGAGCCGCTGAATCTCGACGAGTTCGAGGCGGTCGCGCGCGAGACGCTCCCGGCGATGACCTACGACTTCATCGCAGGCGGCGCCGAGGACGAACGGAGCGTCGCGGGGAATCGCGCGGCGTTCGCGCGCCGGGCCCTGCGCAACCGCGCGCTCGTCGACGTCGCGACGCGCGACCTGCGGACGCGGCTGCTCGGGCTCGACCTGCCGCACCCGATCCTCCTCGCGCCGACGGCCCTGCATCGCGTCGCGCATCCCGACGGCGAGCTCGCGACCGCGCGCGGGGCGGCGGCCGCGGGGGCGCTGTACACGGTGTCAACCGCGACGAGCACGCGGCTCGATGACATCGCGACGGCCGCGCCGGAAGGGCTGCGCTGGTTCCAGCTCTACCACCTCGGGCAGCGTGAGGCGAGCGAGGAGCTCATTCGGCTCGCGGTCGCGACGGGCCACCGCGCGATCGTGCTGACGGTCGACGTGCCGCTCCTCGGCCGGCGCGAGCGCGATCTGCGCAACGCCTTCACCCTACCGCCCGGGGTCGCGATGGCCCACGCCTACGAGCCGGCCTGGGCGCCGCCGGGCGACGAGCGGTCGCGCGCCTGGGCGAGCCCGATCGCGAGCGCGAACCTCGGGTGGGACGACCTGCGGTGGATCCGCGCCGCGGCCGGCGGTCTGCCGCTCCTGTTGAAGGGCATCGTCCGCGGCGACGACGCGAAGCGCGCGCTGGACCTGGGCGTCGACGGGATCTGGGTCTCGAACCACGGCGGCCGCCAGCTCGATGGGGCGGTCGCGACGCTCGACGCGCTGGCCGACGTCGCGCAGGCGGTCGCCGGGAGCTGCGCGATCGTGCTCGACGGCGGCATCCGGCGCGGGACCGACGTCATCAAGGCGCTCGCGCTCGGCGCGGACGCCGTCGCGATCGGCCGGCCGCAGCTGTACGGCCTCGCGGCCGGCGGCGCGAACGGCGTGCGTCGGGTCGTCGAGCTGCTCCGCGCGGAGCTCGACCTCGCGATGGCCCTGGTCGGCGCGCGCTCGCTCGCGGCGCTGGAGCCGGACCTGGTCGGCGGAGAGCAGGCTGGTGCTGGGATCCGCTCGCCAGCTCTCCGTCGGCCCAACGCGAGCCTCCCGGCGTATCGCCGAGCGGGAGCCCGATCCGACCCGAAGCTAGGTCGCGAAGCGCATCTCACGCCGGAACTTCTTCCAGTCCGAGCCGCGCACCGACCAGAGCGCGTCGGTGACGAGCTGGAGGACGCCGAGGGCGAGCAGCAGCCAGATGGCCCACGGCGCGAGGCCGGACTGGACCGCGAACGGGAGCGCCGCGAACGGAACGACCTTCGTCACGATCGCGCCCGACGCGTGCATCCAGGCGCGCGACCGCGCGGGGGTGCGCAGGTACGAGGCGTAGTCGATCTTGAACCCGGGTTGCGGACGCTTCGGCGGGACCACGAACGCGTGCGTGAAGCGGATGCCGGCCAGCGTGCCGACGATCCAATGCGCGAGCGTGTGGCTCGTGCCAAGGACGGCGCCGACGCCGGCCAGGAACAGCAGCTCCCGCGCGGGCGACGCCAGCGAGGGCGCGTACGCGACCAACGCGATCCCGATCGCGACGCCGGCCGCGTCGACCGCGATGCCTGCCGCGATCGGCGCGCGCAGCGGCACCGTCCGCTCGAACGCGGCGCGGTCGATCCGGGCGATGCGGTCGGCGAACCGGTCGACGAGCTCGACCCGGCGCTTCACGGCGCTGACCGCGCTCCAGAATCGCGCGTCCAGCCGTGCCTCGGACGCGGCCAGGATCCGATCGATGTCCGCTGCGTCCACCCCGCGACCCTACGCCTCGGCGTCGAGCCGCGCGGAGCTGCCGCACAATCCCGACGTGCGGTGGGCCGGCGCGAACGTGGCGCTCCGGCTCTGACGCGGATGGAGCCTTGCTTCTTCTGCCGACGCGCCGGCCGGCCGATGTCCCGCGAGCACGTCTTCGCGCGCTGGCTGGTGACGCGGCTCCGCGGTGCGCGGCTCGTCGCGACGACCGCGCCGGTGCGGATCTCGCGCGTGACCGCGGCCGTCTGCGCCGACTGCAACGCCGGCTGGATGAGCGCGCTCGAGGACAGCTTCCGGCGCGCGGTCTTCGCCCGTCCTCGCGTCGGCGTGATCCAGCCCGCGGACCGGATCACGATCAGCCGCTGGTTCGCGAAGACCGCGCTGTTGCTCGCCGCGGCGCAGGGTGCCCCGCTCCTCGGCGTGGCGGACGCCCGGCCGCTGGCGGGCGGGATGTCCTCCGACCTCGAGGTCTTCCTCGCGCGGCGGCGCCGGCCACCGCAGCGGCTGGACTTCGCCGTGGACCTCTCGGCCGACGGCCGCGCGCGATCGGTCGCGGTCCAGGTCGATGACCTCGTCGGGCACGTCGCCGCACGCGGCGAGCTCGCGAGCCGCCACGGAACGCAGGTCTGGCCGCTGCACTCGCGGCTCCTGCGCTGGGAGACGCTGCCGGTCGTCACCGGCCGCTGGTCCACACTGCAGCCATGACGGACGTGCGCGCACGGGACGGCCTGGTGCTGCGGACGTACCGCTGGCCCGCCGCCGGCCCGCCGCGCGCCCACCTGCTGCTCGTGCACGGCATCGCCGAGCACGCCGGCCGCTACGAGCACGTCGCCGCGCAGCTGGCCGCGGCCGGGATCGAGACCCACGGCTACGACCAGCGGGGCTTCGGCGGCTCGGGTGGCCATCGCGCGTACGTCGAGCGGTGGTCGCTGTACCACGACGACCTCGAGGATCGTCTCGCCGCGGTCCGCTCCGCGGCGCGCGGCCTCCCGGTCGTGCTCTACGGCCACTCGATGGGCGGGCTCACGGCGTTGGGCTACGTCCTTGCGGATCCGCCGCGTCCCCTCCCCGACCTCCTCGTGCTCTCCGCACCGGCGATCGCTGCCGCCGTGCCGGCCTGGAAGCGCGGGCTCGCGGTCCTCCTCGCCCGCGCCACCCCCCTCTTCACGATCGCGAACACCTTCCCGGCCGGCGGCCTGTCGAGCGATCCGGCGGTGGAGACGGCGTACCGCGCCGATCCCTTGGCGTTCCATCGGACGACCGCGCGACTCGGGTCCGCGCTCTTCGCCGAGCAGGATCGGGTGCAGGCGACGCTCGCCCGGATCGGGGCGCTCCCCATCCCGACGTACGTCGTGCACGGGGCCGCCGACCCGATCGTGCCGGAGTGGGCGACGCGAACGCTCGACGGCCGCGCGAACGTCACCCGCCGGGTCTACCCGGGCCTGCACCACGAGACGCACAACGAGCCGACCAAGGTGGCGGTGATCGGCGACACGATCGCCTGGATCGCCGGCCGGCTCAGCGGCTGATCTTGTAGATCCCGCCTGAGCCCGCGTACTGGAGCACGTAGACCTCGCCCGCGCGGTCCTGCGCGAACGAGCCGATCGCGAAACCGGACGTCGCGATCTGCACCGGCCCGACGATCCGGCCGTCGGCGTACCGCAGGCCCCAGATGCGGCCGCTGCAGTAGTCGCCGTACACGTACACGCCGCGGAGCTCGGGCACCGCCCCGCGATCGACGAACCCGCCGGTGACGGAACAGCCGAGGGTATGCGGGTACTCGGCCACCGGGAGCGTCAGGCCCGCCGTCGAGCAGCTCGACGCGTTGTAGCAGTGCGTCCCCTCCATGACGTTCCAGCCGTAGTTCGCGCCGCGGGAGACGAGGTCGATCTCCTCCCACTGGTTCTGCCCGACGTCGCCGAGCCAGAGCAGGCCGGTCTCGGTGTCGAACGAGAAGCGCCAGGGGTTCCGCAGGCCGTAGGCCCAGATCTCGCCGCGGCCGCCGCCGCCCGCGAACGGGTTGTCGGAGGGGACGCGATAGCGCGTGCGATCGCTCACGTCGATGCGCAGGAGCTTCGCGAGCAGCACGTTGGTGTTCTGGCCGTTCCGCATCGGGTCACCGCCCGATCCGCCGTCGCCCATGCCGATGTAGAGGTAGCCATCGGGTCCGAACGCGAGCTGGCCCCCGTTGTGGTTGTCGAACGGCTGCGCGATCTCGAGGATGACCACCTCGCTCGTCTTGTTCGCGACCGTGCCGCTCGCACTGAAGCTCGCGATCTCGGTGCGGAGCGGTCCGCCGCGGGTGTAGTCGACGAAGAAGATGCCGCTCTGCGCGAAGTCCGGCGCGAACGCGAACCCGAGAAGCCCCTTCTCGCCGCCGGACTCGACGTGATCGCGGATGTCGAGGAACACGGTCGCGCTCGCGTCGCCTTCGCGGAACGTGAGGATGCGCCCAGGCTGCTCGAGCACGTACCAGCGTCCGTCGGCCGCCTGGAACGCGCCGGTCATCGAGCTGAACGCGAGGTTGCCCATCGCCCGGGCGAGGCGGACCTGCGGGATCGCGGCGGCCGCGGTCTGGACGGGCGTCGGTGCGGGCGTGGGCAGCGCGACGGGCGTCGATGCGGGCGCGGGCGATGCCGTCGCGGACGGTGCCGCGGTCGCCGGCGAGGCGGAGGACGCCACCGACGGGAGCGGCGACGCGGTCGCCGACGGACGGGGCAGCGCGGCCGGGGCCGAGCACGCGCCCGCGGCCGCGAGGGCGATGCCGAGCGCGAGCCGACGTGCTCCCATGACCGTCACCCTACCCAACGCGCAGCCAGGCGAAGCGGTACGTGGCGGCGCCGCACGTCAGTCGCGGCCGCCCGCCGTCGCGATGTCGACCTCGTTCCCCGCCGCGTCGGCCAGCGTCCACCACGACGGCGCGAACTCGTCGCGCACCAGCCGGCCGCCGGCGGCGAGCGCTGCCGCGATGCGCGCCCGAGCGTCCTCGTACGGCACCCAGACGGCGACGTGGATCGCGCCGCCACCGTCGGCGCGCGGCTGCTCCATCTGCTCGAACCAGAACGGCACGGACCGGCCGCGCGGATCGACGAGGTCCTCCGCCGGACTGTCGACCCGAGGCTCGTACCCCAGCACCGCCCGCCAGAACGGCAGCACCGCGGCCCGATCGGGTGCGCCCGGGATGACCAGCAGGCTCTGGATCCCCGACGGGTCGGCGGCGAGGCCGAGCGTTCGAGCGGCCGCCGAGATCCGGCGCGCGAGGTCCGCGTCGCGCCGGCTCATCCCGCCGTAGTCCGGGGCCATCGTCATGAGCCGTACGGTCACGCCGTCGTGGCGCACGTCGATGTCGGGGTGATGGTCCTCGACCCCGGGGACCTCGCTGATCGCCTGCACCAGCCGCGCGCCGGCCGCGAACGATCCGGTGCGAAAGTACGCGTTCGCGCCGTCGCCGACGACGCGCCAATCCGCGACGCCCTCGGCGTTCAGGAACTCCGCCGGGCTGAGCTTCTCGATCATGGGGGCCTCCTTCGCGCCGTCTCGCGCACGACGGCGTGCGAAGATTGTGGAACCTAGAGCGGTCGAGGTGATGGGATGAGGGCGCTGAACCAGCTCACGCCGGAAGAGACGCGCGTGATCGTCGACAAAGGTACCGAGCGGCCATTCAGCGGCGAGTACGACGACTTCTTCGTTGAGGGCACCTATGTCTGCCGCCGGTGCGAGTCGCCGCTCTACATCTCCGACGCGAAGTTCCACTCCGGCTGCGGCTGGCCGTCGTTCGACCAGGAGATCGCGGGAGCCGTCCGCCGGCTGCCCGATCCGGATGGCCATCGGGTCGAGATCGAGTGCGCGTCATGCGGTGGGCATCTCGGCCATGTCTTCGCCGGTGAGGGCTTCACGCCGACGAACACCCGGCACTGCGTGAACTCGATCTCCCTCAAGTTCGTCCCGCAGGCGTAGCTCGCAGTCTCGGTCGGATCGCTCGGGGCGAGCGACGCGCAGTCTTGATCTATTCCGATATGGGCATATATCCTTCGACGCATGGCCCGGGCAGCGACCACGTCGGATGCGTTCAACGCGGTCGCGGAGCCGCAGCGCCGGCGGATCCTCGTGCTGTTGAGAGGCCGCGAGCGCCCGGTCAACGAGCTCGCGCGCGCGCTCCGGATCACGCAGCCCCGCACGTCGAAGCACCTGCGGGTGCTGCGTGAGGTGGGGCTCGTGCGCGTCAGAGAGTCCGGGCAGCAGCGGCTCTACGGCCTCGAGGCCCGCGGTCTCCAGCCGGTGCATGACTGGGTCATCGGGTTCGAGCAGTACTGGAACGAGAGCTTCGACCGGCTCAACGAATACGTGAAGCACCTCCAGCGGAAGGAGCATGCCGATGGCAGCCGACGGTAGCGACGAGGCGGACCGGGAGATCGTCGTCTCGCGGATCATCGAGGCGCCTCGACAGGTCGTGTTCGACGCGTTCACCAGCGCCGCGCACCTCGGTCGATGGTGCGCCCCGACGGGCGGCAGGATCACCACGACCGCGTTCGACTTCACGCCGGGCGGCGTGTGGGACGCCACGATCCAAGGCCCCGATGGGCGCACCTATCCCAATCACTGGACCTGGCAGGAGATCGTGCCGCCCGAGCGCATCGTCTGGCTCTACGGGATGGGCCCGGGCGACACGCACGCGGTCCCGACGACCGTCACGCTCGTCGAGCGCGGCGACGCGACCGAGGTCACGATGCGGCTGGTCTTCGCCACCAAGGCGGAGCGCGACGAGAAAGTCGCGAAGTACCACGCCGCCCAGGGAGCGCAGCGATCCCTCGACGCTCTCGCCGCGTACCTCGCCACGAACGAAAGGACGGGAGCCCGATGAAGACGATGACCTGCAAGCAAATGGGTGGACCCTGTGATGCCCCATTCCGCGGGATGACGGCGGACGAGGTCATCAAAGCGGAAGATCGCCACGTGAAGGACATGGTCGCCGGTGGTGACACGACCCACGAGAGCGCCTTGAAGGCGATGCGGGGCAGGTGGAAGAATCCGATCGGCGGCATGGGCTGGTACCTGAACACGAAGAAGGCCTTCGCGGCTCTTCCCGAAGACTGATGGGCTCATCCTCGAACCGTCGTTCAAGGAGGAGCGCGTCATCCGGCACTTAACACGAGCCCCATGGACGAAGACTCGCTGCCGGCACCCGCGTCCATCGCTGCCCCTGCCGACCGCCGGCCCTATCGTGCGGTCGTGGACGTCATCGACGACCTGGTCGCGAACAACCGGGCGTTCACGGCTCGGCATGGCCAGCAACACCGGGACGTGCGGCCGACGCGTCGTCTCGCGATCGTCGCCTGCATGGACTCGCGGCTCGACATCTTCGCGGCGCTCGGTCTACGCGAGGGTGAAGCGCACATCCTGCGCAACGCCGGCGGCGCGGTGACCGATGACGTCGTGCGTTCGCTCGCGATCTCGCAGCGCCGTCTCGGCACCGAGGTCATCATGCTCATCCATCACACCGATTGTGGGATGCAGAAGGTCACTGACGACGGCTTCCGCCAGGAGCTGCGGCACGCCACGGGGATGGCGCCCGCGTTCGCGATCGAGTCGTTCACCGACGTCGATGAGGACGTCCGGCAGTCCATCGTGCGGGTCCGGCGCTCGCTCTTCATCGCGCACCGCGACCGCGTGCGCGGCTTCGTGTACGACTCGGACAGCGGACACCTGCGCGAGGTGCTCCCGTAGGTCGTAGCGTCCACGTCAATCGACATCTCCGCGAGAGCAAACGGGAAGTACTGCCGAACGATCCGCTAGATGAAGGACACCCGAAGACCAGCGGGTTCTCGAAGAAACGAATCAGTAGCCCGGATGGGATTCGAACCCATGACCTCTTCCTTGAAAGGGAAGCGCCCTAGACCGCTAGGCGACCGGGCCGCGACATGCAGATTGTCGCTGTGACCTTCACGTGCAGGGCCTCCTACAGCTCGCTCGGTCCGATGATCTCCGCGAACCGCGCCGCGCCGCGGCGGAGGCGTCCGTCAAGAGTGACCAGGCGGCAGCCGAGCATCCGCGCGAGGGCGACGTATTCGGCGTCGTACGTCTTCGCCCAGCCTAGCTCACGCGCCAGCGCGGAGGCCTCTTCGTAGAGACGCCGTGGGGCGCGCCGTTCGATCTTCGCGTCCAGCAGCCGATCAAGAGCGACTTGCACCTCGTCAACACTCAGGCGGCCGCGCCATGCTAGCTCACGGAGCGTCGACGTCGCTTCGGACCAGAGCAGTGCGGGCGCGACCGGCGAGTGCCGCGCGAGCTGCTCCAGCCGACGCGGCATCAGCGCGGCATCGACGACCGTCGTCGCGTCGAGGACGATCACGTCAATTCAATGCGCGGAGCGCTGCGCGCGGAGGATCGCGACGATCTCGCTGCCATGCGGCGAGTAGCCCGGCAGGACGTCTCCACCGAGAAAGCCCTCGAGGTCCGCCTCCTCGATGACATGCTGCGCGCCGACCTTGCGTGCCGAGAGCTTGCCCTCCCTGATCCACCGACGGATCGTCTCGGGGTTGCGGCGTGTCCGCCGGGCTGCCTCCGGTACGGTGAGCATATGTTGTAGCATACCACAATCGCGATCGACGGACGCCCGCTCACTCGTCAGGCGCGCGGTGACGGACATCATCGTCGTCGACCTCGTCGTCCTCCACCCACGTCATCCCGTTGCGGCCTGGGACCCGCCGCCGGGGACCCGCTCGATAGACCGAGCAGGAACGTGGCCCGTAACAGAACGTCTCGTCCCGGTATCGCATGACCTCCGGCCTCCATTGGTCGATGATCATCGCGACGGGCATCCGGCATCCCCACATGCACGTGGTGCACGCGCGCTCGTAGGTCTTCGCGTCGAGCCTGCGATGCCCGCGCTCGCGATAGATCGGGAGCGGAGGCGGCACATCGTGCCACGGAGGGCCTGAGGCACCGGCGGACGCGCCGCGCTCGCACACCTGCAGCCCGCTCACCTTGTGGAGCTCCGCCATCCCGTTCTGCGGCTCAGGGACAGGAACAGCCCATCCGCGCACGCTGTCGCCCGCACGCAGGCCGTGGGCCGCCTGCGCAGCGGGCCCGATCGCGACACGGACATCGCGCTCGGCCGAGCCCACCGCGCCGCGCACCAGGAGGAGGTAGCCGAGGTAGGTGTGGCTTCGCTGGTCGAACGAGCGCGTCAGCTTGATCCGTGGCTGGATCGAGATGATCCGTCCGGAGAACGGCGTCTTCCCGGGTGCAGCCATGTGCTCCATTGAATAGGAGGACCTGGACGCTGGCGACCCGGCCGCGAGTGACCCGATCGTCGCCCGTATGCTCCGGCCGTGCCGTTCCGCACGATCATCGAGCCCTTCCGGATCCACTCCGTCGAGCCGCTCCGCCTGACGACCGAGGACGAGCGCCGCGCGAAGATCCGCGAGGCCGGCTTCAACCTCTTCAACCTGCGGGCCGAGGACGTGCTCGTCGATCTCCTCACCGACTCCGGCACCGGCGCGATGTCGCGCGACCAGTGGGCCGCGATCCAGCACGGCGACGAGAGCTACGCGGGCTCGCCGTCGTGGTTCCGGTTCCTCGCCGCCGTCCAGGAGCTCTTCCCGTTCACCCACGTGATCCCGACCCACCAGGGCCGCGCGGCCGAGCGGATCCTGTTCTCCGCGATCGCGGGCCCGGGCAAGGTGATCCCGAACAACACGCACTTCGACACGACCCGAGCGAACATCGAGGCGACCGGCGCGGAGGCGGTCGACCTCGTCATCCCCGAGGGCCGCAAGCCGGGTCTGCTGCATCCGTTCAAGGGGAACATGGACCTCGCGTCACTCGACGCGTTGCTCGAGGCCAGGCCGCAGGACGTCCCGGTCGTCATGGTGACGATCACGAACAACTCGGGCGGCGGGCAGCCGGTCTCGCTCGAGAACCTGCGCGGCGTGCGGACGCTCTGCGACCGGCACCAGGTGCCGCTGTTCCTCGACGCGTGCCGCTTCGCGGAGAACGCCTGGTTCATCAAGACCCGCGAGGAGGGCTACGCCGATACGGCGGTGCCCGACATCGTCCGCGAGATCGCGGGCCTCGCCGACGGCATGACGATGAGCGCGAAGAAGGATCCGCTGGGGAACATCGGCGGCTGGCTCGCGATGCACGACGACGCCCTCGCCGAGCGCTGCCGCAATCTGCTCATCCTCACCGAGGGCTTCCCCACCTACGGCGGGCTCGCGGGCCGCGACCTCGAGGCGATCGCGCAAGGGTTGGAGGAGTGCGTCGAGCACGATTACCTCCGCTACCGCATCCGCTCGACCGAGTACCTGGCCGACGCGATCGAGCGCGCCGGGGTGCCCATCGTGAAGCCGGCCGGCGGTCATGCGGTGTACATCGACGCGGGCGCGATGCTCGCGCACATCCCGCCGCTCGCCTACCCGGCGCAGGCCCTCTCGGTCGCGCTCTACGAGGCCGGCGGCATCCGCACGGTCGAGATCGGCAGCGTGATGTTCGGCCGCCATCCCGACGGGACCGAAACGCCCGCGGCGCTGGAGCTCGTGCGGATGGCCATCCCCCGCCGCACGTACACGCAGAGCCACATCGACTACGTGATCGAGGTCGTCGCCGAGGTCGCGAGGCGGGCGCCGACGCTGCCCGGCTACAGGATCGTCTCCGAGCCGCCGCAGCTGCGGCACTTCACCGCGCGGTTCGCGCCGCTCGCGCCGAGCTAGGCCACCCCGAGGATCCGGGCCACGGCGCGGAGCGACGCGCGGGTCTTCGCGTCGGCTCGCGGCGCCGCCCGCTCGATGATCGCGAGCGCGCGCGACACGTCCAGATCGGCCTCGAGCGCCGCGCGCGCGGCGCGGGTGTCGGGGTCGCGCCCGATCGGGCCGACCGGGCCCGGCCGAGGACATCGGCGAGCGCCCGCTGTCGGAGTCGCGCGCGATCGAGCAGCGCCTCATCGTGGTCGAACGGCGTGCGGTAGTGCCGCTCGAGGAGATACCAGCGGAGCGCCCGCGGGTCCGTCGTCTTCAGCGCGTCGCGCACGAAGATCATGTTCCCGTCCGACTTCGACATCTTCCTGCCGCCCAGCTGCATCGGCGCGACGTGGGTCCAGGTCCGCGCGAACGGCCGCAGCCCCGTCGCGGTCTCGGACTGCGCGATCTCGTTCTCGTGGTGCGGGTAGATGAGATCGGACCCGCCGCCGTGCAGGTCGATGCGGTCGCCGAGGTGGTGGCGGATCATCGCGGAGCACTCGAGGTGCCACCCGGGCCGGCCGCGGCCCCATGCGCTCGGCCACGTCGGCCCAGCGTCGACGAAGCGCCAGAGCGCGAAGTCGCGCGGGTCGCGCCGGGCAGGGTCCTCGAGCGGCGCGTCGTCCTGTCCGGCGAGGATCCGGTGCATCGCGGCGGGTGAGAGCCGCGACAGCTCCCCGTAGCGCCGGTGCGCCGCGACCGGGAAGTACACGCCGCGGGTGAGCGTGTAGGCGGCACGTCGGCGCTCGAGCGCCCGGATGAGCGCGAACATCGCGGGGAGCTCCTGCGTCGCGTGGCAGACCACGTCGGGCCTGCGCCAGCCGAGGCGCTTCATGTCGGCGAGGTACGCGCGCTCCTCGCGGGTACCGAGCTCGCGCCAGCCGACCCCGTCGCGCGCCGCGCGCTGGAGGATCGACTCGTCGATGTCGGTGACGTTCTGGACGTAGCGGACCGGGTGGCCGGTCGCCTCGAGCAGGCGCGCGACCACGTCGAATACCAGGAAGGTGCGGGCGTGTCCGAGGTGCGTGGTGTCGTACGGCGTGACGCCGCAGACGTACATCGTGAAGTCCCGGCCGCGCGCCCGGACGGGCGCGACGGCACGGCGGCGGGTGTCGTAGAGGCGGAGCACGCGCTCCGGACGATATCCTCGCGACCGGTGGTCCGTACTCCCGACGCAGACGAGGCGCTCGCGACGCTCGAGCGCGTCGCGTCGCCGCCGACCGTGCCGTACCACGAGTGGCGCGCGCTGGATGCGATCGCGGCGGAGCTCCGACGCCTGGGCCTCGAGCCGGCGCGCGACGCGTTCGGGCAGCTCTCGGTGCGGCTGGAGCGGGGATCGGCGAAGCGGGCGCTCGCGTTCGTCGCGCATACCGACCATCCCGGCTTCGAGGTCGTCGAGACGAGCGGCACGCGCGGACGGGCGCGATTCCGCGGTGGGATCGACCCCTCGTTCTTCCGCGGCACGTTCCCCCTGATCGTGCACCGCGATGGGGTCCGCGAGGGCCACCGGGCAACAGGCAGCGGCTACGTCCACGATCCGGTGCTCCCCGATTGGTCGGCCGGCTACTGCGACATCACGGCCGAGCGGCCGCTCGCGGCCGGCGACTGGGCGGTGCTCGACCTCCCCGCGTTCGAGCGGCGGGGCAACGAGCTCTTCCTCCGCAGCGCCGACGACCTCGCTGGCTGCGCGATGATCGTCTCGACGCTCCGCGCGCTGCGGACCGAGACGCGCCCGTTCAGCGTGCAGGCGGTGTTCACGAGGGCCGAGGAATCGGGGCTGTTCGGCGCCCGGCTCGTCGCCGAGGACGGCGGGATCCCGCGCGACGCGTACGTCGTGTCGGTCGAGGCGAGCAACTCGCGCTACGCGCCGGCGGGGGCCGGGATCGTCGTGCGCGCCGGCGACTACCACAACACCTTCAGCAACGAGGCCGAGCGCTACCTGCGCGTCGCGCAGGAGCGCCTCGCGGAGCGCGGCATCGCGACGCAGCGCCGGCTGCTGCCCGGCGGAACGTGCGAGGCGTCGGCGTTCGTGCGGCTCGGATGGATCGCGACCGGCATCGCGCTGCCGAACACCGGCTATCACAACGCCGGTCCGGACGGCACGCTGGTGCCGGAGATGGTCCGCATCGAGGATCTGCTGTCCGGCATCGCGCTCTCCGTGGAGGCCGCGGTCGCCGCAGGTAACGACGAAGCTGAGTCGTGGTGGCCGGATGTACGCGTGGTTCCCGAGGGAATCCGCGATCGGCTCGTTCGTTCGGCGCGTGTCCACAACGAGGATGGGTCGGCCTCTTGACGGGTTGACGCGTGGGTGTAGAACAGAAGTGGAGCTCCAATCGCGCGACCGACGATCGCATCGGAGGTCACATGGTTCGCATCCACCTTCGCTACGAGGTGCTCGAAGTCGATCGATGACGCCCCCGGCGGAAGGGGGCCGGTCGATCCGGGGACGCCGGCCACGAAGCGCCTACGTCGAGACCACCGTCAAAGGTGTCTCCCACATGAGGCCGGATTTCCTGGCCAGCACTTTGACATGGAGCGGCGTCCCCGTCCGGACATGAATGTCTGAAAGATCACAGAGGCCCTCGCGACGGCGAGGGCTTTCTGTTGTCTAGGCTTCGACGCGATGGACGAGACGGTCGAGACCGAGTGGCAGTGGTTCCGCCGGTCGATCCGCGACTCCCTCATCCGCCCCCGGCGCTTCGCCGCCAGCCTCGCCCGCGAGCACTACGGCCTGGCCGGCGTGCTCGTCGCGATCCTGGCCGGGATCGCGCTGTCGCTCTCCATCGACGCGCTCGTGCTCGCCTCGAAGCGCCTCAGCGTCCCCGACTTCGCGAGCCGGATCCTCGTCGACGCTCTGCTGCTCGGCGCGCGGCTCGCGATCGTGGCCGCGCTCGTCTCCGGCGCGGTCGCCCTGTTCATGCGGCTCGTCCGGCACGCCGACCTGTCGCTCGACCAGGCCTACACGGCGCTCACGTTCGCGCTCACGCCCCTCCTGCTCACACCGATCCTCGCCGCCACCCTGGCGATCCTTCCCGAGTCGCTCCCGATCGTGGGCGGGCTCGCGGTGCTCCTGCTCGCGCGGCTCGTGTACGGCCTCTTCGCGAACCTACGGCCGCTCGCGCCACTCGGGCTCGCGCTCGCCGCCGTCGCGATCGTCCTCGCGAGCGTGCCGCTCACGCTGCCCGACCAGGTCTCGCGCGTCGAGTTCACCGCGCTCGCCTACCAGCCACACCTCGCACCGGTGCTGGCGGCGAGCCCGCCGGCCGGCGGCACGACGGTGACCGGTGACGGCTTCACGCTCGTGCTTCCCGCGCGCTGGACGGAAGTGCACCTCGGCATCGCCGGCGAGCTGGCCCGGTACGAGACCGACACCGACGTCCTCGTCGTGATGCGGGCGTCCGGCAGCGCGCTCGTGACCCCGGACAGCTACGCGGACAACGTCGCGCTCGTCTGGAAGCGCGGCCTGGACGTGCGGAGCTCGAGCCGCGCGATCGAGCGGAACGGCGATCTCGTGCTCCTCGACGACCTGTATCGCGGCTCGGTCGACGGGCGACCGGAGATCCTCCACCAGTTCACGGCGGTCATCGGCGCGCAGGGCCTGGCCCTGCTGTTCCGTTACATCCAGCCGGCGGACGAGGCCCGGGCGATCAGCGAGTCGACGTCGATCGCGGTGTCGTGGCGCGTGCGGGGCGACTGAGCGGCATTTAGCGGCCGTTCATCCGGGCGGGTCACACTGTGTCGGTGGCGATGATCCGAGCCGGCCGCCTGCTGCGCGTCGCGGGAGCCATCCTGACCCTCGTCCTCCTGACCCGGTGCGCGAGCGCGAGCCTTGCGGGACCGATCGCGGCGGCACCCTCGCCCAGCCATCCGCCGGCGGCGGTCGCGCCGGCGTCGCCGGCGCCCGCGGCCGCGCGGACGGTCAACGTCTACGCCGCGACCACCAGCGGCTTCGCTCCGGCGGTCGCGGACCTCGCGCCGCGGGTCTACGTCCCGAACGAGCACGCCGGCACCGTGAGCGTCATCGACCCCGCGACGTTCACGGTCATCCGGACCGTCCCGATCGGAGAGTATCCCGAGCACGTCACCCCGTCCTGGGATCTGACCAGGCTGTACGTGAACGACGGCGGGATCACCGAGCTCGACCCGCGCACCGGTGCGGTGATCCGCCGGATCGCGGTCCCGGACCCGTACAACCTGTACTTCACCCTCGACGGCACCAAGGCGATCGTGGTCGCCGAGATGCTCAAACGATTGGACTTCTACGACTCCAAGACCTGGACCCTGCTGAAGAGCGTTCCGATCCCCTGGGCCGGCGTCGACCACCTCGACATGAGCGCCGATGGCTCCTACCTGCTCGCGAGCGCGGAGTACACCGGCCGGGTGGTCAAGGTGGACACCACCGCGATGGCCGTCGTGGGCTCGGTCGATGTCGGCGGACTGCCGATCGACGTGAAGCTCGCCCCGGACGGGACCGTCTTCTACGTGACCAATCAGGGCCGGGGTGGCGTCTCGATCGTCGATCCGCTCGCGATGCGCGAGATCGGGTTCATCCCGACCGGCCGGGGCGCGCATGGCCTGGCGATCAGCCGGGACACGCGATCGCTGTACGTGAGCAACCGGCTCGCCGGCACGATCTCGGTCATCGATCTGGCGACCCGGCAGGTCGCGGCCACTTGGACCGTCGGTGGGAGTCCGGACATGCTGTCCGTGTCCGCCGACGGGACCCAGCTGTGGACGGGGAACCGGTTCGCCGCGAGCGTCATCGTCGTCGACACGGCGACCGGCCAGGTCATCAAGACCATTCCCGTGGGCCGATCCCCCCACGGGCTCACCTTCTTCCCCCAGCCCGGCAGGCTGAGCCTCGGGCACAACGGGGTGTATCGCTAGACGATCGGGACCTCGTGGACCCAGCCGCCGTGCAGGCGGTACGCGCGCAGCTCCGGCGCCGCGTCGCGGAGCGATACGAGGACGTAGAACGCATCGGGGTAGTGCGCTTCCGCACGGTCCGTCGGCGACGGGTACGGCTGCGTCGCCGGATGGCTGTGATAGATCGCGAACAGCTCCTCGCCGTTCGCCTCCATCTCGCGGAACGCGCGGAGCTGCTCTCGAGGATCGATCGCGTACCGCGTGACCGGCGCCGGATGCGCGTTCGCACAGCGGATCACGCGCGTCGGTTGCCCCGCGCGGCCCGCGACGAGCCCGCAGGCCTCCTTCGGCGCGTCGGCCCGCGCATGGCCGACGATCTCGTCGCGCAAGCCGTCCGGGAGCGCGAGCCGGTCGATCACCCGCCGGCCATCGCCGGGATGACCATGACCTCGCTGTCATCGGGCACCGCGGTCGCCAGGCCACCGGCTCCGCGCGCATCGACGTCGCCGATGTACACGTTCACGTACGACCGGATGCCTCCGGTGTCGTCCAGGATCCGCGCGCGGAACCCGGGATGGCGACGCTCGATGTCCGCGAACACGTCGGCGAGCGTGCGGCCCGAGGCCTGGATCTTCGTCTCCCCGCCCACGGCGTCGCGCAGGACGCCCGGCAGGCGAACGGTCACTCCCATGTCATCACTCCCACAGCGGGGTCGAGAGATAGCGCTCTCCCCCGTCTGCCAGTAACGCGACGACGACCCCGTCCTGTTCCCGCGCGACCTCCACCGCCGCGGCCACGGCACCACCGCCCGACGGCCCGCTGAAGATGCCCTCCTCGCGCGCGAGCCGCTTGGCCATCGCGATCGCGGCGTCGGTGCCGACGGTCCGATGGTCGTCGGCGAATCGCTCGTCCCAGATCGGCGGCCGGATCGCGGACGGCATGTGTTTCCAACCCTCGATGCCGTGCAGCGCGTCGTCCGGCTGCACCGCGACGATCCGCACGCCCTTCGGCCGCAGCGCCCGCGAGCTGCCGACGATCGTCCCGGACGTGCCGACACCGGCCACGAGGTGCGTGATCCGGCCGGCGGTCTGGGCCCAGAGCTCGGGGCCGGTCGACTCCTCGTGCGCGAGCGGGTTGGCCGGATTCGCGTACTGGTCGAGGTAGGCGTACGCCGGGTCCTGCGACAGTCGCCGAGCGTGAAGGATCGCGCCGTCGCTCCCCGCGAGCGGATCGGTGAGCGCCAGCGTCGCGCCGAACGCGGCCGCGATGCGCTTGCGTTCGACCGAGAGCTTGTCGGGCATGCAGAGCTCGACGCGATGGCCGCGCACGGCGCAGACGAGCGCGAGCGCGACGCCGGTGTTGCCGCTCGTCGCGTCGAGGATCGTCTTCCCGTCGAGGTCGAGGCGCTGCTCCGCGTCGAGGACCATCCACAGCGCGGCGCGGTCCTTCACGCTGCCGCCCGGGTTGAACGACTCGAGCTTCGCCCAGAGCTCGCCGCGCAGTCCCGCGCCGATGCGGCGCAGCGGGACGAGGGGCGTGTCGCCGATCGAGGCGAGGATCGTGCCCGCGACCTGATCGCGAACGCGCGCACGGGTGAGGCGGATCAGGCTTTGACGCTCTCCAGGGCGCGGCGCGCCAGGCGGAGGGCCTCGTCGCCGTCGCCGGCTTCCTCGGCGGCATGCGACCACCGGTCGAAGATCATCCGCAGCAGGTGCGGCGTGCGCTCCTCGGCCAGCTGCCGGGCCTCCTGGAAGGACTTGCGAGCGGCCGTGCCGCTCGTCTTCATCTTCAGCTCGCCGATGAGGACCATCGCGCGGACCTGCGCGTCGACCTGGTCGACCTTCCGCGCGAACTTCAGGGCCTCCTGCGCGAGGTCCATCGCCGCGGCCGGATCGGCCTTCGCGGAGATCTCGGCGTCGGTCGTCTTGATCGAGGCGAGCGTCGTCTCCCGCCTGATCTCGGTGGCGATCCGCGCGCCGCGCGCGAGGCTCTCGCGGGCCCGCTCGCGGTTGCCGTACTCGGCGTACTGCACGGCGATGTTGTCGAGCGTGCAGGCGACCTGGTCGAGCGCGCTGAGCTCCTCGTAGACCTGGAGGGAGCGCTGGTTGTAGCGAATGGCGAGCTCGACATCGCCCTGCAGGTGATGCGCCTTGGCCAATCCGGCGTACATCGTCCCCAGCGACCGCCGATCGCTGAACTGGTCAGCGAGCTCGATCGCCCGCTCGTAGACCGGCATCGCTTCCTTCGGCCGACGCTGATTCGTCAAGATGATCGCAAGATCCGCGAGACGCCGGAAGTGGAAGGTCGGGTCGCTGATGACGCGGTCTTCGCAGGCCTGGACGCACTCGCGCATCAGACGCACGGCGTCCTCGTATGCGTAGGTCTTGGCGTAGGTCGCAGCGAGAACGGCCTTCAGCCGGACCTTCTCATCCGTGTCATCCAGCAGCTCGGCCATTCGCTGTGCGCGCTCGATGACCGGGAACGCCTCCTTCGCCTGACCGACGATGTTGTAGGCGACGGCGAGATAGCGCAGCCGCACCAGTTGGTCCCGCGCCGTCAGTCCTTCATCGAGCGCCTGAAGCAAGGGGATCGCTTCCGAGCCGTCGCCTTGCTCGACGAGCCGGCGCGCCTCCAGCAGATCGAACTGCGGCGCGGCCGGCGATGGCGACCCGCCGAGGAGGTCCGATGGCTGCACGCCGAGCCGGCCGGCGATGTGCTCGAGCGCTTTCATCGACGCCCGGGTGCGGCCGGACTCGAGCATCGAGATGTAGGCCTTCGTGTACTGGGGTTCAGCGAGCTGGGCCTGGGTGAGGCTACGCGCCGTGCGCAGCGAGCGGATCCGCGCGCCGACATCGGCGGTCATCGCGGAACGGATCGAGTTGCCGATGGCCACGAGGAGCCACTTTACGCGAGGCTCAACGGCCGGTCAAACGCCCCTGAACCCGGTCTGACCAGACCGCGTGCGGGACGGTGCCGGTCGGGGTCTGGGCGGGCTCAGATGCCCGCGCCACGGTCTCCGGCGTCGAGCCGGACTGAGCCTGGGATAGCTAGGTCGCGAAGAGCCTGCCGCTAGGAGCAGAGGCCGCCATTGCCCGGGTCGCAGGCCGCGGCGGTGCCGAGAAGCGGGGCGCTCATGGTGAACGCCAGGGCGAGCACGAAGACGATCCGCGCGATGAAACGTAGCGACATTGGTGAGGCCTCCCACCCCACCGGCGAATTGCTGAGCCGCCACCGCCACTATCGACCGAGCGGCGGCAAAGGTAAAGCCGGCTTGTCCCTTACCGGGACGGCCGGAGGACGACCAGCCGGACCTGGTGGGCCGCCCCGCTCGCCGCGGCGGCGAGCAGGAGCGTCGCGGGAGCGATGAGCGCGGGCACCGCGAGCGGCGCCGGGTGCAGGCCGTCGGCGAGCGCGAGGATCGCCGCCGCCGCGAGCGCGCCGCCGGAGAGCGCGATCGACGCGCGCGAGAGGACGAGGGGCACCGCCTGTCCGTCGACGAGCTGGTCGATGCGCGCCTCGGTGACCGAGAGCGAGCCGACCGGCACGAGCAGGCCCAGCTCGACGTCGTCCGCGTCCGGCAGAGCCTTGAACAGCGCCGACGCGAGCTCGCGGACGCCACCCATCGCGCGGACCGCGGCCTGGTCGGCCGCGACCTCCTTCTGGACCGAGTAGTACTCGACAAGCTCCTCGACCACCGGCACGACGTACAGGCCCGCCGCGAAGTAGCGCGCGATCACGAGGCGCAGCGGATCGCGCTGGCGGAGGTGGTAGCGCTCGTGGAGCAGCACCGCGCGGAGCTCGGCGTCGTCGAGGCGCGTGATGAGCTCGGTCGAGAGGCAGATGCGCGGGCGGCGGAACCAGTAGCAGAACGAGAATGGGCGCACGTCGCGGACGATGTCGATCCGGCCGGCCAGGCCGAGGTCCGCGGCGAGGCCGGCGACGCGGCGCGACACCGTCACGCGCCGCGACAGCAGCGTGCGGATCAGCGACAGCGTCGCGAGGAGCTGCCCGAACAGCGAGACGAGCCCGAGCGTCACGCCGACGGTCGCGAGGATGAGCACGAGCACCGCGACGACGCTCGCGGGATCGGCGGCGCCGCCGGTCGTGAGCGCGAACCCGCGCGGCAGGAGCGCGGCGAGCAGGGCGATGAGCAGCGCGCCCGACGCGAGGGCCAGGATCACGAGGGACCCGAACGCGCGATCCGCCGTCCTCACGTCGCGTCCCGGCCCGCGATGCGCCGGAGCGCGGCACGGTGGCTCGCGTCCACCGAATCGAGCTCGGCGCTGAACTGCGCGAGCGCCACGTCGCCGAACTCCTGGACCAGGCCGCGCACGAGATCCTGCGACAGGCGCGCGCGGTGCTGGGCACGGGTGACGGCCGGCCGGTACACGTAGGTCTTCCCGTCGCGGTCGCGGGTGAGCAGGCCCTTCGCGAACAGCCGGGTCATGATCGTCATCACGGTCGTGTAGGCGAGCGATCGGCTCGCCGCGAGGTCGTCGACGATGTCGCGCACCGTCGCGTGACGCCGCTTCCAGAGCCGCTCCATCACCACGGCCTCGAGCGGCCCGAGGAACGCGTCCGGGCCGTCGCGGCGAGCGCGCTTCAGGCGGCGGACGTCGTCGCGCATCGTCGCGATCATCCCACCTTTCGCTGCTGATCGCGACGCCGTGTGAGGAGCCGCGGGTGCCGCTCGCCGAGGAGCTCGCGGCCGTGGGCCAGCGCGACGTGCAGCGCGACGACGAGGTGCCCGTCACGCGGCGCGTAGACCGGGCCACCCGGCGCGTCGCGCCGCTCGACGAGCCCCGCGAGGGCCATCGCGGCGAGCTCGCGCTCGGCGTAGGGCTGCTCGAGACCGGACCACAGCGCCGCGCGCTGCGCCGTATCGGCGCCGACGGAGAGCGCATGGAGGAGCTTCAGCCGGCCGGGCTCCGCGAGCACCCGCACGAACCGCGTGGCGCGCTCATACGCGTCGTCATCCGAGCGCTCGAGCAGCGTCGGGTCGCTGTGGAAGAGGTTGAGGTCCCAGTCGATCACGCCGTACTACCCGCCGGTAATACTACCGTGCTGTAGTACGAGTTCAGTCCGCCGCGGTGGCGATCGGCTCGGCCGCGCCGGTGCGGGCAGTGGACCCGGCGCGCGCGTTCAGCGCGACCGCGCTCACCACGAGCGCGGCGCCGGCCAGCATCCGCAGGGTGAACTCCTCGCCGAGCGCGAACCCGCCGATGAGCAGGGCCTGGGTCGGGATGAGGACCTGCGAGAGCGTGACCGTGGTGGGCCGGAGCTTCCGGAACAGCCAGGCGTTCAGGACGAGGCCGACGCACGAGCCGCCGAGCACGAGGTAGGCGAACGCGAGGACCGCGCTCGTGGTCCAGTGCTGCGGCTGGCCGGCCTGGGTCAGCGCGAACGGCAGGAGGAACGCCGCGCCGGTCCAGGTGCCGATCCCGACGACCGCGATCGGCGACTCGCGGGAGAGGTAGCGGGCCATGAGGATGGCCGCGATCGCCCAGCTGATCGGCATGAGCGCGAGGAGCGCGGTCGCGAGCAGCGCGTTCGGCCCCTCGCTCGGCGCGGGCGCGCCCACGAGGAGCGCGGTGCCGACGAGCCCGAGGACGAGCGCGACGATCTTCAGGCGCGAGAGGCGGTCGCCCTGGACGAAGAAGTGCGCGAGGATCGCCGTCCAGACCGGCGCCATCGCGCCGAAGACCGCGACCAGGCCCGACGGCACGAACTGCTCGGCCCAGAAGATGAGCGCCCACGACGTCCCGATGTTGAACAGGCCGGCGACCGCCGACGCGAGGAGCGCGGTGCGCGTGCGCGGGAACGACTGCCGGAGCCCGAGGACCGTGAGCGTGAGGATCGTCGACACGGCGATCGCGCGCTCGAACGCGAAGAGGTACGGCGGCACCTCCGCGACGCCGATCTTGATCGCCGCCCAGGTGGAGCCCCACAGCAGGACCATGACGACGTAGGCCGCCAC
>DASYXA010000091.1:0-3083 GCA_035935465.1 Candidatus Limnocylindria bacterium | reverse complement strand
CGCTCCGCGCACGAGCTCGCGGTCCACGCCTACACCCACGTGCGTCTCGACGACGTGATCAAGAAGCCGAGCTGGGCCATCCGCCGCACGACCGTCGCCCCCAAACCCTAGCGTTCGACGTCCGCGATTCGGTAGACTGCTCACCACAACTGAATACGCGATGCCGGCCAGAGGTGCGGGCACCAGTAACGCCGTCGAGGAACGAGCTTCCGCCGACGCGGTGACCAGGGGTGTTCCGCCGGAGCGGGCGATCCGTCTCGGGATCGCCAGCTGGTCCGCGTTCCGGAAGGGCGCGGGCTGTCGCGACGGAGAGGGCACTCCGCCGCGGAGCGCTGACCGCAGCAGGGCTTCGATAGGTACGTCGGAGGCTGGTGCGCACGTCGCGCGACCGGCCTTTTTTCTTGCCACACGAGGGAGGAACGGCGTGCCGATCGAGCGGTTCGCGATCATCGATTCCACGCTCCGCGAGGGGGAGCAGTTCTCGAACGCGCACTTCACGACGGCGGACAAGGTCGCCATCGCGAAGCTGCTCGACGAGTTCGGCGTCGAGTACATCGAGCTCACCTCCCCGGTCGCGTCCCCGCAGTCCTGCGAGGACCTGCGGATGATCGCGTCGCTGGGCCTCCATGCAAAGGTCCTTACGCACGTGCGGTGCCATATGGATGACGCCCGCGTGGCCGTGGAGTCCGGGGTCACGGGGATCGACATCCTGTTCGGCACGTCGTCGTATCTACGCGAGTTCTCCCACGGGAAGAGCGTCGACGAGATCATCGTCGAGGCGAGCCGGGTCATCGAGTTCATCAAGGACCACGGCAAGGAGGTCCGGTTCTCGAGCGAGGACAGCTTCCGCTCGACCGAGGGCGACCTGCTGAAGGTGTACCAGGCGGTCGACCAGATGGGGGTGAACCGGGTCGGCGTCGCCGACACGGTCGGCATCGCGACGCCGCGGCAGTGCTACGCGCTCGCGGTCGAGCTCCGCCACCACATCGGCTGCGACATCGAGTTCCACGGGCACAACGACGCCGGCTGCGCCATCGCGAACAGCTACAGCATCCTCGAGGGCGGCGCGACGCACATCGACACGAGCGTCCTCGGCATCGGCGAGCGCAATGGCATCACGCCGCTCGGCGGCTTCATCGCGCGGATGTACGCGGACGACCCCGCCGCGATCCGGAGGAAGTACGACCTGCCCAAGCTGAGGCAGCTCGACGAGCTCGTGGCCTCATTGGTGAAGATCGAGATCCCGTTCGACGAGTTCGTCACCGGCAAGTACGCGTTCCACCACAAGGCCGGGATGCACACGAAGGCGATCTACGTGAACCCGAACAGCTACGAGATCCTCGACCCGGCGGACTTCGGGCTCACCCGGACGATGAACATCGCCCACCGGCTCACCGGGCACAACGCCGTCGGCAAGCGCGCCGAGGAGCTCGGCCTCACGTTCGGGAAGGATGAGCTGCGCGACATCACGAAGAAGATCAAGAGCCTCGCCGACGCCGGCCCGCTCTCGATGGACCAGCTCGACAGCCTGCTGCGAGAATGGGTCGTTGCCTGATGCGGGTGGAAGGGACGCAGTCCCTGCGATGAGCAAGACGCTCGCGGAGCTGATCCTGTCGCGGCAGTCGGGCCGCGACGTGCAGGCGGGGGACCTCGTGATCGTCCCGATCTCCCGGGTCATGGTCCACGACTCGGTCATCGACGCGGTCATGCAGGGGCTCACGGATCTCGGCAAGGCGACGGTGTGGGATACGGCCAAGGTCGGCGTCTTCGTCGACCACGCCGCCCCGGCGCCGACGCCGGTCGTCGCCGATTCGCATCGCGTCCTGCGCGAGTGGGTGCGGGCCCAGGGGATCCAGACGTTCTACGACGCGGGCGAGGGCGTCTGCCACCAGATCATGGTCGAAGAGGGCTACTGCGAGCCGGGCACCGTGATCGTCGGCAGCGACTCGCACAGCAACTCGTACGGCGCGGTCGGCGCGTTCGGCGCCGGGATGGGCGCCACCGACATCGCTGTCGCGCTCGGTCTCGGGCGGACCTGGCTGCGCGTCCCCGAGTCGATCCGCGTGGAGTTCAGCGGCACGCTCCGCCGCGGCGTGACGATGAAGGACGCGATCATGCGCGTGGTCCGAGAGATCGGAACCGACGGCGCGCGCTACGCCTGCGTCGAGTTCCACGGCGTCGGCGATCTCCCGCAGGGCGACCGCATCACGCTCGCCGGGATGACGACGGAGATGGGCGCGAAGGCCGGGATCGTCGTCGGCACGCCCGAGGCGCCGGCGTGGCTGCGGCCCGATCCCGACGCGACCTACCTGCGGCGCGTGCACGTCGATCTGTCGACCCTCGAGCCGCAGATCGCGATCCCCCCGCGCGTCGACCAGGTCTCCGATGTGTCGGAAGCGGTCGGCATCCCGGTGGACATCGTGTTCCTCGGCTCGTGCACGAACGGCCGGCTCGTCGACATGCAGCAGGCGGCCACGGTCCTCCGCGGGCGGCGGATCTCGCCCCGCGTGCGCCTCGAGGTCGTGCCGTCGTCGCGCCGGCAGTTCGAGGACGCGATGGCCGACGGCACGCTCGGGATCCTCTCCGCGGCCGGCGCGGTCATCGGCAGCTCCGGCTGCGGGCCATGCCTGGGGCGTACCGGCGGCGTGCTCGCGGGGCAGGAGGTGTGCTTCTCGACCGAGAACCGCAACTACAAGGGCCGGATGGGTTCGCCGGACGCGTCGATCTACCTCGGCTCCCCGTATGTCGCCGCGGTCGCGGCGCTCACCGGCGTGATCGACGATCCCCGGCCGTACCTCGAGGCGACCGACGCGGACTTCGACGCGCTCGTCGCGCGGCGGCGCGCCGAGCGCGGGGACCGCGGCGCGGCATCGGAGCGCTCCGGCGACCGCTCGCGCGAGCTCGCGATGGCCCATCTCGTGGCGAACGCGCCGTGGGTCACCGGCATGGACCAGGAAGACTGATGCCCAGAGCCTGGGTCTTCGGCGACGACCTCGACACCGATCAGATGGTCCCCGGCCGCTACGCGCCGTTCATGGTCGGCCAGGACACGTTCCAGAACTACGCCTTCCACGATGCGCGGC
>DASYXA010000090.1:0-32145 GCA_035935465.1 Candidatus Limnocylindria bacterium | reverse complement strand
GGTGAAGCAGCAGCTGCGCGCCGGCAAGAGCCTCGGCCAGATCGCCGATGGCACGCCGGGCAAGTCCCGCGACGGTCTGATCGCCGATCTCGACGCGAAGGCGAAGGACCGCGTCGACGCGGCGGTCGCCGCCGGCACGATCACCCAGGCCCAGGCCGACCAGCTCCTCCCGAAGGTCGACGGCGGCATCGTCAAGATCGTCGACCGCACGCGCTCGCCGAAGCCGGCGGCCACGAACTAGCCCACCACCACCTCCCTCCTTTCGCGACGGGCGCCGCCACGAGCGGCGCCTTTCGCGTTGTCTAGTCGGGGTTGAGAACGGTGGTCGCGGCGCGGTAGGTGCCGAGGACCTGGACCCACGCGCAGCAGGTCTTCATGAGCGCGATCGCCTCGGTCGCGGGCGTGCGCGCGGGGTCTCCTTCGAAGTCGAGGTAGAAGACGTAGTCCCAGGGCGCCGCGCGGCTTGGGCGCGACTCGATCTTCGTGAGCTGGAGGCCCGCGGTCGCGAACGGCTGGAGCGAGCGGGTGAGCGCGCCCGGGACGTTCGCCGTCGCGTAGGCGAGGCTCGTCTTGCGCGGACCGGTGCGCAATGCTTCGGGCACGCGACCGATGGGGTAGTCGTCCCCGCGCCGGGCAAGCGCGAAGAAGCGGGTGAAGTTGTCCGGCGTCGTCTCGATGCCCTCGGCCAGCACCGTCAGACCGTACGCACGCGCCGCACGCCGGCTCGCGACGGCCGCGACGGTCAGATCCGTCCCCGCCCCGACCTCGGCGGCCGCACCGGCCGTGTCGTAGGCGACGACCGGCTCGATCCCGTGCGCGCGCAGGTAATCGTCGACCTGCCCGAGCGCCTGCGGGTGCGACCGTGCGCTCTTGATCGCCTCGAGCGTCGCCCCGGGCTTGGCGAGGAGACCGTGGCGCACCCGGACGATCACCTCCGCGACGACCGACAGGCCGGCGTGGCCGCGGAGCAGGTCGTAGACGTCGATGACCGACCCGACGTGCGTGTTCTCGACCGGCACGACGGCCGCGCCGACGGCGCTCGCTTCGAGGGCCGCGAACACGTCCCCGAACGTGCGCGACGGGACCGGCGTGTCCTCTGGGAAGAGCGCGACCGACGCGGCCTCCGAGTACGCCCCGGCGAGCCCCTGATACGCGACCTTCATGTCGCGTAGACCGCGGTGCGCCACTCGGGGTGCGACCGGTCGTCGCCGCGCGCGACCGCGAAGTAGCGGTCGCCGATGGCCTTCGCGACCGGTCCGATCGCGCCGGTGCCGACGGCCCGGCCGTCCACCTTCACGCAGGGCGCGACCTGTGCGCCGGTGCCGCAGAAGAAGATCTCGTCGGCGACGAACAGCTCGGTGCGGTCGATCGGCCGCTGCACGAACGCGTACCCGAGCTCGCGCGCCAGGTCCTCGATGGTCTGGCGGGTGATGCCCTCGAGGATGTCGTCGGTGACCGGCGGCGTGATGAGCGCGCCGTCGCGGACCATGAACAGATTCGAGCCGCCGCCCTCCGATACGTGGCCACCGCTCGTGAGGAAGATCGCCTCCTCGGCCCCGTGCTCGGCGGCCTCGTCGGTCGCGAGCGCGGTGTTGATGTACGCCCCGCTCACCTTCGCGCGCGCGGGGATCGCCTCATCCGAGATGCGGCGCCAGCTCGTCGTGTGCGCGGCGAGCCCGCCGGTCGAGAGGTAGGGGCCCATCGGGAATGCGTAGATGCCGAATCCGTCGCGCAGGCCGTGCAGCGCGACCTTCACCACGCGCGCGGCCTTGAACGCGAGCGGCCGGATGTAGACGTCGCTCCTGAACGCGTTGCGCCGGAGCAGCTCGAGGAGGATCTCCGACAGCTCGTCGGCGTCGCCGGGCAGCCCGATGCGCACGATCCGGCAGGACCGGGTCATCCGCTCGAAGTGCTCGCGCAGGCGGAAGACGTACAGCTCCGCGTCCGTCGCGCTCCAATACGCACGGATCCCCTCGAAGACCCCCGTCCCGTACTGGAGCGCGTGCGTGGCGATGCTGACCTTCGCCTCCGCGAGCGGCACGAACGCGCCGTCCAGGTAGGCGACGCCGGTCTCGGCGATCTCGTTACCCGGTCCGGGTGCCGTCATCCGGTCAAGGCTAGCGGTCGGCGCGACGCGATGAGTTAGCCTCCGAGCATGGATGTCGTGCTCTCGCTGCACGGCCGTATCGCGACCGCGATCGTGCTGTACCTCACCGTCGTCGGCCTGTGGGGCCTGCTGCTCGGCCTGCGCGGATCGGGCCCGACGCCGAATTTCGTCGGCGCGCTCGTCATCTTCGAGGCCGCCGCGATCGCGCAGGGCCTGCTCGGGCTCGCGGTGCTCGTCTTCCTGCGGCCGCCGGCCCAGCCGTTGCACGTGCTCTACGGCTTCGCGCTGGCGCTCGCGATCCCGCTCGCCGCGACGATCGTCCGCACGCGCGAGCGGCGCACCGCGTCACTCACCTTCGGCCTGATGGCCCTCTTCGCCGCCGGCCTTGCGATCCGCGGGATCACGACCTCATGACCTTCGTCGACGAGCGGCCGGATGTCTCGGTCGGGGCGCTGCAGGCGCTGAACGACGACTTCCTCTATTTCAACGTCGCAGGCTCCGGCCCGACGTTCCCGGTCGCGCAGCGCGCCGCCGAGGCGTACCGGACCTGGCTGAACGGCGTCGGCATGTTCTCGCATGTCGGCTACGACTCGTACAACGCCGAGCTCTGCGCGACGCGGGCCGACCTCGCGGCGTTCATCGGCGATCCGGACGGGGCGCCGCGGATCGCGCTCACCCAGTCGGCGACCGACGGCCTCAACACGCTCATCGCGTCGCTACCGCTCCATCCCGGCGCGCTCATCGTCACCACGGCCGAGGAGCACCCGGCCGCGCTCCTGCCGGTCTACCGGAGGCAGGATCGGGGCGATCGCGTGCGCGTCGTGCAGCTCCACGACGACGAGCGGTTCCTCTCGGACCTGCGGCTCGCGTTCCGCGACGGCGCGCAGGCACTCGTTCTGTCGCTCGTGTCGTGCCGCACCGGTCGCCGGCTTCCGGTCGAGGCGGCGTGCCAGCTCGCGCGCGATGCCGGCGCGCTCAGCATCGTCGACTGCGCGCAGGCTCTCGGCCAGGTCCCGGTCGACGTCCGGGCGCTCGGCGCGGATGCGACCGTGTTCCTCGGCCACAAGTGGCTGCACGGCCCGCTCGCGACCGGCGCGGCCTGGATCGCCGACCCGGGCCGGTGGACGCCGAGCCGGGTCGGCTGGCGCTCTCGGGCCGACCACGACCTCGAGGGCCACCTGAAGCTGAACGACGACGCGACCCGCTTCGAGATCGGCACGGTCGACGTCGCCGCGTTCGTCGGGATCCGCCAGACGCTCGCCGTGCACCGTGCGCTCGGGGATACCGTCGGCCGGCGCGTGAAGGAGCTGCGGGGTCGCGTGCTGCGCCTGGTGAACCAGCTGCCGTTCGACCTGCTCGGACGCGCGGACGACCCGACCGGCATCGTCGTCGTGCAGCCGCGCGCCGGCGGCGCGGCGGAGATCGTGCAGCGCGCGTGGGACGAGGACCGCGTGGTGATCAAGCACGTCGGTGACCAGTCGATGGACGCGATCCGCATCTCGTTCTGGGCGCTGCACCGCGACGCCGACGTCGACCGACTCGCGACGGTGCTCTCGAAGCAGCTGGCGGTCCGGGTGTGACGACCGCGCTCCTCCAACAGCAGGTCGCGATCGTCACCGGTGGCGGACGCGGCTTCGGCCGGGCGATCGCCGAGACCCTCGCGGGCCTCGGCGCCAGCGTCGTGATCGCGTCGCGCAACGCGCCGGAGCTCGATGAGGTCGCGAACGCGATCAAGCGGGCCGGCGGCAAGGCGCTCGCGCAGACGGCCGACGTCGCCGACGAGCGCCAGGTGGAGGAGCTGGTGCTCGCCGCCGAGCGCTGGGTCGGACCGCCCGCGATCCTCGTGAACAACGCCGGCGTCCTCGACCCGGTCGGACCGCTCGCCGAGACGAGCGGGACGTCGTGGCTGCGCAACATCGCGATCAATGTCGGCGGGACGTACCTCGTGACCCGCGCGGTGCTCCCCGGCATGCTCGACCGCGATTACGGGCGCATCGTGAACATCTCGAGCGGCGCGGCGGACCGCGCGAGCGCGGGCTGGAGCGCGTACTGCGCGGCGAAGGCCGCGGTCGACCAGCTCACGCGGGTCCTCGCGCTCGAGATGGACGGCACCGGCGTATCGGTGGCCGCGTTCCACCCCGGGTACATGGACACGGCGATGCAGGAGCGCATCCGGCAGGCGTCTCCCGAGGCGTTCCCGCGGGTCGAGGAGTACCGCGAGGCGAAGCGGGCCGGCCTGGTGAAGGATCCGCGCGATCCCGCACGCGTGGTGGCGTACCTCTGCCTGCAGGCGACCGCGCGTAATGGCGCGATCCTCGAGGTCGGCGATACCGAGGTCGTGGCCGCGGCCGAGGCCGCGCTCCGCTAGAGTTGGCCTTTCGCGGCCGGCGCGTACCCCCGTCGCTTCGCGATCGCACCGGTCAGCACCTTCGTCACGCGCTCGGGATCGGTCGCCGCGCGCCGCTCGAGCTCCGCGGCGGGCCGGCCGATCAGCCCGCAGGTCGCGCAGTCACCATTGCCATCGAGGCGGGCGTGGCAGTGCGCGCAGTGGACCTCGAACGCGCCGTGCGGGCGGAAGAGCTCCAGACCCTTGGCTTCGGCGACGAGCGCCCCGATGTCGGGCATCAACCGGCCGAGAGCACGACGGACTTCTTCTCGAGGTACCCGTCGAGGGCCTCGAGGCCGTGCTCCTTGCCGAAGCCGGACTGCTTCGAGCCGCCGAACGGCAGCTGGTCGTAGGCGACCTGGATGTCGTTCACCCAGGTGTATCCGGCCTGGAGGAGCTCGATGGCCTTGCGGGCCTTCGCGAGATCCTTCGTCCAGATCGAGGAGCCGAGCCCGTACACGCTGTCGTTCGCCTTGGCGATCGCCTCATCGAGATCGTTCACGATCACGATCGGGAGGGCGGGACCGAAGACCTCCTCGGTGAGCATCCGCGAGTCGGCGGCGACGTCTGCCAGGACGGTGGCCTGCATGAACCAGCCGCGGTCGAACTCCTTGCCCTCCGGCCGCGTGCCGCCGGCGAGGACCTTCGCGCCCTTCTTCACGGCGTCGGCGACCTGCGCTTCGACCTCGGAGCGCTGGTGCTCGGTGTGGAGCGGGCCCATCTTGGTGCCTTCGGAGAGGCCATCGCCGATCTTCCACTCCTTCTTCGCGCGGTCGGCGATCTTCGCCATGAACTCCTCGGCGACCGACGCGAACACGTACACGCGCTTCACCGCGAGACAGGCCTGGCCGGCGTTGAAGAACCGGCCGATGGCCGTGGCCGCGGACGCGCGACGGATGTCCGCGTCGTCGCACACGATCATCGGATCGCTGCCGCCGAGCTCGAGCGTGACCCGCGTCACGTTCTCGGCCGCGAGCTTCATGATCCGCTTGCCGGTCTCGGTCTGACCGGTGAACGCGACCTTGTTCACCTTGGGGTGCGACACGAGCGCGTCGCCGATCTCGGCGCCGGACCCGTGCACGATGTTCAGCACGCCCGGCGGCAGCCCGGCCGAGTTGATGATCTCGACGGCCTTCTGCGTCGCGAGCGGCGTGGTGGACGCGGGCTTCAGCACGACGGTGCACCCGGTCGCGAGGGCAGGGCAGATCTTGTTCGCCATCAAGGTGAGCGGGAAGTTCCAGGGGGTGATCGCCGCGACGACGCCGACCGGCCGGCGGATGGTGAGCCCGAACTTCGCCGGGTCGTCGAGCGGGACGTAGTCACCGCGGATCTTGTCCGCGAGGCCGGCGTAGTACTCGAGGTTCTCCTGGACCCGCGACGCCTCGAGGATCGCGTGCGCGAGCGGTTTGCCCTGCTCCTGGCTCAGGAGCTTCGCGATCTCGGGCACCGCGGCCTTCATCTTCTCCGCGGCCGCGTGCAGGATCGCCGCGCGCTTCGTCGGTGACAGCGCTGCCCACGCCGGGAAGGCCTTCGCCGCCGCCTCGACGGCGGCATCGACGTCCGCGGTGCCGCCTCGTGGGACGGAGTCGACGACCGATCCGTTCGCCGGGTTCTTCACGTCCATCGTCTTGCCGCTCTGGGCGTCGACGAGCTCGCCGTTGATGAACATCCGTGCCATCCGAAACCTCTCCACCATCGGCCTGCGGCGCTCCGGCGCACGCCAACTGACTACTTGGTTAGATTGTGCCGGAAACCGGGGAACGCTTCAGGAGGTCGTCATGTCCGTCGTGCGGCTGGAGATCCGGGAGGCCGTTGGGCACATCGTGCTGGACCGGCCGCCGGCCAACTCCTACGACAAGGCGTTCCTCGACGATCTCTCGCTCGCGATCGACGCGGCCCGCTTCGACGCCGCCGTGAAGGCGATCGTCGTGCGTAGCGCTTCCGAGAAGTTCTTCTCCGCCGGCGCGGACGTGAAGATGTTCGCGGCGACGGACAGCGCGTATCAGTTCGCCTTCGTGATCCACGCGAACGAGATCATGGGCAAGTTCGAGCGGACGCCGAAGATCGTGGTGTGCGCGATCAACGGACACTGCCTCGGCGGCGGCCTGGAGATCGCGATGTGCGCCGACATCCGCATCGCCGCCGAGGGCACCTACAACATCGGGCTCCCCGAGGTCACGCTCGGCGTGCTCCCCGGCACCGGCGGCACGCAGCGGCTGCCGCGGCTGATCGGCCGGCAGAAGGCGCTCGAGCTCATGATCCGCGGGACCACGGTGCAGCCCGCCGAGGCGAAGTCGCTCGGCATCGTCGACGAGGTGGTGGCCGCCGACGCGCTCCAGGCGCGCGCGCACGAGATGGCGTCGTCCTTCTCGACCGGCCCGACGCTCGCGATCGGCCAGATCAAGCTCGCGACCGTGCTCGGCGGCGGCATGCCGTTCCAGAACGGGATGCTGTTCGAGCACGCGGCGGTCGGCCGCCTGTTCGCCTCCGAGGACGCGCGCGAGGGCGTGACCGCGTTCACCGAGAAGCGCAAGCCCAACTACAAGGGCACATGAGCGACGAGCGGCTGTGCCGTGGGCAGCGGATCGACCATCTGAGCACGGGCCGCCGGCCCGAGCTTGAGCCGGGCACGTAGCTGACGACGCTCGTCTCCCGGATGGAGACGATCGCCGCGTCTCCGCTGCTCCCGGGCACCCGCCCGATCGCGCTCCACGTCCGCCGGGGCGGGCGCGGGGAGCCGCTGCTGATCCTGCACGGCGGATGGGGTTACGGGTACTACCCCTACGACGGGGCGATCGCGGCCCTCGACCGCAGCTTCGTGATCCCCGACCGGACCGGCTACGGCCGCTCGCCGCGCGTCGAGCGGTTCCCGCCGCGGTTCCACGCGGCCGCGGCCACCGAGACCGAGCGGCTCCTCGATGCGCTCGGGATCGAGCGCTGCGCCGTCTGGGGGCACAGCGACGGCGCGGTCATCGCGACCCTGCTCGCATTGCGGCAGCCCGATCGGTACAGCCGGCTCATCGTCGAGGCCATCCATCTCGACCGCCGCAAGCCGGGCTCGCGGGCGTTCTTCCTCCAGATGGTCGACGACCCCGACGCCTTCGGCGAGCGCGTGACGCGCACGCTCGCGGCGGAGCACGGCGAGGAGCACTGGCGGGCGGTCCTCCATGCGGACGGCCAAGCCTGGCTCGACATCGCCGCGACGCCGGATGACGACCTCTACGAGGGCCGGCTCCACGAGCTGCGCGTCCCGCTGCTCGTCCTGCACGGCGCGGACGACCCTCGCACCGAGCCCGGCGAGCTCGACCGGCTCGCCCGCGAGGTCCCGGCCGCGCGCATCGAGCTGCTCGCGGGCGGTGGCCACAGCCCCCATACCGCGCGCGGCACCGCGGCCCGGTGTGCGGCGTTGGCCGCGGATTTCCTCGCCCCTGGCGCAGTGGTATAACCATTTGCTAATTGACCCCGCGGCCGGGAACGGCGGGGGTGGGGAGATGGGGATGGCTGTCGCCGAGCGCCCGACCCGGACATTCCGCGATCTCCGAGACTGGCTGAAGCGGATCGACGACCTCGGCGAGCTCCGGGTCGTCCGCGGCGCCCGGTCGGAGGACGAGATCGGGATGGCGACCGAGCTCGCGGGCCGGGTCCACGGCACGCCCGCGCTCCTGTTCGACGAGATCCCGGGCTACCAGAAGGGCTTCCGCGTGCTTTCGAACGGGCTCGGCTGGTTCCCGCGCCTCGCGCTCACCCTCGGGCTCGACCCGGAGCTGCCGGCGGAAGACCTCGTGCGGGCGTGGCAGAAGCGCGTCTCGGCGGGCATCACGCCGATCCCGTCGATCGAGGTGAAGGACGGCCCGATCTTCGAGAACGTGAAGCGCGGCGCCGATGTGGACCTCTCGATCTTCCCGGCGCCGAAGTGGCACGAGGACGACGGCGGCCGCTACATCGGCACCGGCAGCTTCGACATCACGCGCGATCCGGACAACGGCTGGGTGAACCTGGGCTGCTACCGCGTGATGGTCCACGACCGGAACAAGCTCGGCTTCTACATCTCGCCCGGCAAGCACGGCCGGATGCACCGCGACGCGTGGCTCGCGCGGGGCGAGAAGATGCCGATCGCGTTCGTCGCCGGCGGCGACCCGCTGCTGTTCCTCGCGGCCGCGACCGAGGTCCAGTTCGGGCTCACCGAGTACGACTGGGCCGGCGGGGTGCGCGGCGAGCCGTACCGCGTCGTGAAGGGCCCGGTCACCGGTCTGCCGCTGCCCGCGGACGCCGAGATCGTGATCGAGGGCTGGGTCGACCCGACCGAGCGGATCGTCGAAGGTCCGTTCGGCGAATGGACCGGCTACTACGCGAGCGACGCGCGGCCCGAGCCGTTCATGCAGGTCGAAGCGGTCTACCACCGCAACGACCCGATCATCCTCGGCTCGCCGCCGAACCAGCCACCCGACGAGCAGTCCTTCTACCGCGCGTTCCTCCGGTCGGCGCTGCTGCGCTCCGAGCTCGAGGCGGTCGGCGTCCCGGGCATCAAGGGCGTGTGGTGTCACGAGGTCGGTGGCTCGCGCCTGTTCAACGCCGTCAGCATCGAGCAGCGCTACGCGGGCCACGCGCGCCAGGTCGGCCACCTCGCCGCGACGGTCCATGCGGGCGCCTACCTCGGCCGCTACGTCATCGTGGTCGACGACGACATCGACGTGATGGACCTCAACGACGTCGTGTGGGCGATGAGCACGCGCTCCGATCCGGTCGACTCGATCGACATCATCAAGCGCGCGTGGAGCGGGCCGCTCGACCCGCGCATCCCGAAGGACCGGAAGGGCCACAGCTCGCGCGCGATCATCGACGCGACCCGCCCGTGGGAGTGGAAGGCGGACTTCCCGCCGGTGAACACCCCGAGCGCGGAGACCAAGCGCAAGGCCAAGGAGCGCTTCGGCTACCTGCTCCGGAACGAGCCGCATCCGAGCGACGGCAAGCTGCGCTGAGGCGGTGATGGACCGCTCCGCGAAGCTCGCGGCCAAGGGCGTCGTCATCGAGTACTGGCTGCAGCGTTCGCGGACGTTGTTCACCGCGGTCCAGGGCGTCGACCTGGCGGTCCGGCCCGGCGAGTTCGTCGCCATCGTGGGACCGTCCGGCTGCGGGAAGACGACGTTCCTCAACGCCGTCGATGGCCTGCTTCCGATCGCCGGCGGCACCCTCACCTTGGACGGCCGGGACATCACGACGCCGGGCCCGGACCGCGCGATGGTCTTCCAGCAGCCGGGGTTGCTCCCCTGGCGGACGGTCCTCGGCAACGTGCTCTTCGGCGTCGAGGCCCAGGGCAGACTGGGGAAGGACGAGTCCGTCGCGCGGGCGAAGCAGCAGATCGAGCTCGTCGGGCTCACGGGCTTCGAGGACGCCTATCCGCTCGAGCTGAGCGGCGGCATGCAGCAGCGCGTGAACCTCGCGCGCGCGCTGCTCACCGATCCCGAGATGCTCCTGCTCGACGAGCCGTTCGCGGCGCTCGACGCGCAGACGCGCGAGATGATGCAGCTCGAGCTGTTGAAGATCTGGTCGAAGACCCGGAAGACCGCGCTGTTCATCACGCACGACATCAAAGAGGCGATCTATCTCGCGGACCGGGTCATCGTGTTCACGCGCCGGCCCGGCCGGGTGAAGACGGTCGTCGAGATCCAGCTCTCGCGCCCGCGCGACCTGCGCGTCAAGCGCGACCCGCAGTTCCTCACCTACGAGGACGAGATCTGGGAGTCGATCCAGGAGGAGCTCGCGGTGCCCGCCGAGCGTCTCATCGCGGGGGTGCCCGCGGCATGAGCAGGGACGTGCTGCTCGGGGAGCCGGTCGCGGCCCGCGGCTCCGGCGACGCGATGCCAGCGCGCGAAGGCCGGTCCGTGATGAGGCCGGGCCGGATGAAGCAGTACGAGCCGATCATCGTCGGCACGCTGAGCGTCACGTTCGTGTTGACCGTCTGGCAGCTGGTCGCGAACGCGCGCATCGTGCCGGTCCTCTTCCTACCGGGACCGGCCGACATCGGCCAGGCGTTCGTGAAGCTGTTCCAGGAAGGCGAGATCTGGCTGGACATCGCGACCAGCGGGCAGGAGGTCATCATCGGCTACGGCATGGCGATGGTGATCGGACTCGTGCTCGGGCTGCTGATGGGCTGGTACACGCGCTTCCAGTACGCGATGGATCCGTTCGTGAACTTCTTCTACAGCACCCCCCGCATCGTGTTGATCCCCCTGTTCATCATCTGGTTCGGCATCGACATGCCGTCGAAGGTCGCGGTCATCTTCCTCGGGGCGCTGTTCCCGATCATCATCAACACGATGGCCGGGGTGCGTAACACCGAGGCCGCGCTCCTCCGCGTCGCCCGCTCGTTCGGCGCCTCGGACGCGCTCATCTTCCGCAGGGTCGTGCTGCCCGGCTCGGTGCCGTTCATCCTGACCGGTTTCCGGCTGGGTGTGGGCCACGCCCTGACCGGTGTCGTGGTCGGCGAGCTCATCGCGGCACGGCACGGCGTCGGCCAGCTCATCGCGATCGCGGGCCAGACGTTCCAGACCCCCAAGCTCTTCGCGGGCGTGATCCTCATCGCGGGCACGGGCATGGTCCTCACGACGATCCTGCAGCGCGTCGAGAACCGGTTCCAGTCATGGCGGCCCCAAATACGGCGGTAGGAGAAGCGGGAGTGACTCAATGACGAAGACCTTCGCGGTCCTGGGAGCGGTCATCGCGATCATCGCGGCCGCGTGCGGTGGTGGCGCCGGCGGCGGCGCCGCGACGACGGCGCCCGCGGCCACGACCGCGCCCGCCACGCAGGCGGCCGCGTCGCCGTCGCCGACGGGCCTGCCCTGCTGCACGAAGATCAAGGTCGCCTACAGCAACATCACCGGCGACGACATGACCGTCTGGGTCACGTTCGAGGCCGGTATCTTCAAGAAGCACGGGCTCGATGTCGATCTCCAGTACGTCAACGGCGGGGCGCAGACATCAGCGGCCCTCATCTCGAGCTCCGTGAACGTCGCGCAGTTCGGCGGCGGCGAGGTCCTCGGAGCGGTCGCCGGCGGGGCCGACATCGTCATCGTCGGCCAGCTCGCGCCGGTGTATCCGTACAAGCTCTACGTCGCGAAGGGCATCAAGACCATCGCGGACCTCAAGGGCAAGAAGGTCGGGATCTCGAACGCCGGCGGCTCGAGCGACATCGCGACCCGCGATGCGCTGAAGAAGAACGGCCTCGACCCGGACAAGGACGTGGACCTGGTCGCGGTCGGGTCGCACTCGAACCGCACCGCCGCCCTGCTGACCGGCCAGATCGATGCCGGACTGGACGACCCGCCGGAGGACACCAAGCTCGTGGCCGCCGGGCTCACCGCGCTGATCGATCTCGCCAGCCAGAAGATCCCCGCGTCGAATACGGCGATCGTCGTGCAGCGCTCGTACCTCACGGCCAACAAGGCCGTGGTCCAGGCGTACATCGACGCGATCGTCGAAGGCATCGCCTACGCGAACAAGAACAAGGACTTCACGATCGGCGTCCTGAAGAAGTATTTCAAGAGCGACTCGACCGACGACATGACCCGCGCCTACGACTTCTTCCTCCACGAGGTCACTCCGGCCTACCCGATGCCGGGTCCGGACCAGCTCGCGACCTCGGTCGACATCCTCGCGAAGAAGAACCCGAAGGTGAAGACCGTGGATCTCGCCAAGATGATCGACACGACCTTCGTGCAGAGCGCGCAGGATCGGAAGGTCGGCCAGTAGCGACGAACGAGAGGAGGCGGGTCAGCTAGATGGCACAGTTCACCGACCGTATCGAGCCGAAGGACTTCGGCAAGATGCCCGATGAGTACCGCGACCTGCTGACCCGCCTCCTGACCATCCAGGCCGATTGCGAGATCGGCGGGCCGCACATCTACGTCGACCACTGGACGCTCCGCGCGCCGAGCGTGGACGACCAGTGGCGGGTCGCGCGGATCGCATCGGAGGAGATCGACCACTGCCGCAAGTTCCTTCGGATGCTCGGGATGATCGGCCTCGACCGGTCCGACATCCTCTTCCGGCCCCGCTCCCAGCGTGAGGTCGACGCGTTCAAGGTGGACATGCCCGAGTGGGGCGACTTCGCGGCGTTCGGCTTCCTCATCGACAAGGTCGGCGAGTACCAGCTCGACGAGATGGTCGGGTCGTCCTACCTGCCGACCGACGACGTCCTTCCGACCATCCTGCGCGAGGAGAAGGGCCACGTCGCCTACGGCGAGCAGCAGCTCCGGCAGATGATCGAGACCCCCGCGGGCCGGATCGCGGCGCAGCGGGCGATCGACAAGTGGTACGTCGTCGGCCTCGACATGTTCGGACGCTCGAACTCGGCGCGCGATGAGCGCTACATCGAGTGGGGACTGAAGAAGCGGACGAACGGGAAGATGCGCGAGGACTACGTCGCCGAGATGGACCCGAAGATCGCCGCCCTGGGCCTCGTCGTCCCGGACAAGCTCGAGGGCCGCAAGTACCTCTAACGGTCGCGTGAGCCTTCACCGCATCCGGTTCACGCTCAACGGCGCGGCCGTGGACGTCACCGTCCCGGCCGATCGGCTGCTCGTCGATCTCCTGCGCGACGACCTCCGGTCGACGGGCACGAAGGACGGCTGCTCCGTCGGCGTCTGCGGCCTCTGCACCGTCCAGGTGGACGGCGCGCCGCTGTCGGCCTGCCTGCTGCTCGCGACGCAGGTCGACGGCACCGCCATCCGCACCATCGAGGGGCTCGCGACGCCGCTCCAGGAGGCGTTCATCTCCGAAGGCGGGTTCCAGTGCGGGATCTGCACCTCGGGCCAGCTCATGACCGCGGACGCGCTCCTTCGCGCGAAGCCCGATGCGACCGACGCCGAGATCGCCGACTGGCAGATGGGGAACCTCTGCCGCTGCACCGGCTACTACGGGATCGCGCGCGCGATCGCGAAGGTGCGCGACGCGTGAGGCCGTTCGAGTACGTCGAGCCCGAGACGCTCGAGGAAGCGCTCGCGCTCCTGGCCGACGGCACCGAGGACACGCTCGTCATGGCCGGCGGCACGTCGCTCGTCATCCTCATGAAGCAGGAGCTGATCCGGCCCGCGCGCGTGATCGGCCTGCGCCGCCTCGCGGGGCTGCGCGCGATCGACGCCAGCGGCGCCGTCGGTGGGCTGCGGCTCGGCGCGCTCGCCACGCATGGCGCGCTCGCGCGCTCGGCCGCGGTCCGCGGTCACGCGCCCGCGCTCGGCGCGACGTTCGCCGCGGTCGCGACCGTACGGATCCGCGAGCAGGCGACGCTCGGCGGCAGCCTCGTCCACGCGGATCCGGCGCAGGATCCGCCGGTCACGCTGCTCGCGCTCGACGGCGTCGCGATCGCGATGTCCAGGGATCGCGCGCGGCGCATCCCGCTCGACGCGCTGTTCGTGGACGTCTTCCAGACGTCGCTCGAGCCCGACGAGCTGGTCGTGCGCGTCGAGCTGCCGCCGCTGCCGGTGGGCGCGCGCGCGACGTACCGGAAGTTCCTGCCCACGACGCTCGACGACTACGCCACCGTGTCGGTCGCCGCCGTCGTCGCGACCGATGAGCGCGGCGGCTGCACGCACGCGCGGATCGCGCTCGGCGGGGCGGGGCCGGTGCCGCTGCGCGCGCGCGATGCGGAGCGGTCGCTCGCCGGCCGGCGCCTCGACGACGCGGCGATCCGCGAGGCCGCGGCGCTCGCGGCCGCGGCGACGGACCCGATCGACGACCTGCGCGGGAGCGCGGAGTACAAGCGCGCGATGGCCGGCGTCTGGACCGAGCGCGCGCTGCGCGAGGTCGCGTGAAGCTCGACCACCGCGTCACCATCGACGCGCCGCGCGCGGCGGTGTGGGCCGTGCTCATGGATCTCCCGGTCGCCGCGGGGTGCGTGCCGGGGGCGCGCGATCTCGTACCCAGTGGCGACGGGGTCCGCGGCACGCTCGACGTCCGGGTCGGCCCGGTCAGGCTCGCGCTCTCGGGCACGGTCGCGATCGAGTCGCGGGACGGCGCGGCGGGGACCGCGCGGCTGCGCGCCGACGCGGCCGACCAGCGGATCGGCGGCGCGGTCAGGGCCTTCGTCGACCTCGCCGTCAGCGGGGACTCGCCGACCGAGCTGCGGGTCTCGAGCGATGTCGCGATCCTCGGCCGCATCGGCGAGCTCGGCCAGCCGCTCATCGCCCGCCAGGCCGACAAGGTCCTCGCCGGCTTCGCGGACTGCCTCCGCGCGACGGTGGCGGCGCGATGACCGGACCGGGCCTCCTCGACCGGCCGGAGCGCCGGATCGATGGCGAGGCGAAGACGACCGGCGCCGCGGCGTACACCGCCGACCTCGAGGTGCCGGGGGCCCTGCAGGCAGCCTTCGCCCGCAGCCCGTACCCGCACGCGCGGATCGTGTCGGTCGACGTGAGCCGCGCCCAGGTACTCGCGGGCGTGCACGCGGTCCTGACCGGCGCGGACCTCGAGGGCCAGCGGCTCGGGCGGCGGCTCCAGGACTGGCCGGTCCTCTGCTGGGACCGCGTCCTGTTCGTCGGCGATCGCGTGGCCGCGGTCGCGGCGGACACGCGCGAGATCGCGGAGGAGGCGATCCGCCTGATCGCCGTCGAGTACGAGGAGCTGCCCGCGCTCCTCGATCTGGACGACGCGCTCCGCCCGGACGCCGAGCCGCTGCATCCCGATGCCGCGACGTACCGGTTCCTCGAGGGCCGCGGCGCGCGGCCGCCGGTCCCGCATCCGAACCACCAGGGCCACGTGGTCGAGTCGCACGGCGACGTCGATGCCGCGTTCGCCGGCGCGGCGCGGATCTTCGAGCACGAGTTCACGACGCCGCGGATCCACCAGGCGGCGCTCGAGCCCCGGGCCGCGATCGTCTGGCTCGACGGCGAGGTGGTGCGGGTCGTTTCGACGAACAAAGCGCCGTTCAATCTGCGTGACCAGATGGCCGCGACCCTCGGTCTGGCCAAGGAGCGGATCGTCGTCGACAACGGAACGATCGGCGGCGACTTCGGCGGCAAGGGCCTCTCGACCGACGAGTTCGTCCTCTACCACCTTGCGAAGGCCACCGGCAGGCCGGTGCGCGCGGTGACCCGCTTCGCCGACGAGCTCACGACGACGAACCCGCGGCACTCGTCGCGGATCCGGCTCCGCACCGGCGTGGACGCCGACGGCCGAATCGTGGCCCACGAGTCGTTCGCGCTGTTCGACGGTGGCGCGTACGCGGCCGGGAAGCCGACGGTCCGGCTCATGGTCGAGGGCGGTGTCGCGACGCTGGAGAGCTACCGCGTTCCCGCGGCGCGCCATGAGGCCGCGACCGTGTACACGAATCACGTGCCGGGAGGGCACATGCGGGCGCCCGGCCAGCCGCAGAACGTCTTCGCCTCGGAGTCGCACCTGGATCTCATTGCCCGCGAGCTCGGGCTCACGCCGCTCGAGCTGCGCCGGCGCAACGTCGCCGGCCCCGGCGATCCCACGACCACCGGCGAGCCGTGGCACGGGCCCGACCTCCGGGCGCTCCTCGACCGGGCCGCGGCCGAGATCGGCGCGGATGCGCCTCGGCCGGCGGGGCGGGGCATCGGTTTCGCCCTCGGGGTCCGCCACGTCGGCCGCGGCAGGACCACGATCTCGCTCCGGCTCGATCGCGACGGGACGATCGAAGCGCGGACCGGCGTGGGGGACCAGGGCGGCGGGCAGCACACGCTCATCCAGCGGATCCTCGCGGCGGCGCTCGGCGTCGATCCGGGGACGGTGCGCGTGCGGCGGCTCTCGACCGACGGTCCGCGGGATCCCGGCATCGGGGGGAGCCGCGTGACGCCGGTGCACGGCGGCGCGGCCCTGGCGGCGGCGAACGCGTTGAAGGAGGCGCTCGCCGGGCGCTCCGTGGCCGACGCCGCACGCGCACTGCCGCCCGAGGGTCTCACACTGAGCGCGACGTTCGACGCGACCGCGGTCGACAACGGCGCCTGCGCGCACGCGATCGAGGTCGCGGTCGACGCCGACACCGGGACCGTCCGAGTGCTGCGGGCCGTGCTGACCATCGACATCGGGCAGGTCATCAATCCCGTGGCGCTGCGCGGCCAGCTCGAGGGTGGATTCGTGTACGGCCTGGGCCAGGCGCTCACCGAGGATCTCGCCGTCAGCGACGGCCGGATCCGCGCGGCGAACCTCGGCGACTACAAGCTGCCGACGATCGCGGACGTGCCGCCGCTCCGGATCGTGCACCTCTCCGACGACCACGGGGTCGGCCCGTATGGCGCGCGCTCGGCCGGCGAGCTGGTGAACCCCGGGGTGCCCGCGGCGGTCGCGAACGCCGTGCACGACGCGAGCGGAGCCCGCGTCCAGACCCTCCCGATCACCGCCGAGAGGGTCTGGCGCGCGCTGCGAGGCTCCTAGCCGCCGCCGACCTTGCGGTCCTTGGCGTTCTGCACGAACGAGTTGTCGATGATCTTGGTCACGTCGAGGCCCCTGACCGCGGGATTCGTCTTGGCGAACTCGTCCCGGCTGTAGTTCCACGCGTCCGGCGTGACCTCCGGGTAGACCGGGAAGATCTGCGTGACGTAGTAGTCGTAGGTCTGCGAGAGCGCGGCCTGATCGGTCACCTTGAGCAGCTTCTCCATGACCGGCAGGGTGCCGGCCTTGTCCTTCTTCATCGCCACGATCGCCTGGATCAGCGAGTCGACGTACTTCTGCATCACGTCCTTGTGCGCGCTCGCGTACTTCTTCGTGACGATGGTGCAGTTCTCGACCGCCGGCACCTTCTGCGCGGCGAGGTCCATGATCACCTTGTAGCCGGCCGCGAACAGCTTCGCGGTGTCGGGCGGATGGCCGGGGCCGGCGTACACCTGGTTCGCCAGCATCGACGCCGTCAGGTTCGCCACGGAGCCGGTCGACAGGATCGTGACGTCGCTGAGCTTGAGCCCGAGCTTGGCGATCTGCTGGTTGGCCGCGATCTCCGATGAGCCGCCCTTCGAGGCGACCCCGATGGTCTTGCCTTTGAGGTCGTTCGGCCCGGTGTAGCTCGCCGGGGCCATCAGCACCCACGGCGAGACCGGGACGAAGAGCGCGACCGCCTGCACGTCGCCGCCGCCGGCGTAGGCGCTCATCGCCTCCGTGCCGCCCAGCTGCGCGATGTCGACCGAGCCGCCGAGCAGCGCGGCCATCGACTTGCCTCCGCCGTCGATGAGGGTCAGGTCCACGTCGAGCCCGTTCTGGAGGAAGATGCCCTTCTCCTTCGCGTAGAACGGCGCGAGGTTCGCCGGGGTCACGTTGCCATACGCCGCGCGCACCTTGACCGGCGCCGGTGTCGGCGTGGGCGCGGCGGTCGTCGCCGCCGCCGTCGGTGTCGCGCTGGCGACCGCGGCCGGCGCGGCGCCGCCTCCGCAGCCGGTGACGACGGCGATGCTGATCGCGATGGCTGAGAACCGCAGCGCGAAGCCCGACCTCACAAGCCACCTCCCGCACGCCCGGCTGGGACACGGCCCCCGGGCGCGACCGGCGGAATTATCAGACCATTCGACCATTCCTGCTAGCCTCGGCGAATGCCCGGAAACACCGGCGATCGCTACACCCTCGCCCGCGCGTTGCTCTCGCGGATCCCCCATGGGGTCGCGGTCATCGGTGCCGCGGACGGACCGGAACGGTCGTGCGCCACCGGGACGGCGATGTACGTCTCGTTCGAGCCCCCGATGGTCGCGATCGCCGAGCACCCCGGCAGCCGGACCTGCAAGCTCATCCAGAAGAGCGGCGCGTTCAGCGTCTCGTTCCTCCACGCGTCGCAGCAGGACATCGCCGAGCGTGCCGGGCGCTCCGCCGAGGGCCCGGACAAGTTCGCTACGCTGAAGGTGCGCCCGCTCGAGGCGCCGGCCGGCGCCGGCAGCGCGCCCGGCGTCGCGGGCAGCATGGCGGTCCTCTGGTGCGCGGTGCGCGACTCCCGGGCGACCGGCGATCACCTGCTGTTCACCGGCGAGGTCGTCGCCCACCAGGTCGACCCGAACAAGATCGACGCGCTGCTGCGCTTCCGCCGGCGCTACGCGCACATCGGGCACGAGACGAGCGTCGAGGCACCGGAGGGGTATCCGACCTGAGCGACGGGGAGGACCGCGCGCTCGTCGCCCTCGCGTGCCGGACGATGGCCTTCGCCGGCATCTTCGACATGCACGGCCACATCAGCCTGCGCGACGGTGACCTCGCGTACATCAACGGACGCCGCTCGTCGCGCATCTCGGTCACGCCCGAGCAGGTCGCGGTCGTGAACGTCGCCGACGGCTCGGTCGTGAGCGGCGAGCCGCCGGCCGAGACGCCACTGCATCTGGGCTGCTACCGGGCGCGGCCCGAGGTCCGAAGCGTGTCGCACTTCCACCCGCTCGCGGCGACGGCATTCGCGACGGTGGGGAAGCCGCTCATCACGGCGTTCAACGCCGGCGCGCCGTTCGGGAGGGCCGTGCCGGTGTACGACGATCCGGACCTCGTGCGGAACGATCAGCAGGGGAGCGCCCTGGCGAAGGACCTCGGCGCGCACCGCGCCGTGCTGCTGCGCGGCCACGGCGTCGCGGTGGTCGCGGCGGACGTGCCGAGCTGCGTCACGCTGTCGCTCTACCTCGAGGAGAACGCGAAGCGGCTCGCCTACGCGCTGACGATCGGCGAGCCCAAGCCGTACACCGATGACGAGATCGAGCGCGTGGCCGCGAGCCTGTGGCAGCCGTTCGTCATCGAGAAGACCTGGATCGATGCTCAGGAGCGCGCGCGTCGGGGCGGCGCGCTGACGGGTCTCGCCTGAGCCCGAGCTAGTCCGCGAAGGACGTGGCCGGGATGTCGGCTCGCTCGCGCTCGGTGTGCCCGCGCAGCGGGACGTCACGCATGAACAGCGACGCGACGAGCGCGATCCCGATGAGCCCGGTGGCGACGAGGAAGGCGTCATGGAGCGCGACGGAGATCGCGGCGCGAGCGGCGATCGGCACCGTGATCCCGCCGAGCTCGCTGTCGGCGCCGACGCCGCTGCGCGCGAGTCGATGGCTGAGGATCGTGCCGAGCAGCGCGAGGCTCGCCGTCGCGCCCATCTGGCGCCAGAACTGGAGCTGGCTCGATGCGACCCCGACCACCGTCAGCGGGACCGCGCTCATGAGCGCGTTCTGGTACAGCGGCATCGCGAAGCCGGTGCCGACCCCGATGAGGACGATGTCGCGCACGACGTCGGCCTCGGCGCTGCCCGGGCCGACCTGCGCGAGCAGCCACATCCCGACCGCCTGAAGGGCGACCCCGCCGGTGCCGATGAACCGGTAGCCGTCGAGCCGGCTGATGAGCTGGCCGGTCGCGACGCTGCCGACGAGCATCCCGAGGGTCATCGGCGTGACGAGCTTGCCGGAGGCGGACGCGGTGAGTCCGAGCTCCCCCTGGTAGACCAGCGGGACGAAGAGCGAGACCCCGAACATCCCGACGGCGCTGAAGAATCCGACGACGATGGCGGTGGTGAACGCAGGGACCCGGAACAGGCCGAACGGGATGATCGGGTGGCGCTCGCGGCGCTCGATCCAGACGAAGACGGCGAGCGCCACGATGGCGAAGGCGACCAGGGCGATCACCAGCGGCGAGGTCCAGTCGTGGTCCCGGCTGAGCGACAGCGCCGTGAGGAGCGGGATGACCGTGGCCGCCAGCGTGAGCGCGCCGAACACGTCGATGTCGCGGCGCGAAGCCGTCGTGCGGACCGCCGGCATCCCGCGGACGATCACGGCCAGCGCCGTGACGCCGAGCGGCAGGTTGATGTAGAAGACCCACCGCCAGCCGAGCGTGTCGGTGAGCACGCCCCCGAGCGTCGGCCCGATGACCGCCGCGAGGGCGAACGTGCCGCTGAAGATGCCCTGCATCTTCGCCCGGACCTTCGGCGGGTACAGATCCGCGACGACGGCGAAGACCGAGGACATCAGGATGCCGCCGAACAGGCCCTGGATCCCGCGGAACACGATCAGCTCGAGCATCGTCTGGCTGAGGCCGCAGAGGGCCGAGGCGCCGAGGAAGCCGGCCATGCCGACGACGATGAAGAGCTTGCGCCCGAACAGGTCCCCGAGCCGTCCCGCGATGGGCACCATCGTCGCTGACGCGACCAGGTAGGCCGTGCCGACCCACGCGTACGCGGCCAGCCCGTTGAGCTCGGCGGCGATCCGTGGCAGCGCGGTCCCGACGATCGTCTGGTCGAGGCTCGCGAGCAGCATCCCCATGAGGACGCCGATGGTCACGACGACGCGCTGGGTCCTGGTGAGCTCGGAGGCCATCTCTCTCGTCGATGGTAGTGCGATGCGCGTGCTACTGATCGAGCGGGTTCACGATCCGGCCGTCGCGCTTCGCTTCCCAGTGGACATGCGGACCGGTGGTCTGCCCGGTCAGGCCGACGAGTGCCACGGGCTGGCCGCGCGCCACGTGCTCCCCGATGCGCACGAGCGGCAGCGAGGTGTGGTAGTCGCAGCTCTCGAGCCCGCCCGCGTGGCTGACGCAGACCCGGAAGCCGCCGACGGCCACCAGCCCGACCGCGTCGACGACACCGTCGTCCGACGCGACGATGATCGACCCGACCGGCGCGCTGATGTCGATGCCGGTGTGGGTCCCCTGGACGTACTGGGTGAACGCGCCGGCCACCGGCCGAACGAAGCGGTTGCCCTCGGCCGCGATCTTCTGCGCGCGAGACCGCGAGGTCGTCTCCGCGCGGAGCCCGCCGGCCACGCCCGTCGCGGCGCCGCAGCGGTAGAGCTCCAGCTGATCCGTGTAGAGGTCCGTCCGGCTGACGCCGGTGAACCAGCGGCCGTCGGGGCTGAACGCGCGTGCGCCGAGGAGATTCGGGATCGTCGTGACCACACCGGGGTCCCCGCCCCAGACGGCGAACCGGTCGAACGCATTCCCGCCGGGGATCGTGGCGGACATCGCCCCGACGAACAGGCGACCGTCGGCGGTCCACCCGTGGACCGTACCGCCGAAGGTCGACAGCGCGGCGTTCTGCACGGTGCCATCGGCGGCGCGAAGGGACAGGGCGGTGGCGGAGCGCAGGAGCAGCGTCGCGCCACGCGGCGACCATTCGCTGAAGGTGGTGTTCCCGTCGCCGATCGGCGCGATCTCGCCGGTGGCGGTCGTTCCGACGAACAGCTCGCCGGTGCCGCCATTGGCATACCGGGCGATCGTGAACTGCGAGCCGTCGGCGCTGAAGTACGCGTCGTCAGACGGGTAGTGCGGCGCGAACATCGGGTCGACCGTCGCGACCGTACGGATCGCGCCGGCGCTCCAGGCGCGGATCTCGGCGCCCTTCCAGAAGAGCAGGCTGTCGCCGTTCCATCCGAGGCCGGGCTCCGACGCGTCGAGCTCGGCGACGATCTCGCCCGAGAGCAGGACGTGGATCGAGCCGTCGTCGTCCCAGTACGCGAGGAGCGCGCCGGACGCGGACCATGACGGCTTGCTGCCGTGACCGAGCTCGCGGACCGCGCCGGTCGCGACATTCAGCGTCGCGACCCGCTGATCCTCTTCATACCCGGTGACCGTCGTCCGCGACGGCACGTTGACGGTGTGGACGAACGCGATCGCGGATGAGTCCGGCGACCAGGCCTCGGTCGTGACGTTCGCGATGGTATCGGCGAGACCGACGCGCGCCGTGCAGCTCAGGAGATCCGCGCCGCCGACGCCGAAGCTCGGTAGCTCGCTCGACCCAGAAGCGACAGACCCCCCGCTCGACGCGGCTGCCGGCGCGGTTGCGGAGAGCGCGACCGTCACGACGATGAGGGCGGCGATGCGGCCGCGAGAAAGCTGTTCGCGCACGTCATGCGGAACGCCGTCGAGCGCGCTTCACTGCGGCCGTTACGGATCGTCGCGGTCTCAACCGCCGAGCGCGTCGCACATCGTTGTGTGGCGCGCTCGTCTTGCGCGCTCAGCGAGCAACCGGGTCCTTCGTGGGCCGGTGGGTCAGCGGAAGCGGGTGAGCTCCCGCTTGCGCACGATCGTGTCCAGCAGGGCGGGCCGGCCTTCCGTCCGGATCGCGGCGATGGCCCGCCGGAGCGCCGGGCCGACGGCCGCCGGATCGTCGATCGGGCCCTCGCTGTACCAGCCGAACGACCTCGCGAGCAGCGCGAAGTCCGGTGCGGGCTCCGAGAGATCCATCCCGATGTTCGCCCTGGCCTTGTCGGTCCCGCGCCTGTCGGCGACGCGGAGCTGGTGCTCCCAGTCGTTGTAGTAGGCGCGGTTGTTGTACATGACCAGCAGCATGGGGAGCTTCTGGTTCGCCACCGTCCAGAGCGCACCCGGATCGAACAGCAGGTCACCGTCCGGCTGGATGCCGACGATGAGCTTCCCGTCGCCGCGGTGCGCGAGCGCGACCCCGATCGAGATGCCGATCTGCGTCGCGGTGCCGAGGCTGCGGCCCGGCCAGCGGATCGGCGAGTCGATGTCCCAGAGCTTCCAGGCCCAGTCCTCGAGGTCGGCGCCGGTGAGGACCCAGTCCTCGGCCTTGATCGCCTCCCAGACCTCGCTCGCGAGACGCGCGGGCCAGATCGGCGAATCGTCCCAGTGCTCGCGGCTCTTCCGTTCGACCTCGGCGCGGAGCGTCGCGTTCTCCTGCTCCATGCGCTTCCGCCGGCCGGGCCACGAGGCACTCGCGTCGGCCGCGACGCGCTCGCGGAGCGCGGGCAGCGCGATCGCCGTGTCGGCGGTGATCGAGAGGTCGACCGGCTGGAACTGCCCGAGATCCTCCGACCACTTGCTCGAGCGCAGCTCCATCAGGCCGATGTCGATGATCGTGCAGCCCTCCGGGATCCGGCTCCGCTTCTGGTGCGTCGATCGATCGAGCCGGTTCAGCATCCGGGAGAGGTCGCCGACGTCGAGGCTGAGGACGAGGTCGGCGGTGGCGAGGACGCCATCGCTGCCGGTGAAGTTGAGCGGGTGGCGCGTCGCCATCGACAGCCGGCCCTGCCCGTCGATGACCGGGGCGCCGAGCAGCTCCGCGATCCGGCGCAGCTCGGAGAACGCGGCCGGATGGCGACCCGTGAATTCCGTGACGATCACCGGCCGCTCCGCGTGCGCGATGAGATGCGCGGCGTGCTCGAGCGCGTCGGGGTCCGCTTGGACCGGCGTCGGGCGCGCGGCGGCGATCACGGCCGCGACGCTGACCGGCGCCGCGAGCTCGTCCTCCTGCAGCCCGGCGTCGTAGCAGAGGTACACCGGGCCGCCGGGCTCCATGGTCGCGATCCGATAGCCGCGCGCGAACGACGGCCCGAAGTCGGCGACGCTCGCCGGCTGGTCGTCCCACTTCACGTAGTCGCGCACCGCGTTGCCCTGCACGAGCGCGCTGTGGATCCAGTCGATGTACGGGCGGCGCTTGCTGCGATCGAGCGGCCCGGTGGCGCCGAGCACGAGCACCGGCACGCGATCGATGTGCGCGTAGTAGATGGCCATCGCCGAGTGGAGCAGCCCGACGACGTCGTGGACGATCGCCGCCATCGGCTTGCCGGTCACCTTCGCGTAGCCGTGGGCGATCGCGACCGCGATCTCCTCGTGGGTGCAGGTGATGATCTCCGGCGCGTTGCCGCCGTAGTTCACGATCGAGTCGTGGAGCCCGCGGTACGTGGCGCCCGGATTCAGGGCCGCGTATTCGATGCCGAACCCCTGGAGCAGGTCGACGATGACGTCGGAGCCGTAGCGCGCGGCCAACAAGCACCCCTTCCGCCCGAATAGTCTGATTGTTATACCTTTGCCAGGACCGAGACGGCGGTGGTCCTGCGGCTAAAGGTATAACTGTTAGACATCCAGCGTCGGCACGTGGCTCACGCAGCGGACGGACCATCGCGGAGCACGCTGAAAGGGGCGCGCATGCCTCAGGACATCCCGGCGCTGGTGGTCTTCGGCGTCGTGGACGCGGCGGTCCTCGCGATCGCGGCGGTCGGGTTCACGCTCCAGTTCGGCGTGACCAACTACTTCAACTTCGGCTACGGCGAATGGCTCACCTTCGGCGCGTTCATCGCGATGGTCTTCAACGGCGAGCCGCTCCACCTGAACATCTGGCTCGCGATGCTCGTCGCGGGCGTCGCCACCGCGCTCCTGTCGTTCGCGATCAATCGGGGAGTGTTCATGCCGTTCGTGCGGCGCCGGCCCGAGCCGCTGTTCATCCTGATCGTGACGCTCGCGGTCGGCCTGCTCCTCAACAACCTGTACATCGCGATCTGGGGCACCGCGTACCACGAGTACGAGACGGCGGCGCGGGACGTCCACCAGATCGGATCGGTCACCCTCGCGACCGACCAGCTGGTGTTCCTGGTCATCGCGCTCGGGCTGATGCTGGCGACCCACTCGGTGCTCGCCTACACGAAGCTCGGAAGATCGATGCGCGCGATCGCGGACGACCGGACGCTCGCGACGGTCTGCGGCCTCGACGCCGCGCGGCTCGCGGACGTCACCTGGCTGATGACCGGGTTCATGGCCGGAGTCGCCGGCGTGATCCTCGCGATGCAGGTCCACACCTTCGGCACCGATGTCGGGGGCAACTTCACCTACCTGATCTTCCCGGCGGTGATCATCGGTGGCATCGGCCGGGCCTACGGTGCGATGGTCGGCGCGTTGATCATCGGGTTGGTGACCGCCCTCGGCGTGCTGGTCATCCCGGCGGCGCTGACGCCGACGCTCATCTTCGGGGCGATCGTCGCGATCGTCCTGTTCCGGCCGCAGGGCCTGCTCGGTGGCCTCGGTCATGGTCGGATGCAGGAGAGCTGAGCCGATGAGCGGGATGGGCTTCTACCTGACGACGATCGCGGTCTATGCCGCGCTGAACGGGATCCTCGTGCTGGGGCTGAACATGCAGTTCGGCGTGACCGGCATCTTCAACTTCGCCTACATCCTCCTGGTCGCCGTCGGCGCCTACTCGACCGGCATCGCGGCGCTGCCGCATCCGATCCCCGGCGGGCCCCAGTACGTCGGCGGCTTCGGCTGGGCGTTCCCCTGGGACGTCCTGTTCGGCGTCGCGGTGACGGTCGTGTTCGCTCTGGGGCTCGCGCTCATCGCGTTCCGGCGGATCTCCAACTGGTATCTCGCGCTCACGCTGTCGGCGATCTCCTGGGCCCTGTTCGTGCTGTCGACGAACGACCTCGGCCTGCTCAACGGCGAGATCGGGCTCGCCGGGATCCCGGGGCCCTGGCAGGACGTGCTCGACCCGACGACGTACCAGTTCGTGTTCCTCGCGATCGCGGTCCTGTTGCTCGCTCTCACCTACACCGTGATGTGGCGGGTCGAGCGATCCCCGCTCGGCCGGGCGCTGCGCGCCACACGCGAGGACCCGATCGCCACCGCATCGCTCGGCAAGAACCCGGTGCGCCTCAAGACCATCGGTTTCCTGCTCGGCGCCGCCGCGGCCGGGCTGGGCGGAGGGCTGTCGGCGGTCTACCTCGGCGGCTGGAGCCCGCAGGCCTGGGCCTCGGGCGAGACGTTCGTGCTGCTCGCCGCGGTCATCGTCGGCGGCCGCGGGTGGGCGAACGGGGCGTTCCTCGGATCGCTCATCGTGCTCGAGGCGATCATCGAAGGGAGCCGGTTCCTCCCGGACCCCGGTGGGCGCCCGGATCTCGTTCCCGCCCTCCAGTCCGTCGCCATCGGCCTGCTGTTGCTCGCGGTGCTGTGGTGGAGGCCGCGCGGCATCTGGCCCGAGCCCAAGGAGCGGTTCCGCCGATGAGCGCCGCCGCGGTACCCGTGGGTCTTCCGGGCGCGCCCGTGGTGGGCGAGCCGATCCTCCGGGTCCGCGGCGTCGCGCATTCGTATGGCGGCGTCCAGGCCGTCGGCGGGGTCGATCTCGACGTCGAGGCCGGGTCGTTCGTCGGTCTGATCGGACCGAACGGCGCCGGAAAGACGACCCTGCTCGACTGCATCTCCGGCGCCGTGCGGCCGGCTCGCGGCAGCGTGACGTTCCGTGGTCGGGACGTGACCGGGCGGCCGCTCCACGAGATCGCCCGGCTGGGACTCGTCCGGACCTTCCAGACCGCGCGGGTCTTCGGCCGGATGACGGTCTTGTCGAACCAGATGGCCGCCCCATCGGGACAGCTGGGTGAGCGGCTGCTGCGCGCCGTCCTCGGCGGGTGGCGGCTCCAGGAGGCCGGCCAGCTCGCCGACGCGCTCGAGATGCTCGCGCGGTTCGACATCGCCGCGGCCGCCGATCAGTACGGCGGCGCGCTGTCCGGCGGTCAGCGCCGGCTGACCGAGCTCGCTCGCAGCCTGATGGCGCGGCCGTCGGCACTGCTCCTCGACGAGCCGTTCGCCGGCGTCAGCCCAACGAACCGGCGGCGCCTGGCGACACACCTCCAGACGTTGTCCCGGGATCACGGCATCACGGTCCTGATGGTCGAGCACCGGCTCGAGCTGGTCGAAGAGCTCTGCCAGCGCATCGTGGTGATGGCCGAGGGTCGGGTGATCGCGCAGGGGAGCATGGCCGACCTGCGTCGCAACGCCACGGTCGTGTCGGCGTACCTCGGCGAGGTGGCTCCGCATGCGACTTGAGGCACGCGGGATCACCGCCGGATACGGGGAACAGCCGGTCATTTTCGACGTGTCGGCCACGTTCGCCGAGCGCTCGATCACGTCGATCATCGGGCCCAACGGGGCGGGCAAGTCGACCCTGCTCAAGTCGTTGTTCGGCCTGGCCCGGGTCTACGCCGGCACGGTCGCCGTCGGCGATGACGAGCTCGTGCGACCGGAGGCGCGCGACCTCGTGCGGCGCGGCGTCGGCTACGTCCCCCAGCTCGGGAACATCTTCCCGTCGCTCAGCGTCCGGGAGAACCTCGAGCTCGGCGGGTACGTGCGGTCCGGCGGATCGATCGAGCGGGTCCTCGCGATCTTCGCGGACCTCGGGCCGGTGCTCCGCAAGCCGGCCGGGAAGCTCAGCGGCGGCCAGCGCCAGATGCTCGCGGTCGGCCGGGCCTTGATGAGCGACCCCCAGGTGCTCCTGCTGGACGAAGCGACGGCCGGGCTGTCGCCGATGATCTCGGGGTCGCTCTGGCAGCACATCCGCGCGCTGGCCGACGGCGGGCTCGCGATCGCCGTCGTCGAGCAGAACGTGGGCCTGGCCCTGCAGTTCTCCGACACGGTCTATCTCCTCACCAGCGGTCGGAACCGGCTCGATGGTCCGGCGAGCGCCTTCCGGACCCGCACGGACCTCGACCAGCTGTTCCTCGAGGCCGGACCCGCCGAGGCCGAGCCGGCGGCGGGCGTCAGGAGGTGATCGCTGAGCGGGGTAGCGCGGTCTCTCGCGTCGCGTAAGAGGGAGAGTCACATGGTTGGTGTTGTTTCGCGCACGTTCGGTCTCGGCGGTCGGGGGGCTCGGGGCGCACTCGCCGTCGCCGTCGCGATCGCCCTCACAAGCTGCAGCGCGTCGTCAGGATCGCCGCCGGCCGCCGTCGCCACCGGGGCCGCCGCGGCGTCGCCCACGGCCGGCCCACCGCTCAACGTCGGGCTCATCGCGGCCCTGACCGGCCCGTTCGCGGCGAACGGCACGAGCAAGCTCGAGGGCGCGAAGGCGGCGGTCGAGGAGATCAACCAGGCCGGTGGCATCCTCGGGCGTCCGGTCAGCATCACCACCGTCGACACGAAGAACGACCCGGTCGACGCGGTGCCCGCGGCGCGCCAGATGCTCGCGACCGACAACGTGAGCCTGGTCCTCGGCTTCAGCGTCACCGATTACCAGAATGCGCTGCCGATCGTGAACGCGGCCAAGATGGTCAGCTTCACCTACATCGGCAGCCCGAGCATCGATCACACGCTGTTCCAGTACAGCTTCCGGATGCAGCCCTCCGACGCCGTCGTCGGCGCTGCGATGGCCTACTACGCGAAGCAGAAGGGCTACAAGACGCTCGCCCTCGTGTTCGACGCGGCCGAAGGCGCACAGGACCTCATTCCGCCGATCGAAGCGGCGGCGAAGACCCTGGGCCTGACCATCGTGGCCAAGCCGTCGGTGCCGGTGAACGTGACCTCGTATGAGGGGGAGATCCTCCAGGTGATCCGGGCCAAGCCCGACGCGATGCTCATGCAGCTCCAGCCGCAGGAGGCAGGAACCTTCTTCAGCCAGCTCGAGGGCCTCGGCGGACAGGCGATCCCGATCGTCGGCAGCGACCTCACGGCCGCTCCCGAATGGATCAAGGCCATCGGCGCGGCCCGGGCCGCGCGCCAGCTCGTGTCGATCATCCCGTCGTCCGGAGAGTCCGGACCGTCGGGCCAGACGTTCCTCGCGACCTACCAGCGCCTGTTCAATCACCCGCCGCGGACCTTCTCGTCGCACTTCTACGACGCCATGAACGTGGCCGCGCTGGCCATGGTCGCGGCGAAGTCGACGGACCCGCAGGTGTACGTCAACTCGATCAGCGACGTGACGACACCGGGGCCGGACCACACGGTCGTCTACAACTACGCGGACGGCATCAAGCTGCTGGCGCAGGGAAAGAAGATCAAGTACTTCGGCGCAGGCAGCCCGATGATCTTCAACCAATTCCACGACGTGACCGGCTCGTTCGAGGCGATCCAGGCGAGCGCCGACGGCAAGACCAGCGTGCTCGGCAACATCGCCGGGGATGCCCTGGTCGATCTCCTGAAATAACGCCCGGACCGCGGCGGCCGGGCGCCGGCCGCCGCGTCCGGTCGGGTTCGACGGAACGAATGTCAGATCGTTATACCTTTTCGCAGATGCTGAGAGGAGCACCGAGATGAGCGAGGGCGAAGGCCGGATCTTCCTTCGCGGGTTGAGCTCCGAGACCTACGGCCTGGGCGAGTTCCGCCGCCGGCAGCGCGCCGCGGACCGCGTGCGCCGGGCCGGCACCGTCGTCGACGACGCGAGCGTCGGCCACTCCGGCGATTCCGATCGCTCGAAGACCTCCTGGATGCTCGGGCCGGGCGACGATCCCTTCCTCACCCAGACGCTCCAGGTCCACTTCGTCGAGCTGTTCCCCGGTGGCGCTAATCACGGTCACGGCCACCAGAACGAGGCCTGCTTCTACATCCTCGAGGGCAAGGGCTACGAGATCCACGACGGCGTCCGCTACGACTGGGAGAAGGACGACTTCGCGATCGTCCACGGCGACTGCGTGCACAAGCATTTCAACGCGAACGAGGACGCCCGCGCGCTCGCCCTGGTCATGAAGGCGAAGACCAACTGGATGGCGATGGGCCTCTGGCAGCAGGGCCGGAGCGGCCCGTTCGACGCGACGGGCTACGGCCCGCGCGAGGACTGGTCGAGGCTCTGGACGCCGGGCGCGACGGCGAAGAAGAAGGTCGTGAAGAAGAGCGACACGCGCTGGGAGGACACCCGCGACGGCCGCGTGCGGATCATCTCCTCGCCGGAGACGAAGGACGTGCGCACGAACAGCGTCGACGTGTACCAGCAGGAGATCGCGCCCGGCGGCAGCAGCGCGAGGCACTGGCACATGGCCGACGAGGCCGTGTACGTGATGTCCGGCACGGGTCACAGCCTGCATTGGGACGTCGAGGCCGAGATCGCCGACAAGTACTACGCCCGCGTCGCCGAGACGCCCTCACGGTGGGACTTCGCGGCGGGCGACCTCGTCTACATCCCGCAGAACACGGTGCACCAGCACCTGAACGACGGCGACGAGCCGCTGCTGTTCGTGTCGGCGCAGAACCGCCTGTTCAAGCAGCTCGGCTACGACAACGTCGTGTACCTCGAGGACGCTGTTGCCGGCACGCGGCAGGCCGCGGCCACCGCATGAGCGGCGTCCCGTTCACCCCGGTCCGTCAGGCGCGCGCCTCCGGCGAGATCGTCTCGCAGATCGAGCGCAAGATCTTCGACGGCGACCTCAAGACCGGCGACCGGCTGGAGTCCGAGCGCGAGCTCGCCGAGCGGTTCGGCGTCTCGCGGATCACCGTGCGCGACGCCCTCCGGGTGCTCGAGGCGCGCGGGCTGGTCCACGTGAAGGTCGGCGCGAGCGGCGGCGCGTTCGTGAGCGAGACCAATGTCGACCAGGTCGCCGAGTCGATCTCGACGATGATCCTGCTGCGGCGGATGACCCTGTCCGGCGTCGCCGAGGCTCGCACGGTGGTCGAGACCGCGACCTGCGAGCTCGCTGCGGAGCGCGCCGACGAGGCCGCCCTCAAACGGATCGAGCAGACGGTCGAGAAAGGCCGCTCGGTCGTGCGGGAGCAGGCGCCGCACACCGAGGCGAGCATGGACTTCCACGTCGCCGTCGCCGACGCCGCGAAGAATGAGCTGCTCTCCGCGACGGTCGCCGCGTACCGCGACCTGCTCGTGCAGACGCTGCACGACATGCGCGACGTCCGCTCGGCCAAGGCGACGCAGAAGGCGCACGAGGAGATCCTCGACGCGATCCGCTCGCACGATCCCGAGGCCGCGCGCGGTCTGATGCTCGAGCACCTCCAGGACTTCGAGAAGCGGCTGCGCAAGTGGCTCGCGACACAGGAGCAATCGGAGCTCATGACCCGCGCGCGGCACAAGTCCGCGCGCACCGGCTAGCCGCGGCGTGACCGCCACGCGGCGGATCGTCGTCGCGCTGTCGGGCGCATCCGGCGCGATCTACGGGATCCGCTCGCTCGAGGCGCTGCGCGGCGACCCGTCGATCGAGATCCACGCGATCGTGTCGAAGGGCGCGCGGGCCACCATCCAGTACGAGACCGACCGCACGGTCGCGGACGTGCTCGCGCTCGCCCACGTCCAGTACGAGGAGAACGACCTCGCCGCCGCGCTCGCCAGCGGGACGTTCATCACCGCCGGGATGCTCGTGGCGCCGTGCAGCATCCGGACGATGAGCGCGATCGCGCACTCGATGAACGACAACCTCATCGTGCGCGCGGCGGACGTCCACCTCAAGGAACGGCGCCCGGTGGTGCTCATGGTCCGGGAGACGCCGCTGCACGCGGGCCACCTGAAGTCCATGTACGAGCTCGCGCTCTACGGAGCGACGATCCTGCCGCCCGTGCCCGGCTTCTACACCCTGCCGAAAACGGTCGATGACCTCGTCGATCACAGTGTGGGGAAGGCGCTCGACCAGCTCGGCGTGGCCCACGACCTCTTCCCGCGCTGGACCGGTCCCCGCCCCTGAGCGTCGCGATCCTCCTCACGTACCTCGTCTGTCTCGTCACGACGACGACGGAGGGCGTGCAGAACCTGCTGTTCCCGCTGTACCTCGACCGCTACGGTTACGCGCTCGCGGTCATCGGCACCCTCAGCTCGCTGCTCGGAGTGATGCGCCTCGCCTCCCGGGTGCCGATCGGCGCTCGCTACCGCGGCTCGCGGGCGAAAGGGCAGCAGCTCGTCTGGCTCGTGTTGTTCCTCGTGTCGACGAGCGGCTACGCGTTCGCGCACGGCGACCTCGCGCTGATCGTCGCGGTGACCGTCGTTCACGCGTTCTCGTTCGGCGCGCTCGGGACCATCAATCTCGCCGTTGCGATCGACCAGAGCGGCGGCCGGCGCGCCGGCGCCGTCATGGGCTGGTACACCGCCGCGCTCTCGGCCGGCTATGCGCTCGGCGCGTTCCTCGCCGGCGCGCTCGCCGACCGGATCGGCATCGAGGCGACGCTGCTCTGGCTGGGGCTCGCGCCGGTGGTGGCGATGGCCGCGGTGTGGCTCACCCCGGCGGCGGCGGACAGCGAGCGCGCCGCGCCCCAGCCCGGCAGGCCACTGTGGCGCCGCGGCGTC